>JAXJCX010000084.1:0-37887 GCA_036302225.1 Collinsella sp.
CGTGAACTTCCTGAACATCTTCGAGGACCACGTGGCCGGCATCTTCGGTGCCACCCGTGCCCCGTTCTCCTTTAAGAAGCTTGCCAAGCAGGCCGCTCGCGACATGGAGGATCAGACTCTGGTGATCAACGGCGTCAACACGGCGCCGGCACTCTATACCATCCTTATCGCCGCCGACGACGATCCCATGCTCGCCCCGTTCTACCCCGAGCTTTCGCGCGAGGTCCGCGAGTTTGTGAAGGCGCAGGCCGAAAAGCGCCGCTATGTCTTTGTCGGCGAGCCCCTCGTGCGCTTTATGATCGATCCGCAGCTGCGCGCCGGCAAGTTCTCGGTCTTTGCCGAGAACGTCGATGCCCCCACGCTCGGCCGCCTGTACGAAGAAGAGCGCGCCTATCAAAACGGCCTGGGCCAGAACAACTCCGCGGCAAGCCGTGCCGCCAGCGCCCCGCGCGCCGGCCAGCAGCAGTTTGCTGCCCCGCAGCAGCAGCGCCCCGCCGCCATGCCCCAGCAGCAGCCGACGCCTCGCGCCGCCGCTCCCGACCCGCTTGCCGTGGCAGACCCCTTCGCGCCTAGCGTCCCCGACCCCGCCGCAGCACCCATCCCGGTGCCGCAGACCGTCTCGCGCGACGCGCTTGCCGGCATGGGCGGAGCCGCCGCGACCGGTGCCGCCGTGGGCCTAGGCGCCGCAGCCGGCATCGCCTCCAACATGGCGAGCACTCGCGCCCCGCAGCGCCCGCTCGCCCAGCTCGTCGACGTCGTGAGCGGCGAGAGCCATAGCATCACCTCCGCACAGGTAACCATCGGTCGCGAGCGCTCAGTTTCCGACATTGCCCTGCGCGACCCCAACGTGTCGCGCCGCCACGCCCAGCTCACCTTTACGGGCTCGGATTGGTCGATCGAGGACCTCAATTCCACCAACGGCACGCTCGTCAACAACCGCCGCATTACGCGCTGCCCGCTGCGCAACGGCGATCTGCTGACGTTTGGCCTGAGCACCTTTGAATTTAGGGGATAGTCGCTTATGAACATCGATATCGTCCTTTTTGCAGGCCGCATCGTCCTGGTCGCCCTGCTCTATATCTTCCTGTTCGCCGTCATGAAGACCGGCGTGGGACTTGTGCGCGGGCAGCGCCGCGACTCGGCTATCTGGACGATTGATGTGGACAAGGGTCCGCGCGGTATCCGCGGCATCCACGTAGACATGCTCGGCCCCGTCATCGTCGGTCGCTCGCCATCTTCGGACATCTGCATCAACGAACCGTTCGTCTCGGCCTCGCATGCGCGCTTTTCGCTGCAGGGCCCGGCGCTCATCATCGAGGACCTCAACTCGCTTAACGGCACGCTCGTCAACGGCCGCCAGCTCGTGGAGCCCGCGACGCTGCGTGAGGGCGACGAAGTCCAGATTGGCGACGTGGTCATGAAGGTGAACCGTCGATGATCGACGAGGAGAACAAGTCCGCAACTATGACCGAGGCACCGGCTGCCGCCGCAGCTGCGCCGGCCCACGCCGCTCCGGCGGGCTCCGCACCCGTGGAACCCGAGGACACCGTGTTCTCCCTGCCTCTTTCGCATGTAACGCATGATATTTCGGATCTCGCCGATAACGAGGACGAAGAGGATGCCGTAGCGGCGCCCATCGGCGCACATGCTGCGGAACAGCCCACAGCGCCCGAAGCAACCCCGGCGCCGGCTCACTTTGCAGAGCCCGTCGCCACGGCAATCAACGAGAGCGCTGCGGTGTTTGCGGCACCCGAGCCCGCCGCGCCGGCGTTTCCCATAGCCCCGGCATCCGAGGTTGCGCCCGCGTCTACGCCGGCGCCCGAGGCGGGGACATCCCCCGAGGACGGCCCTGCACCCAAGACCCCGCAGCCTGCGCCCGCAAGCGAGTCCGATGCCGTGGCCGAGCCCGCCGCCCAGTCGCAAAACACGCCCGCGCCGTCGCACTTTGCGACGCCCGAGCCTATAGACGTCAGCCCGCAAGATGACGAGTCGACCGCCCGCGTTTCCGAGGAGCCCGACTCCCCGGACACCGGCGATTCCGAATCAAACGCCGAGACCGACACCGTCTCTCCCGGTGACACAGCCGAGATCGACGTTGCCGCCGTTGAGGCCAAGCTCAAAGACCCCGGCTCGACCATGAGCTTTGAACCCCTAACCGAGGAGCGCATCGAGACCGACTCGACCTATGATGCCGGCACCACCACGCAACTCATGTGGGGCGCCCGCTCCGACGTTGGCTGTGTGCGCCCGCACAATGAGGATTCCTACCTGGTGCAGTCGCCGCTCTTTTGCGTATGCGACGGCATGGGCGGTCACGCCGCCGGCGAGGTAGCCTCCTCTATCGCTGTCGAGACCATTGCCAAGACAGCTCCTCAGTCTGCCGACGCCGCACGCCTGGCGGCAGCCGTCGAGGCCGCCAACGCCGCCGTAATCGAGGCTGCCTTGAATGGCCTGGGCAAGCCCGGCATGGGCTGCACAGCCACTTGCGCCTATATCGAAAACGACACGCTCGCCATCGCCCACGTGGGTGACTCTCGCGCCTACCTGCTCCACGAGGGCACGCTCATCCGCGTGACCCGCGACCACTCCTACGTGGAGGAGCTCGTGGACGCCGGCGAAATCACGGCAGACGAGGCTCGCGTCCACCCCAACCGTTCGGTCATCACCCGCGCGCTGGGCTCGGACCCCGCTATGTATGCCGACCACTTCACTCTGCATATCGAGGAAGGTGACCGTCTGATCCTGTGCTCCGACGGCCTTTCGAGCATGATTCCCGATAGCGATATCGAGAACATCGCCACGCAGTCCTCAACCGCGCAAATCTGCGTCGACAACCTAGTGGACGCGGCGCTTGCCGCCGGCGGCCACGACAACGTGACCGTAGTAGTCGTTGACCTGGTTGACGATGGCGTCATGCGCGAGGCGCAACGCGTGCGTCGCCGCAACGTTACTATCGCCGCCATCCTGGCCCTCGTCTTTGTGCTGGCAGCTGGCATCTGGGCCTACACGGGTGTCACCGGCTCGTACTACCTGGGTACCTACCAGGGCAATGTCGCCGTCTGGCGCGGCCTGCCCGGCAAGCCACTCGGACTCAAGCTCCACTGGCTCGAAAGCGAAACCAGCATCAAGCTATCCGACCTGCCCGAAGACACGCAAAACCGCCTCAAGGCGGGTATTCCGCAAACAAGTGTCGACGATGCGCAGGACACGATATCCAAGTACCGCCACCAGATCGACGAGGAGCAGACCCGCCAGGTGATCGACGCGCAAACGATTCGCGACAACACCAATCAGGGATCGACCTCCGAATCAGATTCCGAGAAAACCGCCGAACAGTCCGCCGAGGCCGAAGCCTCCGATAAGAATTAGAAAGGGAGTGCCGCTTATGAGTCGCCGCAACACCGAGCTGCTCTTGCTCATCGCCTCGGCGTTCCCCGTCATCCTGCTGTATGCGATGTACGTCCTCACCGCGGGCGCTGCCATCTCCTTTGAGACGCTCGCCGTACCGATCGGCCTCTTTGCCGCCTTTGCCGCGGCCCACATTGCCGTGCGCATCTTGGCGCCCGGTGCCGACCCCGCCATCCTGCCCATCGTATTTATACTTTCGGGCATCGGCATCACGTTCGTGACGCGTCTCGCCCCCGCTCTCGCCATCTCACAGCTCATCATCCTGTTTGTCTCGGTGGCGCTCATGGTGGGAACGCTTGCACTAGTCAAAAACCTCGACGTGGTCATGCGCTACAAGTACACCTTTGGCATCATCGGCATCATTCTGCTGATGCTGCCTATCTTTATCGGCACCACGATCTCGGGCTCCAAGCTGTGGATTCGCATCGCGGGCTTTACCATCCAGCCCGGCGAGTTCGCCAAGGTCTTTATCGTCCTGTTCCTGGCCGGCTACCTGGCCGAGAACCGCGAGCTGCTCTCCATCTCCAACCGCAAGATTCTGGGCTTTAAGATCCCTCGCCTGCGACTGCTGCTGCCGCTGTTTGCCGTGTGGGGTGTGTGCCTGCTCGTCGTCGTCTTCGAACGCGACCTGGGTTCGGCCGTGCTGTTCTACACCATCTTCTTGCTGATGCTCTACGTTGCCACGGGGCGCTTTTCGTATGTCGTTATCGGCCTTGCGCTCTTAGCCGTTGGAGCCGTGGGCGCCTACAAGTTCCTGTCTCACGTTCAGGTGCGTTTCCAGGTTTGGCTCGATCCGTTTAAGGACGCCCAGGGCCAGGGCTACCAGATCGTCCAGTCGCTCTTCTCGCTTGCCGATGGCGGTCTGGTCGGTGTTGGCATCGGCAACGGCATGGCCAACAACATCCCTGTCGTCGAGTCCGACTTTATCTTCTCGGCTATCGGCGAGGAGATGGGCCTTTTGGGCGGCGGCGCCGTGCTCATCCTGTTTATGCTCTTTGCCGTGCGTGGCCTCACCACGGCTGCCCGCGCTAAATCCGACCTCGCCGCCTTTAGTGCCACAGGCCTTACGGCCGCCATCAGCTTCCAGGCCTTCTTGATCGTTGGCGGCGTAACCCGCCTGATCCCGCTGACCGGCGTCACCCTGCCCTTTATGAGCCAGGGCGGCTCCTCTCTGCTGGCGAGCTTTATCATCGTCGCGCTCCTGCTGCGCGCCGGTGACGAGGCGACCGGACGCGAGGCCGAGCTTACCGGCACCGGCACCATGGCCGCCATCACCGATGATCAGGTCGCATCTGCCGCCGCCCCGACGGGCACGCGCTTTGCCACCTCGTCTTCCTACGGCAGCGGCAGCCATTCCGTCGGCTCGCGCATGCGCCGTCGCCTGCTCGACACGCCTGAATCCGGTGTGCTCGGCCGCGTTGCTCTTGCCAACCGTCTAACCCGCGCGGTGCTCGCCTTTACGGCGCTGTTCGCCATCCTTATCGGCAACCTCACCTATGTCCAGGTCATTAAGGCCAAGGACTATCAGGACATGCCGACCAACAACCACACCATCGCCCGCTCCAAGTACATCCAGCGCGGCTCCATCATCACGTCCGACGGCGTGACGCTGGCCGAGTCGCTGCAGCAGGAGGACGGCACCTACGTACGCTCCTACCCCAACGGTAACCTGGCAGCTCACGTGGTTGGCTACGTGAGCCAGCAGTATGGCACCACCGCCATCGAGAGCGTCATGAACGACACGCTCACCGGTTCTAAGGACTACTCCAGCTGGAACAATGCCATCGCGTCGCTCGCGGGCCAGACCCAGCCGGGCAACACCGCCAAGCTCACCATCGACTCGCGTATCCAGACGGCGGCCGAGCAGGCACTCAAGGGCTTTAAGGGCGCTGTAGTGGTCATCGACCCGCGTACCGGCGCGGTGCTCGCATGTGCCAGCTCGCCCACCTACGACAACACCAACATCGATGCCCTGCTGCAGACGGGCGGCGGCGAGGACGGCTCCATGTACAATCGCGCCATGGACGCGCTGTACACGCCGGGCTCCACGTTTAAGGTCGTTACGCTTTCCGCGGCACTCGAGACCGGTACCGCCAGCCTGACCAGCACCTACCAGGCGCCCGGCTCCATGGATATCGGCAACGCACCGGTCACCAACTATGCCAACGAGAGCTACGGCACCATCAGCCTGCAGCAGGCCTTTGCCGTGTCCTCCAACGTCGTCTTTGGCCAGGTGGCAAACGAAGTTGGCGCAAACACGCTCGTGCAGTTTGCCAACGCCTTTGGCTACGGCCAAAAGCTCGGCCAGGACCTGACCTCCGCGGCCTCCATCATGGCCGACCCGTCGCTCATGACCGAGTGGGAGACCGCCTGGGCCGGCGCCGGCCAGCCTGTCGGCATGGACCACACGCCCGGCCCGCAGACCACCGTCATGCAAAACGCCGTGATTGCCGCCGCCATCGCTAACAGCGGCGTGGTCATGGACCCGTACTTTGTAGCCCAGGTACTCGCCCCGGACGGAACCGTGGTCAAGACCACGCAGTCCCGCTCGCTTGGTCAGGCCGTCAGCTCCGCCACGGCCGACCAGGTCAAGCAGGCCATGCTTGCCGTCGTCCAGTCCGGCACCGGCACCGATGCCCAAATCCCCGGCGTCAAGGTCGCCGGCAAGACCGGCTCGGCCGAGACCGGCGGCACCAACGTCAACTCGATGTTCGTTGGCTTTGCACCTTACGATTCACCCACGGTCGCCATCTCGGTGGCCTTGGAGGATTTCGACAAGCATGACGTCAAGGCCGCCAAGATCGCCGGTATCGTCCTGACCGCGGCGCTTGCCGCACAGGGAGCGTGATGCCCATGATCGAATCGGACACCCGAGGCGCGCCGCGGCCTAAGGGTTAGCGGCAACGCGCCACACGGCCCCAGCGGCCACATCATAGGTACTACACACATCGTTGAGCGAATAGTTATGTTAGGAGCAGGAATGGAACAGAGGGTCCTCGGGGGAAGATACCTCCTCAAGGATAAGGTGGGGACGGGCGGCATGGCGACCGTCTTCCGTGCGCAAGATCAGGTCCTCGACCGCACGGTTGCCGTCAAGATCATGCTGCCGCAGTATGCGGGCGACGCCACCTTCGCCGCCCGCTTTAAGCAGGAGGCCCAGGCAGCAGCAGGTCTCTCCTCCCCCTATATCGTGGGCGTCTACGATTGGGGCAAGGATGGCGATACCTACTACATCGTCATGGAGTACCTGCGCGGTACCGACCTTAAGAGCGGCATCAAGAGCCACGGCGCCCTCGATCCAAAGAAGGTCGCGCAGATCGGCTCGCAGATCAGCTCCGCGCTTTCGGTCGCCCACAAGCACGAGATCATCCACCGCGACATTAAGCCGCAAAACATCATGGTGCTGCCCGACGGCAACATCAAGGTCATGGACTTTGGCATCGCGCGCGCAAAGAACAGCCACCTCACGCAGGACAACAATGTACTGGGCACCGCCCACTACGTAAGCCCCGAGCAAACGCGCGGCCAGGACCTCGGTCCCACTTCGGATATCTACTCCCTGGGCGTCGTGATGTACGAGTGCGCCACCGGTCGCGTCCCCTTTGACGGCGACGACGCCATCTCGGTTGCGCTCAAGCAGGTAAACGAACTGCCGGTTCCGCCGAGCCAAGTCAACTCCGGCGTCGATGCCGATCTGGAGCGCATCATCCTCAAGTGCATGGAAAAGGACCCGTCGAACCGCTTCCAGACGGCAGACGAGCTGCGCCAGGTGCTCAACAACTACCTGTCCGGTCGCGCCGTCAACGTCTCCGAGCCCACGCGCATCATCGGTGCCGCGGGCGACCTGGGCGCCACCAAGACCCGTGAGCTGTCTGACTCCACGCGCGCTATGGTTCGCCCCGTATCGGGCGTAAGCGGACAGACCAACCCCCGCAGCGCCGTCTCGGGTTCCACCGGTTCCTACGAAGTCGATCAGCCCAAGTCCAACAAGAACAAGATTATCGCCGCTGTAGTCGCCGCAATCGCCGTGGTTGGCGTTGTGGTGGCCTTCGCCACCGGGCTCTTTGGGGGCGAGCAGGTTACGGTGCCCGATGTGCTTAACAAGGACCAGCAGACCGCTATCGAGCTGATCAAGGAGGCCGGCCTTGAGGTCGGAACTGTCGACCAGAGCTATAACGACGATGTCGACGAGGGCAAGGTTGCCGAGCAGACCCCCAACGGCAACACTAAGAAGCCCAAGGGCTCCAAGGTTAACCTGGTGATCTCCAAGGGCCCCAAGCCCTCCGAGAAAGTTGAGGTTCCGCAGCTCGTCGGCCTAACCAAGGACCAGGCCGAGGCCGCGCTGGCAAGCGTGGGCCTGAAGGGCAACGCAACCGAGGAGGCCAACGAGGCCGACGAAGGCCAGGTCTTTGAGCAGGGCACTGATGCCGGCAAGGAAGTCGAGAAGGGCACGACCATCTCGTATAAGGTCTCCAGCGGTCCTGACACCACTTCCGTCCCCGATCTGACCGACATGACCGAGGCCCAGGCACGCAACGCTCTCGACATGGCCGGTTTTGGCGTCAACGTGAGCTACCAGGAGAACGATTCCGTCACCGAGGGCACCGTCATTAGCTGGAACCCCAGCGGCAAGCAGAAGCCCGGCGCCACGATCACCGTCGTCATCGCCAAGAAGTCCGGCAAGGCCAGCGTTCCGGGCAACCTGTACGGCAAGAGCATCTCCGCCGCCGTCACCGCGCTCAACAACGCCGGATTCTACAACATCGCATTCTGCGATCAGAACGGCAACCCCGTGAGTGGCAACGAAAACGCCACCGTGACGGGCGTCTCCCCCACTGGCAAGCAGTCCACCGACAGCACGATTACGCTGACGGTTTCGGTTTCTGGCTCTGGTACTGATTCAGGCGACGATTCCGGCACGACTAACTAGTCATCAAGACGTTGCCCACAGCGGCTGATGACGCAAACACATTCGCTCAACGGCGCCCGTTTGTCCCCCCGGCAAACGGGCGCTTTCTTTATCTGAAGCAGCAAAAACTACGGCATGCCTTTAGACCAGAAGAGCCCGGCACCATAGCGGTACCGGGCTCGGCAAATCTCTGGTGCCCCCGGGCGGATTCGAACCGTCGACACCCGCTTTAGGAGATATGATTTAATGCTACCCCCTACCATTCATCAAGCATCATTGAATATCATATAACCGCAGATAAACATAGCAGTTTGTGTCTTTTGCCTCCGGTAGCTGCGCCTACGCTTTTACAAACATATTACTAACAGATTTAGCTAAACTGCACTCAATGAATTGTTGAAAACTATTCAAAGAAACGGAGCGCAAAGATGTCAGAACAGCCACTAATTAGCGGAAGAGGCACGTGTTGGAAAGACAAGAGATCACCTAACACCTATCGCTATTATTTTTCCCTTGGAGTCAAGGACCCTAAGACGGGGCGCTACAAACGATCCCCAACTTATACAGTTCGTTGCAAGACTAAAACAGAAGCTAAGGCTGCAATGCAGGCCAAGCTGGCTGAAATCAACTCCTCTGGCACGATCACTAAAACTAAAAAGCCCACTTTGCTTGCGTCCTACTGCTGGGCCTTTCATGAAAATAGGGACACCGAGCTTGCGCCAACGAGCTATGAAAGAGAAGCGTACGATTGCAGGCATATCGAAGACCTATTCGGTGCGTTTCAGACAATTGAGGGGCTAACTCCCGATCTAATCGAAGAAACATATGCCGAAGCTCGTCGTACGGGAAAATACAAACCATCAGAGCTTGTACGAATCAATGCGAAACTGCGTCAGATTTTGTCGAATGCAGTCGCAAAGAGAATAATTGACCGAAACCCCTGCGCTACCGTTCATGTTCGCAGACCACGCAACAAAAGAGAATCACTGACAATCGACCAAGTAGCTACCCTATGCACACATCTTCAACACATTGAGCTCACCGCCGAAGCTGTTGGTACACTAGTACTAGTGTATACGGGTATGCGGAAAGGCGAGATGCTGGGCCTCGAATGGCGCGATTGGGACCCTGCCAATAAAACCTTGAAAATTGACAGGCAGTACACCAACGACCATGAACTGAGGGCACCCAAGTCACAAGAAAGCCAACGCAAAATCCCCGTTGGAGAAACCTTGACCGAACGTCTTCAATCATGGTCAGCCATACAAAAAGAGCTCCTGGCCTCTCTGGGGCTGTCCCAGACTGGCAGCACTCCCATCATTAGCGATATTGCTGTCGAGCAAGGGATCCCTACTGTCTGTCACATGAAAAACTACATCTTCAACCATTGGTTTCGCGATTTCGCAGTTAGCTGCAATCTTGGAATCTATGAGCCGAACAATTCGACTGGCGGAAAACTATATAAGGGCATCTGCCCGCATCAGCTCAGGCATTGTGTAAGCACTTTTATGCTGGCGAACGGATCGGACGTTAGAAGCGTGCAAGGTATTCTTGGCCACGCGGACCCCAATATCACGCTCAAAACGTATACAAGCCTCGTTCAACAATCAGAAATAAAAGCAGTTAAAGGCTACGAAGCCTTCATCAACGCCTATATACAGAGAAGCGAGAAATAGCATGTTTTTCATTCATCGTTTATTTCATAATATTACGGTACTATAATACCGTTTCCGCAGGTAGATTCTTTATTTGATTGACATCTAATGAGTTTTAATACATGCTAAAGCTGTCAGATGGCTACGCATGTAGTCATAGAAACCGGCCCCCCAAGTGCTTATGAACCTGGTACGTCTTACAAGCACAGGGAGGGCCCTCATTGAAAGGATAGCTCATCATGGCTACTCCAAAGATTAGCACTCAGGCGTCCACACCGACTTTCCCCACTGGTGCCGCTCAGTGCGATCGGTTGCTCCGCGTTAACGATATCCGCGAACTCACTGGCTGGAGCGAAAACACCGCACGCAAGTTTATGCGAGAGTCCGGCAAGCTCATCCAGATCCATCGCTCTAATTACATGTTTGAAAGCTCGTTCTACGAGCTTTTCAAGCAGCTTGAAGGTCGTACCGCCCACCTTGATTAGGTGGTAAACATGAGCGAGCTTCCGTCGATTTCCGACATATTTAGCGATGATGCTACTGAGCAACGAGAGATTACGGGAAAAATGGATAAGGCTATTTTTATTTCAGTGCCCGAGTGGGCGTGCTGCGTCACCACCGTTGCCGCCGAGCGTCTCATCCTCGGCCTTGTATGGAAGTTTGGAAAACCTTCCAAAAACAAACGGCCCATGGGCTTCTGCGCTAAAAGCAAATGGATTGAGGATCACTACCGCCTGAGTAAGAACACGATATCCCGGGCCTATACCTCTCTGAAGGATAAGGGGTATATTCAAAAAGTTGGTGATGGCAGCTGGATGCTTAATTACGCCGCAATCTACCGCGCCGCGATTGAAAACGCTTGGGAGCCTCCGAAACTTTAAGCCCACAAACCGACTATCGAGGTCGTGAGAGTCGATCACCGTCAGGATGCCCACAAGAACATGCCGCGGATGTAAAATGAAGCAGGGTCGAACCGAAACAGTTCCCGGACAATTGGCGTCCGGCCAGACACTTCGATTCGACCCTTTCTCATGCCTGCATCTAAAATACTCCCACAATCATTCTCGACATCTTTAACGCCCTCACCTCCTGCCACCAACACGTCGTAGACGCTATTTACAACGAATCGATATGGCCGCCCGTTCTTTAAGGCACGTGTTACCATGAAAACGTGCGGTATTTCTCCAACCGAAAACCTGCGTGAACGCATGACTTGAGACGCCTTTTAGAACTCACCGATCGCAGGGCGAACACAAATCAACAGCGGCCGTGCATTGTTCCCAGCCATATGGCATGGCGGAGCCATGCCTGTTGTTGATTGGAGTGCCGCACCATGGCAGACGAGAAGAAAATCAGGGAGATCTACGGCGTGAAGTCCGTCCTCGATGAGGCCGCCGAGCGGATCGAGGCGACGTGGCGGGAGAAACTGCTGCGCGAGACGGGCGACCTCAGGACCGAGAACGCGTTGCTCAGGGCCCAGCTCGATGAATCCAGCCGCAAGCTCGCCGAGGCGACGGATCGGAATGAAAAGATTGAGGCCGACTGCAATGAGCGGGTCGCCTTTATAGAGGAGAAGTTCGAACTCGATACCGCGAGCCTCGAGATCGAGAACAACGAGCTCCATGCCGCGAGCGTCAGATATCTCGCCGATGCTCGGGAACTCGACAGGCAGGTCGTCCAGCTCCATGCCGAGGCCGTGGGCATGGTCGATGAGATCGAGCGACTGCGCGGCGAGCGTGATGCCGCGCTGAAAGCCCAGGCTGAGCTGAGCGATGCGCTTCTGGCCCAGCGCGACCTGATGGCCGAGGTCGCCGCCCTCAAGGACTGCCTTGCCGCCTCCGAGCAGCGGGCGGCCGTGGCCGAGGCCAAGGTCGAGGTCATGACGCAGATGAAGGACGAGTAGCCCCGCGTTTCTCCTGTCAGGTTGCTGATTTCTAGGAATCTTCTAGAGCGCTTCCAGAAGGTTCCTAGAACCGGGCGCAGCATCTTCGATCGGCACGATGTCTCGGTAGATCAGGCGATGCTTGGCGTTGCACCATTTGTCGCCGTGGTAGTGGCCGAAGAACCAGGCGCGGTAGCCGAGCCGGCCGTCGAGCTCGGCAAAGAATCGCTGAAGCCGGTCGTCCCGATACTCGCATCCACGCTCGCGGCACAGCCCCTCAGCAAGGGCAGCAGGAGCCTCGTGAGTCACAACGTAGTCGACCCTCCAGCCTACGCGATCGAGCGAGGAACGACAGTGGTCCATCTCCTCCTCACTCGGCATCTCCTCTGGCCACCAGCTCCTCCCCTCCCTGCGATACTGCCTGTCGTTGCTCGCGGCGCCGCCCATGGTAAGAACCGTGGCTCCCGCGATGTCGAACACCTCTCCGCGCATGAGGTGCAGCACGTGCGGTCGCGCCTCATGAACGAGCCCGCCGTTCCACTCCCGCACCGGCAGTTCTGCCAGCATCCGGTGGTTCTCGTGGTTGCCGTCTACGAAACACGTGGTCCATGGCTTCGACTCGAACCAGTCGAGCCAATACCTCTCAGCATTCGAGCCGTCCCAGACAAAGCCGAAGTCGCCGGCCACAATCACCACGTCATCGCGCGTCAGCGTGCGGCCCAGTGGCCAAGACTTGAAGGCAAACCGGCTGGACCCGTACTCGGCCCTGCCGTGCACGTCGCCCGTCACATAGATAGCCATCAGTACGCACCCCACGGCAGGAGTTTGTCCCCGAGCCTCACGATCCGGTCACACAGCACCGTGTGCCGTTCGTCCGGGTTGCCGTCTCGGTGAAAATGGCCGTAATACCAGTGTTTATAGTCCAGGCGGTCCTCGAGCTCGTCGAGGAATCCGGTCAGCCGGTCCACATCGGGGCGCTCCCAGCCTGGGTCCGGGTAGAGCGTCGGCGAGAGCATGCGCGTGGCGCAGGTATGGGTGATGACGCAGTCGACCTTCCAGCCGACCTCGTCGAGCCTTGCCCGCGCGGCATCGAATTCACGCTCGTCCGGGAGCTCCTGAGGCCACCAGCTGGAATACGGCACGCGGTATTCCCTGTCCACGCTCGTGGCACCGCCCATGGTGAAGACCGTCGAGCCGTCGAGCTCGAAGACCTCGCCGCGCATCAAGCGCCGAATGGGCGAGGTGTCCGACAGGCGCTGCGTCAGCCCGCCATGCCATAACTCCATGGGGCGCTCCTCCCAGTGGTCGAAGCGCTCGTGGTTGCCGTCGACGAACAGTACCGTGTAGGGGCGCGACTCCAGCCAGGCGATGTCGGCGCATTCCTCGGCAGAAAAGTTCCACGGAAAGCCAAAGTCACCGGCAACGATGAGATAGTCGTCGCCGGTAAGGCCATCGCCAAGCTCCCAGTCGCGGAGCTTTTGCATGTCGAGCCCACCGTGGATGTCGCCCGTCACATAGACCGTCATCGAATCACCTCTTCCCTCTTGTACGCCGCCAGCTCGCGCTCGACCTGCCTGTCGCCGGTCTCGTTGACCCACCAGGGCCATTTCACCCGGTCGCACGGCTCGTCGACTCCGGCGAACCATTCCCTCAGCTCGTCGAGGCTCACCGGGGAGTGCCCGTTGGCATCGCAACCGACGTCGTAGCGCAGAAGGCCCTGCTTGCGGTTGAACTCGTTGTACGCGCCGCCGCTGCTGTGGATGTGTCCGTGGAGGTGCCACGATCCATGGCTCATGCCCTGCCAGTCGGCCATGGGGTAATGGCACAGGACGATCTTCTGCCCGTCGATCTTGAGCACGCAGATCGGCGGCTCCACGGTGAAGGCGCCAGCGACCGCCGGCTGGGTCCAGTCCTTGTCGTGGTTTCCCGGGATGAGGTGGATGCGCCTGCAGGCGATCCGCTTGCGCAGCCCGTAGGCGTCCTGGGCGGTCATCTTGAATGAGAAATCCCCCAGGATGTAGAGCTCATCGTCCACGGCGACCCTGCCGTTGATGCTGTCGACGATGGCGTCGTTCATCTGCCAAATCGTCTCCCACGGGCGGTCGGTGAACTTCAGCACGTTCTCGTGCCCAAAGTGGGTGTCGCTGGTAAACCAGATCATATTTATTGTCTCCTTCTGTCGCTAAAAAACGTTCTCCTTCGAGGTCAGGAGACGTTTTATGAGCGACATGAGGTGCATATCCCTCATGTTTCAAGCTCCAATCTGCCGGATTTGCCCAACTAAAAGTTTACGCCCACGCGCGAACAGGATTTGATTTTTGAAATATGGACGAATTGCTCGTCAGGAGGGTAAAATGGTGCCGACGGCAGCCCAAGTTGTGGTGAGCTGGGCAGAGCCGTTGCTTAACGAAGTTAGGTCATCGTCTTAGCGACGGTGGCCTTTCTTTTTGGGCTTCGAACCCTGCTTGAGTGCCTTGGAAAGGCCGACAAGGGCCGTGAGGAGCGAGACCATAGCGGTCAGGAGCTTCACGGACTCAGTGAAATCGGTCATGGGCATCACCTCCCATCGGATGGAGGACTCTGCCCGGCACGAGAGCTGCCGCCAGCAAGCACGATTCTATCAGAGCGGCTGACTCCCGCCGATCAATTCATACTCCTCACCCTCGCCGAATTGCGAGCATGAAAGAATCGGCACTGAATAGCAGCGCGCTAGGGCACCGATGATAGGCTTTCCAAAACTAGCGAGGCGTGTCGCCGTGCGAGTAGTCACCGCGATCGACGACGCGATCGTCCATCTGCCGCGATGCGGAGCTTCCGCCATGTGCTTGGCCTGCGGCACGAACGCGGTCGTCGCCGGCATCGGGAACGGCGCCGGCGTAACGGTTGCGAATCTCCCTTGCGTAACCGCGACGCGCAAGAAGCTCATCACGTACGGCGGGATCTTCGAGTAGATCTTCATCGCACTTCGGCGCAATGAATTTAGGAAACGAATTGTAGGAGACGCCCTTGCTCGCTTTCGCCTGCTCGACCCACGCCGAGTATGCTTTCTTGAGACGCTTGATGTAAATCTCACAACGTTTCTCGTATGGAAGGGCTCGCTCGGCTTCCAACACGTTATTTTCGAAAGCCGTCTGCAACGACTTCAACGCGAAGCGCCCGTCGAGACGGGTCAGGTTGAAAGTGCACTTCGGATTGCCGGCCTCTTTGATATCGAGATCTGTCGCATAGACTCGATTGTTCTTGATGAAAATGTCTACGCCCCATGAGGCAAGTAATATCTTGAACTGCTCCATATTCTTTACGCGACCTTCGTCGATCGCAATATGGATCAGCTCGCGCAGATTGTTTTTATAACTGTACTCACCGCGACCGATAATCTCCTTTTCTGTGTCGCGCGGCTGGCGATCGCGAATCTTCGAATTCTTCTTTCCCTTTTCAAGTTGAGTAAGATTCCAGTTCTTATCGAGTTCACGGACCCACGCGGCACGTTCGAATTTTCCGTGACGCCCGCCCGTCTCGCAACGCTTACCCGTCAAAAGATCCGTTCGGTTGATTGCCATATGTACCGCGAACCGTTTTCCCGCCTTATCGCTTTCTTCATGCAGCGCGAGAATCACTTGTTGATGCGGATAGTGCTTCGCAAGCCATTGCTCCGCGTAGGCCAAACATGCATCGGGGGTCATCTTGCCTCCGTTGCATGAGCATTCTTCCGGAAGGAACGCGAGGATCTGATGAAGCAGGATTACGTTTTTGGCTCCGGCTCTCGACGGTTTGTCGTGATGGAAAACCTTTCTGGTTCTATCCATTTTCGAAAACCAGCGATCGCTGTATTCGATGTTCCAGCCACCACGCACAAGCGCATCTTTTCCGTTGATGTATTTACGGACGTTCTTCGCATACCGTTCACTCGAAACACTCTTCTGCTTAATGACGGTCATTTTGGTCACCGCCGACGAAATATCGCTTCTCAAGATCGTCGATGAAACGGTCCAGCTTACGCCCAACTTGGTAAACCTTTTCGAGCGTGCGGAAAACAGCTTTCTCGTTGTACGCGGGAAGCCCCTGGGCGTTCACAAAATACATCAGCTGATTGAGGTTTGTTCCTTCCTTCAAAAGTTCGTGATAGATCTTGTCGATCGACGCCCGATCGACATCAATTTTCTCGACATTCCCTTTGAGCAGTACGCGACGTGCATACGCACTGACAGTCATATCGAGGGAATCAGCATTGCTTTCAATTTTCGTTTTTTCTTCCGGTGAGACCCGGACGTGAATGTCATCGGTTCGGAATTTCTGGTCAGCGATTTCTGAAAAACCAAAATCGATATCGAGATCGTCGGCATTGCACAAAGCGAAGCGGATGAGTTCCGCCTCGCTCATCTCATGTCGCTTTGCGATTGCAGTGATGGCTTTCTTCTCTTCATCGGAAAGAGACGCCTTGACGGTGTGTGGGCGGAGCCTACTCATGATTCCTCCGGAAAACGAATCAGCGATCGAAGAGGCCTCCGATCAAAACCTGCTATGCGATTCGCTTTCCTTTTAATGAGGAACGGCTGGCGTCGTTCCAAAATGAAGAACCGTCTCCGCGATTCTTCATCGCGAAGTTCCAGCTTCACGATAACCTTATCGCCGTAGCAGGCGGTAAGCAAGGTCTGTGGCGTGGTGTTTTTGGGGTCCGAATGGGCCCACAAAAATGCCACCCACAGTCATCTTGCAATCTCCGGAACGGTGATTGGGCGAAACGCAGTGTAGACGTGGAATGAGAGGCCTCATTCCAAGCGAGAGGCCTCGCGGCGTTGTAACTGCGTGAAGACCGTGAGCGGAAGCGATTTTTTAACGCGAAGGATACTGAGTGTTAGAGATTCGCTGTAGCGAGAGCGAAGCGGTGATGCGAATGCGAGGGATGCCGAGTATTTGCATCACCGCGCAGCGGACTCCGGGCGAGGGCTGGAGCAAGTTGATGGAAGACCTTACCGATTTGCGGAAGGTTTTGCCCGAAGCATCTGGCACCGCCGGATTCTTTTGGAACGGCCTCTCGTTTGATTGCTTTCCTATCGTTTGCTCCCAGACTGGTCGTCTAAAAAAGGCGGCCGAAACCGGCCGCCCGCAAATAAATATTTATTTACCGAATGTAAGAGGAGAGGAACGATGCACATTACTCCCAGTGGCCGGCGACGTCGACGACCCAATGCTGTCCCGTAGCCTGCTGTTCATAATGTCCCTGGTCCTCAGATGTGGTATACGAATCGTTTACGACAGATCCTCCGATGCCGCCGTTGTCCATATCATTATGAACCCACGAATAGGCGGCATCTTCGGAATCGAAGGGTCCTACCATAGTACCACCGTGGTTTACCCAATAGCGGGGATGACGCGTGTATACCACATTTGGCACCCAGACCTGGCTGTAATCGGTCTCCCAGTGACCCTGCTCGGCAACCCACTTCTTCTGGCTGCCGCCGTTGGAAGAGGAATTGTTGCTGCTGGAACTCTGCGAATTGTCGGAATTCTGCTTGGACTGGGAGGAATCGCCCTTGCTGTCCGACTTCGAGGAATCGGAAGACTTGTTATCCTCCTTCTTGGAGTCATCGGACTTCTGGTCCTTGTCGTCGGATTCTTTCTTCTCCTCGGTCTTGGCTCCAGAGGCTTGCGCCGCCTTTTCTTCGCTTGGCTTCTTTTTGTCTTTATTCTTTACCGCTGTGGTGGTCCTTTCCGCAGAGCCGCTTTCTTGCTTTGCAACGCTGGAGCATCCAAGTTGAGGTGCCATGAGGCACACCAGAAACGCAACGATAATAGCCTTTGTTCTCACACCGATCTCCCTGCCCATGAAACCGGGCGTTGGACACCAGCCGATATCCAACGCCCGGCTCGCTTTTACATCTGCTCGCGGCGCTTCTTCTGGTCGAGGAAGACGCCGGCTGCCACGAGGACGGTGCCGCCGATGGCGAACGTCTCGCCGATGAGGTTCGCGTGGTCGCCGGTCTGGGCGAGGCTGCCGGGCTGGTCGGTCTCCGTGACGGCGAGGTGCTTCGGGGTGTATGCCGCCTGCTTCTTTGCGGCCTCCTCCGCCTCCTGTCGGGCGATCTCGTCGGAAAGCTCCTGCTCCGCTGCGATACGGTCGGACTTCGCCTGCTCATAGGCGGCGAGTGCCGCATCATAGCCGGGTTGGAGCCCGTCCACCGTAGCCTGCTTCTCGTCCAGGATGGCCTTGGCGGGCGCGACCTTGGCACGTGCCTCGACTGCAGCGGCGAAAAGCGCGTTGAGGGCGTCATCCGCGTTCGCGTCATGGCCGAAGGCGAGCGCCGTGTCGGCATCGATGGAGTTCAGCTTCACCAGCTTGGCGTCTGCCTGTGCCTTCGCCTGCTCGGCGGCGGAGACCAGGGACTCGGCGGCGATGGCGTCAGCCTTTGCGGCATCGAGTTCGGCCTTGGTGTCATTGACGGCCTTTGCCGCATCCTGCTCGCGCTGCTGTGCCTCTGCGAGCTTCGCGGCAAGACCGGTGAGGATGTCGAGGTTCGACTGGGCGACCTCAAGATCGGACTGGGAGCCGGTGAGCTTGTCGGCGGCAACGCCGGTGTCGGCCTTTGCGACATCGACGGCACGCTGGGCATCCGCGAGGGCGCTTGCGACGCCGTCCGCCTTTTGCTTAGCGACGGCGAGGACGGTTGCCTTCTCGGTCTGCTCGGCTGCCGCCGCGTCGTGGACGCTCTTTGCGGTATCGAGCGCCTTCTTGGCGTCGGCGACGTCCTGGAAGAACTTCGCGAGGTCGGCGTTCGCGTTGTCCACGCCCTGCTGCTTGGATGCGGTGTCTGCCTTGGCGGAATCCAACTTGGACTGTGCGGCCGTTACGGCTGCAGTGGCGGCATCGAGGGCGCCCAGCTTCTGCTGGACGGTCGACTTTGCCGTAACGACTGCCGCGTTGGCGACATCGAGGTTCGATTTCGCCGCATCCAGCTCGGTCTGGGCATCCGTGACGCCCTGCTGCTTGGCGGCGACATCGCGCCCTGTCGCGTTCACGGCCTCCTGCGCATCGGCGACGCCCTGCTTCGCGGCAACGACGGCGGTCTGTGCGGAATCCGCTGCGACCTGCTTCTGCTGGACGGTTTCAGCGGCGTCGGTGGCTGCCTGCTGCTTGGATGCGAGATCGGCCTTGGCTGCGTCGAGTGCGCTCTTGGCGTTCTTGAGACCGTTGATATAGGAGGTCAGCTTCTGCTCGTACTCGTCGACGGAGATGGGGTTCATGTTCCAGCCTGAACCTGCCCAACCGCCGTATTGCAGCGTGAGCGAGAACGTCAAACGGGTGTCATTGTTCAGACCGCATCCCATGACAGCATAGTCAGGGTTGATGATGTTCATGTAATGGCCGATGCTGAAGTAATCGAACTTATCCTGATTGGCGTACCAGAAGTCGTAGGCATCCTTTCCGGAAAGATTCGTCGCACCAAGGGAGGCTGCAGTCTTGTCAAACAGGTCCTTTTCCTGATAGATCCAAGCCTTGCAGGGATCGCGATAGCTCCAGGCAAGGTTTTCACCAACATCGAACTGCTGGGCATGCTCTAGATTTTTCGTCGAATAGTTTGCATCTGCGATCGACGCCGCAATGAGCTTGTAGGTGACCTGGAGCTCGGAGAGACCGACGGACTTGCGGTATGCGTTCACATTCTTCATGACTGTGATGGACGAAAGCATGTTTTCAAGGCCCGTGGCGTCGAGACTGTTTCCGATTTCGGTGTAGTCCTTGTACGTACAGTTCTGGATGATCTCGATGGCTGAATCGGCGCCCATGGCACGGAAGAAGCCGATGGCCCCCTGCTTGAGCTGCGCGTCGGCGGAGTCGAGTTTCGCCTGTGCCTCGTCGACCTTCTGCTGGGCGGCGGTCACGGCCGCATCGGCGGTGTCCTTTGCGGTCTTGGCGCTCGCAAGCTCTTCGTCGGCGGCTGCCTTTGCGGACTCGGCATCCTTGACGGCCTGCTTCGCTGCATCCAGCCTGGCGATGGCATCGGCGTTCGCCTGCTTGGCCGCATCGAGGTCGGAGTTCGCGGCATCGAGTGCGGACTGGGCGTCATTCACGCCGGACGCGGCATCGACCGCGGCCTGCTGCTTTACGGAGAGGGACGCCTGGGCATCATTCAGGTCGGCATGTGCCGTTGCCGCGGCGGACTGCGCCTGCTCGAGCTCGGACTCGCACTGGGACTGTGCCGCTCGTGCGGCGGCGAGGGTTGCCTCTGCGTCCGCGACCTTCTTCTTTGCCGCATCGTACTCCGAACCGCTGGCGCCTGCCTCCGCTGCGGCGAGGTCGGCTTTCGCCTGCTCGTAGGCGGCGCTGGCGGCTGCGGCCTTCGCATCCGCCGTGTCCTTGTTCTGCTGGGCTGCGGCGAGGACGGTATCTGCGGAATCCTTTGCAGACTGGGCCGCAACCAGCTTGGACTGGGCATCGGCAAGCGTCGCGTTGGCGTTGTCAAGTTCGGCCTGTGCCCTGCTCACGGCATCCGTGGCGTCGCGCACGGCCTGCTCGGCGTCACGGATAGCCTCCGGGGTGGCGCCTACGGCATCGGCCTTGGCTTTATCGAGGGCGTCCTTGGCATCTTGGGCCGCCTTGAGGGCGGACTGGTACGCTTCACCCTTCTCGGACGCATCCGCCTTGGCGTCTGCGAGACCTGCCTTCGCCTGCTCGAGGTCCTTGCCGGCGGCATCGGCGGCGTCCTTGCCCTCCGCGACCTGACGGGCGTACTCGTCCATTGCCGCTCGGTCGGCTGCCGCGCCGGCGCTGACTGCCGAATCGTAGGATGCCTTGGCCTGGTCGCGGGCGGAAGCCGCCTCGTTGTAGGGACCGGCGGCCTCATCGTAGGATGCCTTGGCGGCGTCCTCCTTCGCCTTCGCCTCGTCGACTGCCTTCTGCAGGTCCGCGATGGTCTGTGCGGCGGATTTCGCGCCGGTACCGGATGCCGCGCCGGCGTGGGCGGCGATCGGCGACATCACGGCGGGGTGCTGCGTGCCCCCGTCACCGGTCTGGGCGAATGCCGTGAACGGTGAGATGAGGCTCGATCCGGTCATGGCGGCCATGGTCGCCGCGGTGACGGTCAGACGTGCGATCCCCTTCGGGGCGTGAAACTTTTTGCTTGGCAGTGCGTCGAAGTGATCGCCGCCGGCAGCGAAATGCTTTCCCTGAGTCATTGTGCTGTTCCATTCCTTTTCCGTGCCCTATCCGACTGGGCATCAGAGTGCTTTCCAATAGAGGTAATTATGCGCCTTAACTGGGATTGTTGTATATAGTCCGTTGGCATAAATACAACAATCCATGACTCTTTTTGTCATGGATATCTCGCCGCTACAACAATCCTTTGGTCTACGCTGCAAAGAACTCAGATCAGAGTCTGGTTACTCACAAGAGCAATTTGCGAACCGCATTGACATGGACAGGTCTTACTACGCCTCGATAGAGGTCGGGCGAAGAAATGTCAGTCTTTCTAACCTCTCTAAAATTGCCAATGGATTCAACATATCAATTGCTGCACTTATGACTGGTGTCACTGATAAAAAGGATTAGTCCATCATCAGCGAACGCAGTGAGCGTATCAATCGACGGCGTAGCCGGCGGCAAGGACACGGTACGTGGCCGCGCAGCGAGCTTTGCGAGCGAAGGGGACGGCATCGCCGTCCCTATTTCTTTCTAATCTATTTCTCTATATATTGGTTTCACCAAAATGGGTATGAAACAAGCTTCTGAACAGGCTTTTTATCAGAGAATTCTAAGCTGCCGAATCATCAAAATGGTGATATTTTTTACCCAAAAGAGGGAAGCGCGTCACCAAAATGGAACCGACTAACAGCTGTTGAAAACTTTTATCCCCAAAATGGTGATTTCCTGTTTTCAGTGGAAAACTCGGGAAGTCATAATATTTACTTACCAGATTTACAAACGGAAGCGGTTCTTAACCCCAAAACCAGAACAGGTCAGAAGCAAAAATAACTCCTGACCTGCGATTTTCCTGGTGCCCCCGGGCGGATTCGAACCGTCGACACCCGCTTTAGGAGAGCGGTGCTCTATCCCCTGAGCTACGGAGGCATGTTGTACTAGTGTAGCAGATTTACTGCATCGCCATACGTCGCATGACCAGACTTCGAAGTTGCGGTGGAATAGTTCCTGTCTGAAGCATCTAAAGGCGTATTTAGGAACTATTTCACCGCAACTTATGAGGAGCTAGTTGCCTTTGTTGAAGAGGTTTTTGATGACGGAGGGGATGCTCTTGGCGCCCTTGACCGTCACATCGATAAAGTCGGGCGAACGCACGAGCTTATTCTCGTCGACGTACTTGCGGACCGCGCGAAGCGTCTCTTTGTCGTCACGCGTCGAAAACGTAAAGTGACCGTTGTCCTTGGTGAAGATGGCAAAACGCGTGATCTTCTTGGTGCCGCGCAAAACCTCGGCGGCAATATAGTCGACCTCGTCCCACGGGATTTGAATATAATCCTCGGGATTGCGCTCGTTATAGTACTCAAACGCCTTATTGCCCACCATCACGTTACCGTGGCTGGTAAGCCCCATCAGGCAGGTTGCCGGCGTTGCCAGATCGACCGTGCTGTTCTGAGATTGCGCCATACGCGCCTCGCCCTCCAATAAAAACAATCGGACCGCATCCAGTGTACCCACCGGGTGCGGTCCGTTTCAATGGCTCAAAAGCCCTTACCTAGCAACTCTCGGTCTTAAGCCGAAGCGTGCTTACATGAAGCCGCAGAAGCGACCGATGATGCCGACGGCGAAGAGAGCCAGGATGATGACGATCGGGCTGACCTTCTTCTTGAGGAGCTTGCAGACCAGCAGGGTCAGGCACACGGCGGCAAGGCCGGGGATGAGCTGATCGAGGTTACCCTGGAGCGTGGTGACCTTCATCTGATCAAGGGCGGTAGCACCGACGGAGTTGTACATCGTCAGCGCTTCCTTGATACCCTCGGAACCGGAAGGCAGGCTAGCCCAGTCGATAAAGGCGCCAGCAGACTGCTTGACCGTGGAGACGATCGGGGTGAAGGAAATGGACACCCAGCGCTCGACCAGGGCGCCGATGATGAACATACCCAGGATGGAAGCGCCCTCGGTGACCTTGCCCATCAGACCGCCGGAGAGGTCCTTGGCGATAGAGGAGCCGACCTTGTAGCCAAACTCCTGTGTGTACCACAGGAAAGCGTAACGGATGATGTTCCACGCGAAGAAGAACAGCAACGGACCGACGATGCTGCCGGACATGGCCAGGGAAGCGCCCAGAGCGCCCAGAATCGGGCGAAGGGTGAACCAGAAGACGGGGTCACCGACGCCGGCGAGCGGGCCCATCATACCGACCTTGACGCCCTGGATGGCGACGTCATCGATCGGAGCACCGTTGGCGCGCTCCTCCTCGAGGGCGAGGGTAACGCCAATGACGGGGGCGGAAACATAGGGGTGGGTGTTATAGAACTCCAGGTGGCGCTTAAGCGCGGCAATCTGGTCATCCTTGCTGGTGTAGAGCTTCTTGATCGCAGGGATCATTGCGAAGCACCAGCCGCCGTTCTGCATACGCTCGTAGTTCCACGAGCCCTGAAGGAACTGATGACGGAAGCAAACCTTCTTACGGTCAGCCTTGGTGAGCTGAATCTTGTTCTCTGCCATATGTATCACTCCCCTCCTACTCGTAATCGTTCAGAATGTCGCCGAGCGGGTCGCCGGAGCCACCGCCCGTGCCGCCACCCTGCTTGGCCAGATCCTTAAGGCCAAGGTAGATGAGGGCAAGGGAGATGCCGATGAGGCCAAGGGCGATCAGCGTGAGCTGAGGGATGGCAGCAAGGACAAAGCCGAGGATGAAGAACGGCCAGGTCTCCTTGGTGGCCATCATGTTGATGACCATGGCGTAACCGACGGAAGCGACCATGCCGCCGCCGACGGCCATGCCGCCGGACAGCCAGTCGGGCATAGCGTTAAGCGCGTTGGTAACAGCCTCGGCCGGGATAACGCACAGAAGTACTGCCGGGATGGCGATACGAAGGCCCTGCATGAGGATGGCAGCGTACTGCCAGCGCTCGATGCCGGAGAAGTCGCCCTTCTCGGCGCAACCGTCCATGGCGTGAGCGATAGCGGTAGCAATGGTACGGCAGATCATGGTCAGGAACAGACCAGCGACCGACAGCGGGACGGCGACGGCGATGGCCGCGGTAACGGCCTTGGCCGAATCAGTGGCGCCGCCGTTGAGGGCGAGCACCATGATGATCGAAGAAGCGACCGAGGCCAGAGCGGCGTCAGGCGCGACGGCGGCGCCGACGTTAGCCCAGCCAAGGGCCATCATCTGGAGCGAACCGCCCAGGAGGATGCCCTCCTGAAGGTGACCGGTTACGAGACCGATAAGCGTGCATGCCACGAGCGGCTGATGGAACTGGAACTCATCCAGAACGCCTTCCATACCGGCAAGCAACGCGACAATCGCAACAAGCAGAATAGTGATTGCAGACATGTATCGGACCCTCCTTTACTATGCTTGAGCGGCCAGTTCGGCCTTAGCTTTCTTCAACATGGCGTCGAGATCCTCGGAGGCATCCGAAGGAACCTTGCGGACCTCGAACTTGACGCCCTTGGCCTTGAGGGCCTCGAGGGTCTTAACGTCGTCATCGCCCATAGCGACGGCGTTGGTGACGACGACCTTGCCCTTGGAGTGAGCCATGGAACCGATGTTGACTTCCTTGATGTCGACGCCGGCCTCGATGGCCTTGAGCAGATCCTGCGGGTTCTCGAAGAGCAGCATGGCCTTGGTGTCACCAAAACGCGTGTCCTTGACGACCTCGGCCATCTTCTTGATAGGCACGACGTTGGCATGGACTCCCGGAGGGGCAGCCTGCTCGATCATGGTCTTGCGGAGCTCGTCGTGAGCAACGCCGTCGGAAACCACGATGATGCGGTTGGGGTTGATCTGCTTGGTCCACGTGGTGGCCACCTGACCATGCAGCAGACGGGTGTCGATACGGACGTGGGCAATCTTGATGTGCCCGTCGCCGATGACCGTTCCCGGAGGGATGGCGCCTGCAGGAGCAGCGGCGGCCGCAGCCGGCTTCTTCTCCTCGGGCTCCAGAGACTCGGGCTTGACGCGCACGCCAGCCTTAGCCTCAGTCACGAGATGTTTTGCGATCGCATGTGCAGTGTTCTTTGCATCAAAGCGCTGCGAATATGCCTCGATGAGCATAGGCAGGTTGACACCGGTGACGATAGCCCAGGAATCATGGCCCTCGATGAGCCCGCTAATCTGGTTGAACGGCGTGCCGCCCCACAGATCAACGAGGAAGAGCACCTGCTCCTGGTCCTCGAAGGAAGCGATTGCTTCCTCGACCTTAGCACGGAAGTCGTCGGGGCCCATGCTCGGCTCGAGCGAGACCACGGCCACAGACGGCTGATCGCCAAAGACCATCGAGCCCGTCTGCTTGATTCCAGCTGCCAAGTCCCCGTGGCTAGCAAGAACAATACTTACCATCACATAACCTCCTTTTTGTCTACGTAATTCCTACACGACATGAAAGGAGTATACCTGTTTGGTTTGTGGAATTATAGCTAAATCCGCAAAAGGTTGGATTATTTGTTTAAACGTCTAAGTTTGTTACAAGTTGGTTACGTTGCTGCTTTTCGACTCATTACCCGCCAAGGCGTCGCTCATCAAGCCACGCATTTTACAGATACAAGCAGACTGTTCATTAATATCGATTTTAGGCAAGCGCGAATGCGCTTGTACTGCCGCTACATTGTTCAAACAGGTATGACTTGACTATTTGCGCGACTTATGATCTACGAAACCACTCAAAAAAGTTGCGGTGGAATAGTTCTTGTTTAAGAGCCAGAAGGCTGGATTTAGGAACTATTTCACCGCAACTTATAGGGAATCCTAGACGATGTGGAGGGGGTGGGCGGCATCGACGGCGTCGAGGACGTCGGAAGGGCCGTCGGGGGCAGCGTCTGCCGGTTCCTCGTCGGGGGTCTCAATCTGCTTAATCATGACCTCCTGGCCCTGCAGCAGGTATGTCTCGCCGCTGCCGCAATGAGGGCAGGTCTTGCCGTGCTCGACTGTCGCATAGTCGCGGCCGCACGCCTCGCAATGCGTCACGGCCTCGACAGGCTCCACAATAAGCTCCGCGCCCTGCGCGATGGGCTTTTTATCTGCCGCCCAGCGCCAAGCGTCGAGCAGCAAGTCGGGAACGACGCCCGAGACCTCGCCCAGCAGCAGCGTGACGCTCGAAACGCGACTCACGCCATTGGCGCGCGCCACGTTCTCGACATCGCGAATGATGTGGTAAACGATTCCGAGCTCGTGCACTTTTAATTCCTTCCGCCGTTCTAACGAACGGCGGTCGGCTTGACGCTGCGCGAGCCCCAGACGGGCGATCTGCCTTTCAATCGTCGGGCATGGGCAAAAGCCCTATGCCCTCCTCTTTCAAGGCACCTCGCCACGCCTGGGACCCGCTCGCTGTCCAACCGTTCTCTGCGCCGTTCGCTTACTTGTTAGGTTCTTTTACTTCTTCCCGAATTTGATTTTGATGGCACGCTTGAGCGCGTACTTGCCGAGGCTTGGGAGCTTTTGCTCGTATTTGACCATCGTGGAGCACTCGGGGCGATCGCGATCCAGGCGGATGGCATCGAACGCGCACTTGGTGGTGCACAGACCGCAGCCGATGCACTTGTTGGGGTCGACGATCGAGGCACCGCAGCCCAAGCAGCGAGCGGTCTCGGCGCGCACCTGCTCCTCGGTAAAGGTCTCGACGTACTCGCTAAAGGGCGCAGCCTTCTCGCGGTCGCGGTCGACATGTGCCACCTCGCGGCTCGCGTTGTCATAGCTCTCGATCACGACATCGTCGCGGTCGAGCGCGGTGTAGTGGCGCTGGTTGCGGCCGATGGTGAGCGTGGAGCCCGGCTGCACAAAGCGATGGATGGACACGGCGGCCTCGTGGCCGGCGGCGATGGCGTCGATGGCAAAGCTCGGCCCGGTATAGACGTCGCCGCCCACAAAGATGTCGGGCTCGGCGGTCTGATAGGTCTGGGGATCGGCAAGGGCGCCCTGGCCGCGGCCAAGCTCCACCTTAGAGCCTGCCAGCAGATCGCCCCACACAATGGACTGGCCAATCGACATGACGACACGGTCGGCATCAACACGGCGCAGATCGTTCTCGTCGTACTCGGGCGCAAAACGGCCCTCGTCGTCAAAGACGCGCGTGCAGCGCTTGAAGGTGATGCCGCACACATGGCCGGCCTCATCCAGGTGAACCTCCTTGGGACCCCAGCCGCAGCTGATGTGGGCGCCGTCCTCAACGGCCTCGCGACGCTCCTCCTCGCTGGCGGGCATCTGGGCCTCGCTCTCCAGGCAGAACATCTCAACGTGCTCGGAACCCAGGCGGCAGGCGTTGCGCGCGACGTCGATAGCCACGTTGCCGCCGCCCACCACGATGGTGCGGCCGGGCAGCGTGTCGATCTTGCCGTTGTTGACCTCGCGAAGGAAGTCGACGGCCACGGTCACGTCCTCGGCATCCTCGCCCGGAATACCGGCAAGGCGGCCGCCCTGGCAGCCAATAGCCACATAGAAGGCCTTAAAGCCCTGCTCGCGCAGCTCGTCGAGCGTCACATCGCGACCGACCTCCACGCCATAGCGGAACTCGGCACCCATCAGGCGAATGACCTCGACCTCGGCCTCGATAACATCCTTCTGCAGCTTAAAGCTGGGAATACCGTAAGTGAGCATACCGCCCGGGCGCTCGTTCTTCTCGAACACGACGGGCTTGTAGCCCTTCTCGGCCAGATAGAAGGCACAGGACAGACCTGCCGGACCGGCACCGATGATGGCGATCTTCTGGTCGAAGCCGCCGGCACGCGTCGGGGTCACCACGGGTGGGACATAGCGGGTCGCGGCATCAAGATCGCGCTGGGCGATGAACTTCTTGACCTCGTCGATAGCCACGGCGGCGTCCACACGGCCGCGGGTGCAGGCATCCTCACAGCGGCGGTTGCACACGCGGCCGCAGATAGCGGGCAGCGGGTTCTCACGCTTGATGAGCGCCAGCGCCTCGTCATAGCGGCCCTGAGCCGCGAGCTTCAAATAGCCCTGAACGGCGACATGCGCGGGGCAGGCCGTCTTGCAGGGCGCGGTGCCGGACTCATGCGTCTCGATGCGGTTGTCGTTGCGGTAGTTGGGCGACCACTTGGTGTGGTCCCACTTGGTGGCGTCGGGCAGCTCCTGGCGCGGATACTCGGGCACCTGTCCGCCGGCCTTTTTGCTGCAGAGCTTCTGGCCCAGCTTGGCGGCGCCGGCCGGACACACCTCAACGCAGCGACCGCAGGCCACGCACTTGTCCTTCTCGACCTTGGCGACATAGGCCGAGCGCGACAGGTTGGGCGTGTTGAACAGCTGAGAGGTGCGCAGGGCATAGCACACGTTGACGTTGCAGTTGCAGATGGCGAAGATCTTGTTCTCACCGTCGATATTGGTGATCTGGTGCACAAAGCCGTTGTCCTCGGCCTGGCGCAAGATGTCGTAGACCTCCTCGCGCGTCACGTAATGGCCGCGGTCGGTCTCGACCACGTAGTCGGCCATATCGCCCACGGCGATGCACCAATCGGCCGGGTCGTCGGCGCAGCCCTCGCCCATCACGCGACGGCTCGCGCGGCAGCTGCAGGTGCTGGCGGCATACTTGCCCTCGTATTTGTCGAGCCAGTGCTCGATATGCTCAATCGGCACCGAGGTGCTCGAAGCATCGATAGCCTTCTCGACCGGAATGACGTGCATGCCGATGCCGGCGCCTCCGGGCGGCACCATCGGCGTGGCCTTGGACAGCGGCCCCTTGGACGCCTGCTCAAAAAACTTGGCATAGACCGGATGCTCTTCGAGCTGGCTCACGCGCATGTTGAGGAACTCGGCGGAACCCGGTACCAGCATGGGCAGCACCCACTGCTTGGCGCGCTCGGGATTTTCCCAGTTGTACTCGAGCAGACCCGTGTAGCTCATGTCGTCGAGCATCTTCTCGATCTGGGCCTCGGGCATGCCGGTGAGTTTGACCATCTCGGGCAGCGTGTAGGGACGGCGCATCTTCATCTTGCAGAGCACTTCGGCCTGCTCGTCAGTCGCGGCCTCGGCAAACGACCAGTACTCGTAGCCCAGCAGCTCGTCGCGATGCAGCAGGCGGTTGGTGCAGTGCTCGCACAGTTTGACGATGGCCTCGCGCGGATGCTCCGGCAGCGGCGGCACAAACTCCGCACCGATATCGGGCTCGGTGTAGCTAATCCCCGGTCCGTTGAGAATCATGGTCGTCCCTTCTCTTGCCACAGCCCGGCGAGACCGCGGCGCCCCTCTTTTTTTTGCAGGCCGGGCATGCCCCCATGCCGTTCACCCGCCATTGTTGACATTGTGTCAAAAATAGTATTGACGAACCGTCAACAATATTCAAGACTGTTAGGCGAACGGTCAGGCAAAAGAGGATGAAAGGCGGCAAGCGCATGAGCAGTAACGCAGCGAACACCTCTGTGGCCGACGCCGTCCCCGCATCCGATAGCGCGGCAAAGCGCCTGACAGGCGACGAACGCCGTCGCGAGATCCTCGATGCCGTGCGCACCGTAAGCTCCGAGCTGGGCGTGTCGCATCTTTCGGTATCGGCCGTGACCAAGCGAGCCGGCTGCACGCGCTCGCTGTTCTACCACTACTTTGCCGATATGGACGCCGCCGTCACCGCCGTCATGGACGAGGCAATCGACGGTTTTATCTCCGAGCTCGAGCAGTGGAATGCCAGCCGCACGGTTGGCGACATCGAAGGCGCACTCGACACCGTCGCCCCGCTCTTCAAGCGTCTGGTCGCCAGCGGCCACGAGCTGCCGAGCACGCTCACCTCGAGCAGCGGTGCGCTCTACGGCGGCTTTTTGCACAACGTGGTCCAGCGCGTGGCGCAGTATATCTGCGACACCACCGTGGTGGATTTTGTCGCCCATCATGAGCTACGCATCGACCATGTCTACGAGACGTTCTACACCCTCATCATGGGACTGTTGATGTATATCCGCACGCACCCCGATGTGCCCGACGAGACGGTCAAGGAGATTATCGCCTCGACGCTCCACATCGAGGGCTATACCGCCAAGTATCCGGAGCGCAAGCCCCAGAACTGACGCCATTTGGCCAAACTGCCCGCGATCAGAAGAGGGGCCGCGGGCGTGTGAAAGGAGAGCAGCATGCTGTTCGATGTTTGGGGTAGCGATACCCTTATCCACTGGGCCGGCTGGGCCATGGTCTTTATTGGCCTGATCGTGCTCAACGAGGTCGGCCGCCGCACCAAGCTGGGCGCGGCAATCATCTTTGGCGTGGCTCCGCTGGCCATGACCATCTACTGCGTCGCCATCGCCGTCGGCGTTTCGCAGGGTGCCGAGTGGGCGCTCACCAACCCCACCCATGTGTACCAGAACAGCTGGTTCCACTACGCCAAGGTATACGCGGCGCTGGCCGGTTGCTGGGGCTTCATTGCCATTAAGGACCAGTGGGGCAAGATCGGCAAGGCGCATTGGTTCCGCGCATGGCCGTTTGTGATCGTCGCTATCAACATCATGATTGCCGTCGTGTCCGATTTCGAGAGTGCCTACCACTTCTTTGTCCTGGGCCAGTCCACCTGGGTCACCTCCGAGGGTGTCACGCAGCTTGCCGGCTGGAACAACGTGTTCAACGGCATCGCCGGTCTCATCAACATCTTCTGCATGACCGGCTGGTGGAGCGTCTACGCCTCCGAGGATCAGACCGATATGCTGTGGCCCGACATGACCTGGGTCTACATCATCGCCTACGATGTCTGGAACTTCTGCTACACCTACAACTGCCTGCCCACCCACTCCTGGTTCTGCGGCTTTGCGCTGCTGCTGGCGCCCACCGTCGCCGCCTTTATCTGGAACAAGGGCGGCTGGATTCAGAACCGCGCCTTTACACTTGCTATTTGGTGCATGTTTGCCCAGGTGTTCCCGTACTTCCAGGAGGAGTCCATCTTTGTGACCCACTCCACGCTCGACCCAGGCGCCGCCACCGCGGTCTCGATTGCCGCGCTGATCGCCAACGTCGCCGCGATCATCTACATCGCCTACCGCGCCAAGAAGCTCGGTCGCAATCCCTACAAGCAGGATGTCTTTGAGGGCACCAGCGATTGGGAGAAGGCTACCGCTCGCCGCGCCAAGGTTGATTACGCGCACGCCGAGTAACGCGCCTGACGCAAACATCGCTTGAGTACGAAGCCGCATAACCGGCTCCGCGCAACTCAACGCATTGCAGGGCCCCCGGAATGTGATTCGTTCACGTTCCGGGGGCTTTTTGCTGCCGCGAGGATGCGGCTAAACGATGCACTCGGGTTAAATCGGATCTTATATTTCGCATGCGCTTTATATGGCTCCATTTTTGGGTACAGTGTTGTCCCGATATTGAGCTTGGGGGATATATGAAAGATGAGACGATGAGCCAAGAGGATACGGCCCAAGATGCAGAAGCGTGCGCTGAGGCCCTGGAGAGCCTTGACCGGATTGCGCTGGCCGAGATTGCGTTTGACGATTCGAGCGTTGATGTGCGAGATGAGCCGGAAATCGAAGCGCAGCCCGATGATCAGGATGCAAAAGACGATGGCGCCGCGCCCACCGAAGACGAGGCGGGGCACGAGGAATCCGAATGCGAGGCCGACGACCAGCCCGAATCCGACACGGGCGAGAAAACCGTCTTGCTCGACAGCTTGCCGGCCGAGGATTCGCTGACCCGCGAGCTTCCTGGCCTGGGTTCCGCACCAGCCGTAGACGAGACCATCGCCATGGGCGATATTCCCCTGCCGTCCGTTCCCTCGGCACGCGAGGCCGAGGTTCGCCATCGCAAGATGTCGCCCAAGCGACGCAACCTGATGGTGGCAGGCGTTGTTGCCATCGCGCTCGTCGCCGGCGGCGCGGGCTATGCGGCTTGGAACGGATATCAGCAAGAGCAGGCCGCCGTGGTTGCCGCCAGTGCGCACACGATGATGTCGGTGCAGATTGGCGTGCATGCCGCGGGCCTCGACTGCTCCACCGGCTCAAAGATCCCCGTGCAGGTGAGTGGCCAGGACTCCGACGGCTCCTCTGTGAGCGAAACGCTCTACGTTGACGAGCACGGTCGCGGCATTAAGCTGCTGCCCGGCGATTACACGCTCTCCATTGCTGGATCCCCCATCGCGGAAGACGGCACCATCTACACCGTCCCGACCACCAAGGCGCAGGTCACCATTAAGAGCGATGGGCAGGATCTGCGCGCTCAAGCCACCTTTAAGCTCAAGGTACCTTCGGCCGACACGGTGACTGACGACCAGATCGATGCCGCCGCCAAGTATGCCGAGGCAGGGGGCGCAAGCTCTGCCGCCGCGGCAAAGATACTCCAGCAGGCGGCAATTACGCGCCGCGATGCCGCCACCAACGCCGTAAGCGCAAGCGAGGCTCAGTCCGCCCGCGATGCCGACGCTCGGCACAAGGCGACGAACCTGTATCAGCTCGATATTCCGGTTGAGTGGTATGGCAAGGTCGCAACCTGGCAAAACGGCAGCACGCTGTGCATTTATCTGGACAGCGACACCAACACACCGCTCGTGACGCTTGTCGCAGTGCGCGACGGCGAGACCTTTACCCCCGATGACGGCGATACGGTTTTGGGCACGGTCAGCCTGGGCAACGACTACACCGTCTACGCCAGCGGCCCTGTCTATCCGTACGTGATTCCGCAAACCATCAACGGGCGCACGCAGAACCCCGTGTCGACCTACCCCATGGACACGGCGATTGAGCTTGTCGAGCTCACGACCGGCAACCGCTACACATACAGCCAGATCAAAAACGACCTGGTCGGTAAAGACGGCAAGGCAGACGCCGCGACCAAACTCGAGACCGACTACCTCGCCCAGATTCTCCTGCCGAGCATCAAGGCCCAGGACTAGCCAGCCCGAAGACAGCCGCCCGACATCCACATCCCTAACGCAGTTGCGGTGAAATAGGGATTGTTTTTGCTGGTCAAACCGCAAAACAGTCCCTATTTCACCGCAACTTATTGGTGGCCTTTTGGGTGGCACTCAGCGCCACGGGTCGGCTTCGAACATCGGCTCGCGCTCGGGGCGGCGATCGCTGTAGGGATCGTAGCCGTCGTCGTCCTCGTTCTCGGCGCGGATGTAGGGGTCGCGCGGCTTGGGCGCCGGTTTAGGCGCAGGCTTGGGTGCGGCGGGCACTGCCTCAGCCGCCGGTGCGTTCGTCTTGTTCTCGTCTTTCATCTGCATAGCTCCTTGCATCGCATCCGCTCAACATCATCGATTGTCGCACGAAAAAGGGCGGCGGACCCAATTGGATCCGCCGCCCTTGGCGTTTAGAGACGACTGGCAGGTTTTAAGGCATCTCCCAAAAATCTACTCGGCGTCGGGGACCTCGTAGGTGGCCGCCGGCGTATTGTCGCACACGACGGTAAAGCCGCCGTCCTTGTCGACATCGACCGTCACCTGATCGCCCTCGCGCACCGTGCCGTCGATGATAGCGGCGGCGATGGCATCCACGACCTCGCGCTGAACCAGACGCTTGAGCGGACGGGCACCGAACACGGGGTCCAGGCCACCCACGGCGAGCATCTGCTTGGCCGCCGGGGTGATAGCAAGCGTCATGCGCTCCTTGGCCAGGCGTGCGCGGACGTCGGCAAGCTGGATGTCGACGATCTTTTCGATCTGCGCCATGCCGAGCGGATGGAACACCACGATATCGTCGATACGGTTGAGGAACTCGGGGCGGAAGGTCTGAGCCATGGCCGCGTTGACCTGATGGCGCATCTCCTCCTCGTCCTTGCCGGAAAGCTCGGCGATAGCCTTGGAGCCCACGTTAGACGTCATGATGATGATCGTGTTCTTGAAGGACACTTGGCGACCCTGACCGTCGGTCAGGCGGCCGTCGTCGAGCACCTGCAGCAGCACGTTGAAGACATCCGGATGGGCCTTCTCCATCTCGTCGAGCAAGATCACGGAGTAGGGGCGACGGCGTACGGCCTCGGTGAGCTGGCCGCCCTCGTCGTAGCCCACGTATCCCGGGGGCGCACCGATCAGACGCTGGACGCTGAACTTCTCCATGTACTCGGACATGTCGATACGCACGAGCGCGCGCTCGTCGTCGAACAGGCACTCGGCAAGCGCCTTGGCGAGCTCGGTCTTGCCTACGCCGGTGGGGCCCAGGAAGAAGAAGCTGCCGATGGGCTTGTCCGGATCGGAGAGGCCCGCACGGCTGCGGCGCACGGCTGCGGCGACGGCGGAGACGGCCTCGTCCTGGCCGATGACGCGCTTATGCAGCTCACCCTCCAAGCCCTTGAGCTTGTCGAGCTCGCCCTGCATCATCTTGGACACGGGCACGCCGGTCCAGGCGCTCACGACCTCGGCGATCTCATCGGAGGTCACCTGCTCGTTGAGGCCCTCGCCGTCCTGCTGCTTTTGTGCCTCGAGCGCAGCCTCGGAATCCTGAATCTGCTGCTGCAGACCCGGGATCACGGAATAGCGCAGCTCGGACGCACGGCCCAGATCGCCATTGCGCGTTGCGCGCTCCTCTTCGCTCCTGGCCTCGTCGAGCTGGCCCTTAAGCTCCTGCACGTGGTCGATGGCGTTCTTCTGGTTGAGCCAGCCGGCCTTTTGCACGTTGAGTTTTTCCTGGACCTCGGCAATCTCTTGGCGCAGGGCCTCCAGACGCTCCTTGGAGGCGTCATCGGTCTCCTTCATGAGCGCCTGTTCCTCGATCTGCAGCTGGGTGAGCTGACGCGTGGTGGCGTCAATCTCGACCGGCATGCTGTCGAGTTCCATGCGCAGACGGCTTGCCGCCTCATCGACCAGGTCGATGGCCTTGTCGGGCAGGAAGCGGTCGGCGATATAGCGATCGGAGAGGTCGGCGGCGGCCACGAGCGCGCTGTCGGTGATGTGCACGCCATGGAAGATCTCGTACTTCTCCTTGAGGCCACGCAGGATTGAGATGGTGTCCTCAACGGTGGGCTCGGAGACCATCACGGTCTGGAAACGACGGGCGAGCGCCGCGTCCTTCTCGATGTACTTGCGGTACTCATCGAGCGTGGTCGCGCCGATCGCATGCAGGTCGCCACGGGCGAGCGCAGGCTTGAGGATGTTACCGGCGTCCATGGAGCCCTCGGTGGCACCCGCGCCCACAATGGTGTGGAGCTCATCGATGAACAGGATGACCTTGCCCTCGGACTTTTGCACTTCCTTGAGCACGGCCTTCAAGCGGTCCTCAAACTCACCACGGTACTTGGCGCCAGCGACCAGCGCGCTCATGTCGAGCTCGATGAGGTCGCGGTCGCGCAGGGTGCTCGGCACGTCGCCGGCCACGATGCGCTGGGCGATGCCCTCGACGATAGCCGTCTTGCCGACGCCCGGCTCACCGATGAGTACGGGGTTGTTCTTAGTGCGACGGGACAGGACCTGGATGGTACGGCGAATCTCATCGGTACGGCCGATGACCGGATCGAGCTTACCGGCACGGGCAAGGTCGCAGATATTGCGGCCGTACTGCTCCAGCGCCTCAAACTGGGTCTTGTCCTCGGCAGACGTCACGCGGTCATCGCCACGCAGCTCTTCGTAGACCTGCTCGATGCGCTCCTTGGTGACGCCGGCGTCGCGCAGCACGCGGCCCGCCTCGCCCTTGTCCTCGGCAAGCGCCATCAGCAGATGCTCGGTCACCACAAAGCTGTCGCCCATCTTGGTGGCCTTTTTCTCGGCCTTCTCGATGACACGGACGAGCTCGTTGGAAAGACCCATCTGCTGGCCCTCGCCCGAAACCTTGGGCGCGTGGTCGATGGCATCCTGTGTGGAACGCGCGAGCTGGGCCGGGTCGGCGCCGATGCGCTCGATGATCACGGAGATGTTGCGCTCACCGGCACCGAGCAGGGCGGACAGCAGATGGATCGGCTCCACCGCGCCGGCCTGCGCATCGGCAGCCGTGCTCATGGCGGTCTGCAGCGCCTCGCGCGACGTCATTGCTAGCTTATCGATTCTCATGGAATCACCTCTCTTGGGGTGGCCGCCCTACGGGGCGGCTTCACGTTGTTCGAGATGTATTGTTGCCAGCTTTGCGCGATCTTATACACAAATCTAAGTCTCTATATATAAGATTTTATGAGTGATTAAGAGATAGGGGGCAGGCACGCTCACCCGCTGCGGCCTCGTCCCCTCACTATCTCAATCTGTAACATCTATCGACCGTTTCCGGCTCCAGATGTTACAGATCGAGACGAATTATTCAGCGGCGCCCGTTTGTCTCAATCTGTAACATCTAGTCAGCAAATAGAGCTCTATCTGTTACAAATCGAGACGAACAGAAAACACCCGGATCAAAAATCTAAATCTGTAACACCAAGCCCACTTTTAGCGGCCAAGATGTTACAGATCGAGACAGACCGAAAACCACCACAAAGAGGATAGGCACCTTTGTGGTGGTCGCGGTCTCTACTCCTTCGCCGAACCCATACTTCCCGATTCGACGGTCCAGGGCATCTCATCCTCGAACAGCCATGTACGGGCAGACCCACTATCGCGTGCAGTCTGCGGGTCAGGCAAGCAGGTCTGTTCATAGGCATCTTGGATACACTGACCCATAAAATCGTTGAGCTCGGTCTGGTCGCCCTCCATGACATAGGCGACATCGCCGTCCATGATGTAGATGCCCGGACCCTCATTGCCCTCGTAGCCCGGATCGTACGAGACATCACATAACTTTGCGCCGTTTGCAGTGTCCAGCTCGATAGAAGAGTGGCATCCGCCAACCATGTCGTTCGCTTTTGCCCGATAGGACGCATATCCGTACCAGCGCTTAAATGTTTTGCCCTTGAGTAGCTCGGACGCCCTATCGATCAGGCTTGTATCCGTGGTATAGCGCATGGCCCCAAGCTGAATTCGCGGATAATTGCTAATACCCAGCACAGCCGGCTGCTCATCAAAATCAACGGTAATGGTCTCGGGCTTGTCGTCGCCGGTCAGAAGTTCGACAGATTGAGTCACAGGCTTGACCACCGGCTCCGTCACCGCAGCAGGTAGAAATGCCATACCGACAGCACCCGCGCCAACCACAGCGATCGCAAGCGCCAAGACAATCAATCCAATACGGGCAGAACGGCTCACGGCAAAACACCCCACAATGCAAACCTTCGCCAACTGCACTAATGATACCGCCAGCTAACACTATTACCAAAAGAAGCCGCGCGCTTCTCACCACCACAAAGGGGACAGGCACCTTTGTGGTGGTTTTCGACGCTAACGGTCGACCATCTCGCACCATGAGATTAAACTTGAATTGTTCTCTGAACATATCCATTTCTGCCTATCCTCAACAGATCTTTGTCTCGAGGAGCGCATATGAAGCCGCCTCATTCCACCGGTCGTAACGTCATCGCCATTCTCGCCATACCCATCGTGATGCTCTTCCTTATCGTCATCACGCCCTTTTCTTTTGGTATCGCCTCGCCCTTCGATCTTTGCGGGATGATCGACGCCGGCTCGCGTGCCACCTCGCTCTCCTTTGTCTGCCGTGGCGTGTTCTACGAATATGCAATTCCCACCGGAAGTTGGCAGTCCAAGTTACCGTTGCTCGGCAAGGTCGACGGATGCTCCCCCTATTTCTGCCTTGAACCTCAGGCGCTAAACTATCTAATCGACGACCAGCCACTCGACTCCGTCACCCTCGCCTACGACTACGCACCAAACACCGATGAGCGCCACATGAACCAAGTCCTCGACAAGATGCTTGGACAGTGCGGGCTCACCGAGGAGACCGGTCGAACCATCTATAGCAACCAGAAATTAAAGCGAACAGAACTCCGCCGTGTCGGAAAAATCAAAGGGCGAAACGGGGCCGCCTACTGGGATGCCTGGGCAACACGCGACAAGGGCGAATTCGGACACAGCACCTATATGGTCACTGTCTACACCAAAGACGGAATTAAGGACAATGTTGACGATTTCGCGTCATCCAAACTCGGCATCCCCAAAACAACCAA
>JAXJCX010000085.1:0-7301 GCA_036302225.1 Collinsella sp.
AGGCCAGGAAGATGCTCGAGTCCGGCCTCGAGCTTGCGGACAGGGTCGAGACGGCATAGGATATCAACCGTATTCCAGATTCCAGGACGCCGGGCCGACTCACTTCGGATCGGGCGCTACACCAACTTTCTCGACATTACCTCAGGAATCATTTTGGGTGGTGATTTGAACGTCGTTACCCCGACAGGCAAGCTCGATCCGGACTACACCGCGCTTGCCATAACGTACAGCAAAGCCCATGACGATTTGGCAAAGCGGGCACAAGGAAAATCGGTCGTACACGTCCATGGCAACGACATCGCTGAAGTTGAGATCTCTTACCCGTCGGAAAGCGAGCAAAAGCGCATATCATCGGTTGTTCTCAATCTCGATTCCCTCATCACCCTTCATCAGCGTGAGCCACGGTTTGCTGATACAGGTTAAATAAGAGTCGAAAGAGCCCTCATGACGATGTCAATGTCCTTGTTCTCGAGCTCTTGAATGACATGCAGATAGGTTTCCTGAGTGGTAGTCATGCTTGCATGGCCGAGCCTTCTGGATACGCTGGCGATGGAGACGCCGGCGAACAGCAGAAGTGATGCGTGCGTATGTCGCAGTCCATGGACGGATATGGTGGGCACGCTAACATTTTTGCAGTGGCGCGCCAAAACGCTGTTAGCCGTCGAGTTATAGACCTTTCCCTTCGCAAATATGGGCTCGGTCGGCGGAAGGTCTTTGAGCAGTCCAGAAAGTTGCATGATGAGTTGCCAGTCGAGTTGAACCTTCCGCATCGATGAGGCGTTTTTCGTGGGGACGAATCCGCCACCGTTCTTGTAATCCCAGGTCTTGTTCACCGAGAGTGTTTGATGGGCGAAGTCAAAGTCCTCGGGAGTAAGCCCAAGGGCCTCGGAGAAACGCAGGCCCGTTTTAGCGACTATCAGAATAAGCCAATCCCAACTCGGCCCGCCTGATAGGTCAAGGTCGCCGAGCATGGCATGAAGCTCAAACTGGTTGAGATACTTGATCTTTTTCGCCCGCGGCTGTTTCCCTTTGATGATGGCCTTGCGCGTAGGGTCGCGGGGAATGAGCCCTTCGTCAACTGCATCAAGGATCGCCCCCTTAAGCTGATGGTGGAAGTCCATGGTTGTCTGGCGCTCGTGGTGTTCTGCGTAACCATTGATGAGCTGCTGGTACGAGGTCCGGTCGAGATCTTTTATCTTGAGGTCTGGAATCAGCTTGGCGAGCCAAGACTGCGTGAGCCGGTACTTTCCCATGGTGACCTCACGGATGGCCCCTTCTTTGTAGACGCTAATCCATTGCGAGTAGTAGTCGCAGAAAAGAGATTCTTCATTGATACCGATTGGCATTTTTACCCTCTTTCATCATGTGAGTTGGCTCACGCTGATGAAGGGTGATGAGGGAGTCGAGGTTGTTAAAAAACTCGCCGAGCTGACTCTGCTCGTTAAAACTTGGAACAAGTGCGAGCGTTTCGTTAATTGCTTCTTTAGATAAACTGGGCAACCCAGTCGATTCATCTTTGGATTTCCAATCAACATTCAAGAAGGAGCAATGAACGAATTCAAGGTCAATGTCCGATTTTGGAATCGCATAAAACAGCGTGTCAACCGTCCAAAATGGAGCCTTTAGCAAATACGGTTTGTCGATTGTTCCCTTCCTGCCGATACCAACAGCATCGCGGTCGTAAGACAAAGCCTCGTCAACGCTCGTCATAAAACCACCGGTTCCATAGACGGGAATGGAGCCTTCTTTGAGATGCTTGTAATCCTTACCACTGCAAACATCGACGACATCCAAGAACTTACGCTGTTCCCAAGTTGAAACGAGGGGACGCATGGTCGCATGCGTCCCCTCAGATAGACAAACTTTCGATTTCGCCTGTTCAAAAAAGCCGCTCATTCGTCGATGTCGAAGCCGCCTTCCAGGATGAACTTCTTCAACAGCGCCGCCGCACGGGTATTCACCTTGAACAAGGGGAGCGTCTTGCCTTCCTTCTGCTCAAAGAAGGCCTTGGCACGCGCCTTGTCCACCGAGTCCTTCAAATCGTCGAAGCGCCCGAACTCGTTAATGTTCGATTCCGTCAGGTCAAGCGCGGCCATGGTGGCAAGCAGCTCGCCGTCTATGCCGAGCGCCTCGACGATTCGCTCGACTTGAGCGTTTTTCGCCTTGCGGGCATAGGACGTGATGTAATCCCTCAACGTCTTGCCGTCTTCCAGGGCGACGTCCCCTCGCTCGACATCGTGAAGGAACAGCTCGGCGAAGCGCTGGTCATCCTGGCTTAGGGACGCGAACGATCGGTGGAGCTCCTCGCGCGCGGCGGCAAGACCCTCGTCGTCCTGCTCAAGGCATTTCAGCCACTTCTCGAAGTTCGCGTTCATGTAGTCGCTGTCTATGAGCCCCGTGTCGATTTCGGTTATATGACCATCGAGCTCGTAGGGCGCTTCGGGCGCGTCGCCAGGCCCGCCCCCTCCTGCGAACAACTCCTTGTAGCGCTGCACGAGAATGAGGTAGGTCCGCTCGTCGATGACCGGTTGCACGAAGAAGGACTTGCCCCTCGGCTCGCCTTCCTCCGGCTTCTCCTCAAACTCGTAGGTATCCTGCTCCCATGTGAAGCCCTGCACCTTTGCGGCCTCGAGGAACTCGTTGAGCTCAACGAACTCCTTGGCGAACTTGCACCTGGCTTCCTGCGATGCGGGGAGCTTGGAGAGGTCCCCTACGCCAGCTGCTTCGAAGACCATGAGTATCTCCTGAAGGCGCGCGTCCATCAACGCGATATTCTCCGGCAGCTTCTGGACAAACATGTCGAGCGGTCGGTCTCCCGAGTACAGCTTCACTGCCGCTTCGATATAGCCCTTCATGGTGTGGGGATGACGGTAATAGCGGATCGTGCCGAAGGGCTTGTCGGGGCCGAACAGGCGATTTGTGCGGCTGAACGCCTGGATGATGCTCTCGTAGTCGATGACCTTGTCGAGGTAGAGCGTGTTGAGCCATTTGGAGTCGAAGCCCGTGAGCATCTGGTCCACTACGATGAGCAGGTCGATGCGAGAGTCGCGGTTGGAGTCGACGTTGACGTAGGGCTTCTTGTGAGACAGGCGCGCCGAGATGTCCTTCTTCATGGCGGGCCATGTAGGGATGGTAAACTCCTGGCCGTATGCCTTGTTGTAGTCTTCTATGAGCTCGACCAGGGCATCTTCCTTCACCGTAGAGTCGGCGTTGTTGTCAATGCTCGGGTCGAAAAGGGCGGTCACCTTCATCTGCGGGGCGCGTTCCTTGAAGGCTCGGTAATAGTCGATCGCCTCCGGAATGGAGCTCGTCGCCAAGATTGCATGGAACTTGTTGCCGTGGGAGAGCACCGGGAAACGGCGCAGGATGTCATCTACGACCTTTTCGTGGTGCGGAGTGCCGGGCCAGTATTGGGCGCGGGTGAGGAAATCCTCGATGCCCTTGATGCGGTTGCCAGCACTGTCGACCATCGGTCCCATGGGGACCTTTGCCGAGTCCATATAGTAGTAGAAGACCTTGCTCTTTCGATCGTCGAAGATGGCTTCGGCTACTGTTGCGGCTTTCGCTTGCTCTAGGGCGACCGCTTCGCGCACGTCGTGGTCGTCGAAGGTCGTCACCATATATGGGTCGAAGCCCAGGACGTTGCCGTCGCGGATGCCGTCTGCGATGCTGTAACGGTGCAGACACTCGCCGAACACCATGGCGGTGGTGGAGCCCTTCTTCTGGTTCTCGTCGAGAATCGGCGTACCTGTGAAGCCGAAGAACAGCGCGTTGGGGAACGCGCAGCGTATGTCCTGGAGCATCTCGCCGAAGGTGGAGCGGTGACACTCGTCAATGACGAACACGATCCGCTTGGAGGCCAGGCGGTTGAGTTCCGCCTGGGTGATTCTACCCTCACCGGCCTTCACGTTGCTCATCTTCTGGATAGAGGTCACGATGAGGCGGTTCTTGGGGTCGTCGCTCGCGAGCTTCGACTTCAGCACCTGCGTGTTCTCGGTCCCCTGCACGTCGTCGGCGTCGTCTGCGAACGCGCGATACTCGGAGAGCGACTGCGTGCCCAGCTCGATGCGGTCCATGAGAAAGATCACCTTGTCGGCGTCGTGCGAGTCGGCTATGAGCTGGGCAGATTTGAAGCTCGTCATGGTCTTGCCGGAGCCGGTGGTATGCCATATGTAACCGCCGGGGCGCCCCGGGGTGCTGCTCTTGGGTCTCTCGTCCCATTTGCACCTGCGCACCTTGTCGGATATGGCGGAGGCTGCGTAGTACTGGTAGCTGCGCATAACTTTCAGGCAGCCGTCCGAACTGTCGGCCACGGTGTAGAAGCCAATGAGCTGGTGCGCCATTGGAATGGAAAGCAGCGTGGAGGTGAAGCGTTTCCATTCGTCGGTTCCGGGTTTGTCGCCCGCGCAGACGGGCTCGTTGTTGAAGTCTTCCCAGTGGAAGAAGAAGTTCGGGTTGAACGCGCCCGTGCCAGGGTTGGCGAAATAGCGCGCCTCGTCGGGGGTCATCCCCACGAAGATCTGCGTCAGGCGGAAGAGCCCCGTGAACACGCCCTCGTGGGCATACTTCTCAATCTGACCAGTGGCCTGGCTGACGGGGATGCCGCTGCGCTTGAGCTCGATATGGATGACCGGCATGCCGTTGATGAGCAGGCACAGGTCTCCACGGCGGTCGTTCAGGATCTTGTTCTTCGCAGGATAAACCGGCTGCTGAGCTATCTGGTAGCGGCTCTGGCCGGCTGCGATCTCCTGACGATCATAAATCTTCAGACTCACCTCCTTGCCCAGGTGAAGTGTGTCGTCGGGGTTGTCGCGCGTGACGGCGACGGTCTTTCCGTTGATGAACCCGTTGAGTGCGAGTGGGGTCTTGAGCGTTTCGATTTGTTCGATGACCTGCGCCATCTCGCCCTGGGTGAGCGGGCAGCCGTTCAGGCGGTCTATGTCGGCGTTGTTCTGGAACAGAATCTTCGCCCAGTTGTCGATGAGGTCCTGCTCGGTGGGATAGCGAAGCACGCCCCCCGCGTCGTCCCAGCCGTGCTGCTTCAGCACGGTGATGACCGCTTCCTCGAACGCTGCCTCTTTATCGAAAACCATAGCAAAACCTATCTGCACAATTGCAAAAAGCGCATTTAACTGTTCCAAACATTATAGGTCACGCGGCAATTTCCCCGGGATGGCTCAAGCCAATTACAGTCTGTAATAGGCCATCGATAAATTTCGATGGCGAGCATTCGGCGCATTGCCTACGATACGGACAAGCCCCGAGGGGCCGCCGATCAGGCGCCTCCGGATGGCCGTCTGCCCCCTACCTCCCCTCCGCTTTCAGCCTCAGCAGCAGGTCGCCCAGCTCGGGGCACTTGCTAGAAAGGCGCGTCTGGGGTCGCTCGCCCGTCCCCCACCGTTGGCGGATCTCCTGGGCGCGCGGACTCACGTGATAGTCTCCGTCCATCGCCTGCTTGAGCAACTTAGCGGTTACGCGCGCATCGGCTAGGGCGCTGTGGGCGTGGCCCGTCGACTCGTCAAACTCGATGCCAAACCACGTTGCCGCGTCGCCCAACGAGACGCACCCGTGGCTGTCCACATCCATGATCGAGGTGTAAAACGCCTGCAGGTCGGCCCAGTCCGTAGGAAATGCGGAAAGGTCGATGCGCTTTGCCTGGCACTCGGTCAAAAGCTGACGACGGTCCGTCCCGCTCCAGCAAACCACCTGGGCGGAGTAGCGACCGATCCAATCGTTGAGCCTTTTGATCACCACGTAGAGCGGATCGGCCATCGCGGTGTCCACGGCCGATATCCCCGTAAGCTCGCGGACGGGAAACGCAACGCCTTCAGTAAATTCCGTCTGCACAAACTGCGAGAACTCGCCCATAACGTTGCCGTGGTAATCGAGCTTGACGGCGCCGACCTCGATAATCTCGTTGCGCAGTCCACGGCGCTGGCGCTGTTTTGGCACCGGCGCAAACTCAAAGTCCAGCACAATCTGGCGCGCAAAGTTCGTCGTATCGATAGCCGAGATACCCGGCGTCTTTTCAGCTGACACGGTTAGGGCCTTTCTCCGTTGCTTGCCGCTTGCTACATAGGCGGCTACATTGCCGTAAGGATAGGCGCTCGTGCGGACATGAAAGCAGGGCGCAATGCCACGCGCCAGGCACTTGCCACACAGACGGTTCTAAAGGGAACACCGCTTTATTCAAATGTGTGAAAAAAATTTAGGCCCGGTGACTTGAATCAGCGGTCATCCCGGGCCCATCAGAGCTCACAGAGCTCTTGGTTGCTTTGGTCTTGCTCTTCACGGCGCTTATCGAACTTTCCGAGGCACTCAAGCAGCATTCGAAGCATAACAAGTCGCTGTCATTAAGGCACTGACCTCTTGACCAAGCAACGGCGCTGCCCAGCTATCCACAACTTGGGCTGCCGTCAACTTTATTCTATCCGCGAGCATCTGGTTTACCAAATGGATTTTCGGTAAAGGAAGCACGGCACGCCCGCAAAACCACTACGCCCCAAGTGCCGCCATGGGAATCACCGCCACGCCATCGTCGCGTGTGTAGGCAATGCTCCCCTTTCCAACCACAACCGCCAAAAACGCCGGCGCGGCATTCTGAGACGCGCTTTCCGCTTGAAGGGCGATCCGGAAAGCGCGATCCATTCCGAGCATTACATCAGAGCGCGCTTGGTTATCTCCGCTCGCACATCTCGGCAAACGAAATCAGCTTGGTATCTCCCCTGCTCGCCGCAGCTTCCTGACATCCTTGCGTAAAGCCACGCTTCGAGAAGATCACGTAGCTTTTATGCTGCCGCCTAAAGAGCTCGCTTCGGTACACGAGCTTTTGCAGCACGTCTTCGCCCGCCGGCTCATTGCGCCATTTGCTCTCCGCAAACAGTGCAGCGCCCTCGCCATCGTCAACAATCAAGTCGATTTCTTCCTGCGTATGCGTGCGATTATCCGTCCCCCACCAGCGCCCGACGCTCGCCGGAACCACATCGAGCTGGCCCGCCCGCGCAAGTTCGTACATGTATTGCCTGCATATAAGCTCAAAGACCGTACCCATGTAATCCGATATGTGCGGCTCAATGCGCTTATACGCCATCTCGGCCATGTCGTTTTGGATCAGTCCGATATTCTGCGGCACAAACTTGTACCAGAACCTAAACATCTGGTCGCTCAGCAGATACACGGCTCGCTTATTGCTCGTCTCGTTTAGGGGCAGCTCGCGCTCGACAATCCCAAGCGACGCCAGCTTATCCACATAGCTCTTTACGTTGCTCGCAGGGATTCCCGTAGAGCTCGCAATCTCCGAG
>JAXJCX010000086.1:0-3573 GCA_036302225.1 Collinsella sp.
ATGTGCATGACGCCCATAGCGGCTCCTACACGTAGACCTTGTCGAGACGCATGCCAAAGCCGCAGGCGACCTCGTAGTTAATCGTTCCGCGCAGTCGGGCCATCTCGTCCATAGTGATCTCGGCATCGCCATCGCGGCCGACAATAATCATCTCGTCACCATACTCGGCCTCGGGAATCTCATGTGCCGGGTTGGACTGAATGGCGACCATAAACTGATCCATGCAGATATTGCCAACCTGACGCACGCGCTCGCCGCGATACAGCACGTCCATACGATTGGAAAGCGTACGCGATAGGCCGTCGGCATAACCGATCGGCAGCGTGCAGATCTGAACGCGCGTACGCGGTACGCGGTAGGTAAAGCCGTAGCCCACGCCCTCACCCATCGCAGGATGTGCCACGCGCGTCACGCGCGCATGGACACTCATAACGGGATCGAGCTGCATCACACGGCCACTCAGCTCGCACGGCTGCATGCCATACAAGCCAACGCCGGCGCGAATCATATCAAAATGCATCGAGGGGTCGAGCATCGAGGACGGCGTGTTGGCGCAGTGCACGATACCGCACTCAAAACCCGCATCCTTAATGGCCTGAACGGCCTCGGTAAAGCGTTGACACTGCAGCTTGTAGTCCCAGCCCGAAGGTTCATCGGCCGTGGCGAAGTGCGTAAATACGCCGTCGCACTGAATACCGCGATGGAAATCAATACCGCGGACAAAGTCGAGCACCTGCGTGTAATGTACGCCGATGCGGTTCATGCCCGTCTCGATGGCGAGATGATACTTGCCCACCTTGCCCGCCGCGACGGCACATTCGCCATATGCAAGAGCAAAGTCGGACGTATAGACCGAGGGCATGATATCGAACTCGAGCAACGTCGGAATCGCCTCGATAGGCGGCTCGCTAAGGATGAGGATGGGTTTCGTAATCCCGCCCTGTCGGAGCTCAACGCCCTCGTTAACCGTCGCCACGGCAAACATGTCGGCACCGGCCGAATACATAATCTTGGCGCACTCAACAGCTCCATGACCATAAGCGTCGGCTTTGACCACGCAGCACAGGCGCTGGCGCGGATTCAGCAAATTCTTATAGGCCCTCGTGTTGCGGCGAAGCGCCCCACGGTCGATCTCGACCCAGGACCAACGCGTCAAATCGGCTTTATTCATAATTAGTCATCCGACCCTTCGTCTGTGATTCCCAGATCATCGAGCGCATCCTTTGCTGCCAACTCCATGGCGGGACCGATTAAGTCGATAAGATCGGTCGCGATAACGCTCTTCTCGCCAAGCTCCGTCGCCGCGGCAAAACCGGCATAGCTATGAAGTGCGACGGCATACGAGTACAGCAGCTCCCAACGGCCCATCTCGTCGCGCATGGTGGCAAGCGTGCCGGCCAGAATGCCCGCAAGAACGTCACCCGAGCCAGCGGTCGCCAACGACGCCGGGCCCGAGAGCGGCAGTAGCACGCGCTCAACACCGCAAATGGCCGTCGTCGGGCCCTTAGCGATAACAACGAGGTTATCGGAGCCGGCGGCCCAGACAACCTTTTGCGCGGCGGCAATCGCGGTGCCAAGGTCATTGACCTCATCGCCGGCGACGAGACGCGAAAGCTCGCGATAATGCGGCGTCATGACGAGCGGCTGCTCGCGACGATACATCTCGGGATTGCTGTCGATGCCGTCGATTGCAATCTTGGCAAGGCAGTTGAGAGCATCGGCATCCAAGATAAGCGGTACGTCGAGCTCAAGCAGACCCGAAACCACCTGCATGGCACCGGCAGATGTCGTCATGCCGGGACCACACAGCACGCAGCTATATTTCTTGGCAATCTCACATACCGTCATGCGCGCAGCGGCACCAAAAGAGCCGCGGGAATCAGATGGAATAGCAAAGACCGGAATCGAAGGGAGCGCCATGCGGATAAGGTTGGCACACGCATCCGGCGTCGCGACCGCCACATAGCCGGCACCTGCGCGGGCAGCGGACTTGGCAGCCATAATGGCGGCGCCAGGGTACTGTGCCGATCCGGCAACAATGAGCACCGAGCCGCGCGAGTACTTATCGATATTCGTGGGCAGCGGAGCAAAATAATCCACAAGGTCGCCGGGTTCCACGATCTCGGCAGCATGGTCGACATCGTCAATGACCTCATCAAGGCGGTCATACAGACCACCGCAGACCAGATCGCCTGCATATTCGGGACCGTCAGCGCTGTATAAGCCGATCTTGGGAGCAATCATCGTCACCGTACGCTCGGCACGAATGCAGTCATCATCAACCACACCCGTCTCGGCATTCAGACCCGAGGGAACATCGATGGAAACAACGCAATCGGCATTTTCATTGACCGTGGGAATCCAGATTGAAAACGGCGCACGAAGATCACCGTGAAAACCGGTACCAAAAATGGCATCGACTACAACATCAGCCTTATCGATCAGCACCTCCAGCTCATCACGAGAGGGGCCGACACACACATGCACGTCGCGACCAGCAGTGCGACGGGCGACATGACGAGCGAGAGCGGCCGGGATCTCATCCGGCTCAACCGGGGAGACGATATCTACATCAACGCCCTTATGCGTCAGAATGTCAGCGGCAACCCAGCCATCTCCACCGTTGTTGCCAAAACCGACCAATACAAGAACGCGATCGGGGTTGAGCTTTAAAATCTCATTGGCGGCAAATTCGCCCGCCAACTCCATGAGTTCGGCCTTCGAGGTGCCCTCACGCTCAATGATATCTTCGAGGCGAACGACTTCCTCGGTACTCAAAACCGGTTTCATCTATGCTCCTAGCGCATCTTGCGGACCATCATCCAGATGTTCCGACAAAGCAGATTGTTGCAGCTGTTCGAGCTCGTCCAAGACAGAACGAGCCTCTTTAAATGTCTGAGCAACGCGCTCCTTCGTGCTCACTTTTTCTTCCTTGGGTTTAGGTCGAGCATCCTCGGTGATCGCAATGGCATTAGCGATAGCAAAGTCGCCCGTCAGAGTAATAGAAAGAGCGACCTCGACAACACCCAATTCCCGGGCGATTTCAAGAGCACGGCCCGAAAGCAGGGCTTTTGGCTTGCCGAGCTTATCGCGCGTTACGGAAACGTCTTTACGGCCAACACCCTGGCTAAAACCCGTTCCAAGCGCCTTAAGCACCGCCTCGCGAGAAGCGAAACGACTAGCATAGTGCGCGGCAGGGCGAGACGATGCATCGCAATACGAACGCTCTTCATCGGTAAACACACGCCGGGCAAACGCAGGCGTCTTCTTAAGGATTGATTTCATTCGGGAAATCTCGACGATATCAACGCCGATTCCGGCTTCGGCCATAATCACCTCCATGCTGCACAGACTAAGATATTGTAGCCCGTTCGCAGAAGATGCGACAAACGAGGGTCAAAAACACAGCGACAGTGGAGTGATGGCTCCTTTAACGCAAAAAAGGGGAGGCCGCGAGGCCTCCCCCTTCTACATTCCCAATGGCGGCTCGGTGCCGTCCACCGGTCAGCGGCGCCCTGGCCTCCCACGGGCTGACCCCGCAGTACTCTCGGCGCGATGGGGCTTAGCTTCCGG
>JAXJCX010000087.1:0-19017 GCA_036302225.1 Collinsella sp.
ACACAACTGGTAGAGCAGCGGAATGAGCGTCATGGGCACGTAGTACAGGTACCACAGCACGGTGGCATAGAACGGCGTGAACGACTTGTACTTGAGAATGACTTCGATCATCCACAGGGCGCAGATGGTGGCGACGGCAACAAGGCGGCGGCGCAGCACATAGTCCAAACAGCGCAGATAGACCGATACGCCCCAGATCGAAAATGCAATTGCGGCGACAAGCAGCGGGAGAGAGCTCGAATGGGCGAGCGCATCCACGACCTCTTCGGACACCTCGCTATAGGCGGGCACGGCGTTAGATAGTTTGGGGTCGAAGGCGAACAGCGCCGGCAAGACTGCCAAAAGCATGAGGAACAGCGCGGTGATGGCGCCGGCGATAGCAAAGACGCGGTGACGGTACACCTGATGTGTTATGCCAACAAGGAATCGCGGCATGGCGAAGAGCCTGCCACCCCTGGGATCCGCAACCGGCGCGGTCCGGGCGGCCGCGTGGCCGATATGTCGCTCGCGGGTACCCATAGTCCCTTTAGTGTACCGACAGATGGGTCGAAAAAGCGGGCCGCATGTCCCAAAATCCGCAGACGGCAAGGCGCCCGGTGAGCATTAACTGCTCGCCGGGCGCCTTGATTAGGAGACTCTGAAGTTGAGTGTCTCAGCTTCCTTAGGAAAGGTCCTCACCATTCGTTTCAATGACGTGCTTGTACCAGTCGAAACTCTTCTTCTTGGAACGCTTGAGGGTGCCGTTGCCGGCGTCGTCGCGGTCCACATAGATAAAGCCGTAGCGCTTGGACATCTCGCCCGTGCCGGCAGACACCAGGTCAATCGGGCCCCAGGTGGTGTAGCCCAGCAGGTCAACGCCATCCTCGGTCACCGCATCGCGCATCGCGGCGATATGCTGGCGCAGGTAGTCGATACGGTAGTCGTCGTTGATGGAACCGTCCTCTTCGACAACATCCTTGGCGCCCAGACCGTTCTCGACCACAAACAGTGGCTTCTGATAACGGTCGTACAGGTCGTTGAGCGTAATACGGAAGCCCAGCGGATCGATGGCCCAGCCCCACTGGCTCTCCTGCAGGTAGGGGTTCTTGGCGCCGGCGAAGGCATTACCCTGGGTGCGCTCGACATCGGGGTTATCGGCACCGGCGGAGCAACGGGTGCTGTAATAGCTAAAGCTGATAAAATCGACGGTGTTGGCGGCCAGGATCTCGCGGTCCTCGTCCGTCATACCCACATCGATGCCTAGACGCTCGAGCTTCTTGACGGCATAGGTCGGGTAGTAGCCACGGCTCTGGACGTCGACGAAGAAGTAATTGTCCTGGTTGTCGAGCTGCGCTTGGCGCACATCGCCCGGACGGCAGCTGTAGGGGTAGTAGCTACCTGCGGCAAGCATGCAGCCGATCTTGACCTCAGGGTCGATCTCGTGAGCGATCTTGGTTGCCCAAGCGCTGGCGACGAGCTCGTTGTGGGCGGCCAGGTACTCGACGGCCTCCTTGTTCTCGCCCTCCTCAAAGACCAGACCGGCACCCATAAACGGCAGGTGTAGAATCATATTGATCTCGTTGAAGGTGAGCCAGTACTTCACCAGACCCTTGTAGCGGGTGAAGATCGTGGTCGCGAGGTTCTTGTAGAAGTCGATGAGCTTGCGGTTGCGCCAGCCGCCGTACTCCTTGATGAGGTGAATCGGGCAATCGAAGTGCGTGATAGTCACGAGCGGCTCGATACCGTGCGCCTGACACTCGCGGAACACGTCCTCGTAGAAGGCCAAGCCGGCCTCGTTGGGCTCGGTCTCGTCCCCGTTGGGGAAGATACGGGTCCATGCCAGGCTCATGCGGAAGGTCTTAAAGCCCATCTCGGCAAAGAGAGCAATATCCTCTTTGTAGTGATGATAGAAATCGATGCCGGTCTGCGCGGGATAGTAATAGCCGTCCTCGAAGTCGAGCATTTTGCGCTGGCCGGAGACCACCGCATAGCGCTCGGGGCCGTGCGGAGCCACGTCCACGTTGGCAAGGCCGCGGCCGTCCACGTTGTAGGCGCCCTCGCACTGGTTGGCAGCCGTCGCGCCGCCCCACAGGAAGTCATTACGGAAAGCCATGCATCGATCCTTTCATACGCTGTTGTCATAGGCTCAGTATCCCTGCAAACAACGCGCCGCTCAACGGCAACGGCGCAGGCCGACACTTCTTTTCGCTCCCGCATATCGGCAGACGGTGCGCTCCTGACACTTTTTGATACCTCGCGTGCACGAAAAAGCACCCGCCCACACGCCGCGAACGTCAAGTGAGTAGACTTTTTGGCAAAACTCAACCAGACCCGCCTTTGACGCCATCAAAACCGCAGGTAGCTTACCTGGCATGTTCCGGCGTGGTCAGACTAAGCCAAAAAGTCTACTCACTTGCAAAAAAGGGCGCCTCCACAACAGCGAAGGCGCCCTCGGGTGGCAGACCATTTGACTGAATAGGAAAGAAAGGAAAAAATAGGAAAGAAAGGAAAGGAGACTTATGACTGAAACCATCTTCTCCCCCTCATTTGGAAATCGCCCATCCTATCTCGTCGGGCGCGAAACTGTAATTTCGACATTCATATCCGGCCTTGAGCAGGAACCGGGCAATCGCGACCGAGCCATGCTCATGCTTGGACAGCGAGGCAGCGGCAAGACAGTTCTTCTGTGGGAACTTGCCGACCGCGCACGCAAGCTCGGCTTTGTTGTCGCCACGCCTACCGTAGCCTCCGAGGATATGCTCGAGCGCATTGTCGAGAAAATCCAAGAAGCAGGCAAACCTTACGTCAACAAACGCCGCCTTCCCAAACTCGCGAGCGGCAGCCTAAGTGTTTTTGGGTTCTCGGCAGGCCTCGAGTTCACACGAGACGTGCAGGAGACCAAGAGTTTTCAGTTCAAACTCACGCAGCTTGCGCGCAAACTGACCGAGCAGGAACACGGCATCCTCATCCTCATCGACGAGCTCCAGGCAAATTCGCCTGAGATTAGACAGCTCGTCACCGCCTATCAAGAACTGGTCGGCGAACGACTCAACGTCGCACTCGTCATGGCGGGCCTTCCGGGAGCCGTCTGCGCAACACTCAATGACCGCGTGCTGACGTTTCTCAACCGCGCTCGCAAGGTCACGCTCGAACCGCTTTCGGTCGGAGATGTCGACGCCTATTACCAGCGGGCTTTCGAAGAGCTCTGCCTTGATATTCCAAGCCATCTTCGCCTCTGTGCCGCTCGCGCGAGCAAATCGACGGAGCCATCGAAGCGTCGAAGGTCGATTTCGAAAACGATGTCTGCGAAACGACGCTCGCCGCGTTATCGGACCAAGACGTCGCGTTTCTCTCCGCAATGACTGATGACGAAGACGCCGTGTCTCGCATTTCTGATGTTGCGAAGCGCATGTCAGTCACACCCGACTATGCGCAAAAGTATCGCCGGCGCCTCATCGACGCCGGCGTTATCGAACAGGCGCGCCGCGGTTACGTGCGCTTCGCCGTCCCATATATGGCTGATTACCTGAGCAGCCAGCTCTAGGCAACCACCACGAAGGAGACAGGCACCTTTGTGGTGGCTTGGGCAGTTGCGGTGAAATACTTCCTGTTTTGCGGCCCGCGGTGCCTAAACAGGAAGTATTCCACCGCAAGTTAATGCAGTTAGTCGCGGGTGATGTCGAGGTTCTTGCCGATGAGGCCTACGTAGCCACCCTCGGCAGCCTTGAGGCTGTCAGCATGGCAGAGAACCCACTTGTCAGCCTTCCAGTAGCAGTAGCTGTCACCGGCAGCAGGCATGTCGGTTGCAGCCTCGGGGCGCGGGCCATTGGTGCCAGCGGGCAGCGCCACCATCACCTGGAAGCCACCGTCGTCGACCATGCACGGCGTGTAGTGCAGCGTGGTGTTGAAAACCTCGACAACCTTGCCCGCCGGCACGCGGAACGCCTTGACCTGAGCGGTGTCGAGCTTGCCGTCCTCGATCTCCCAGCGATGCGCCACAAGCAGGATAAAGTCGCGGGCGCCCAGGTTAAACTCGCTGGCGCGGTGATACTCCAGACAGTTGAGCTGTGTGTTGTGGCCGTTGCACCAGCCCAGCTGGAAAGGACGGCCGCCAAACATGAGAAAGCCCAGTTTATCGGCACCCTTGACGCCCTCGAGCTCCGACGCGCTTTCCACGTACTTGCTGCCCTCGGGGATGGGCGTGGCCGCAAGCGCCTCGACAAGCGGGGCGGTCAGGTTGGACGGCACGTCATCCCACACGCGACCATAGGATTTGAACTCGGGATCTGATACAGAGTAGATATGCATGTTCGCACCTGTTCGTTTATGTGACAGTATGAACATTCTAGAACATCATTCATCCACGACCACGATCAATACCGAAAACATTGCATGACGAAATCACCCGCTCAAAAAGCGACATGCAGCTTCCTAGTCGAGATAATCTTTAAGAAACTCAATAACGCTCATACACCAGTAGTCGGTCTCCGGCGCATGGGGCTTCATCAATGCGTGCCCCCCTTCTGAATACATGACTCCCTCATGGTGTACTCCAGCTGCATCCAGAGCATCGACCATCTTTTCATAATTGTCGGGCGATACAATATCATCGTCAGCGCATTGCCAAAGATATGTCGGAGGATACTGCTCCCACACATGCTGATTAATACAGAAATCATCGAGCGAGTCGCGACCAGCCCCGCCGCACACCGAATCAAGAAATCTATTGTCTGATGCGTTCTCAAAGCCATGAAGATCAATCGGTGCATAACACAGGGCCAAGGCTTTTGGCGCCTCGCATCCGTAGGACGCAAATCCCTTGTTGTCCGTCCCCCACTCGGCAGTTAAATGCGCACCAGCAGAAAAGCCGATAACTGCATAACTTTTTGCGACATTAAATATCGCTGAATTCTCCAGGACAAAACGGACGGCTCGATTTAAATCGTCGATTGGGCGCGGCATCAAAGGCTCGACCCTCACCCTGTATGACAGCACGAACACGTTATAGCCCGCATCGTTGAGCTCGGGGGCAACGGGAAAGCCTTCCACTTGATGACAAACGCTCTGATAACCTCCGCCCGAAACCGCAATGATAAAGGGAGCCCTAGGTCTCCCGGGAAAGAAGAACAGTTTCGTATTGCGCCGAGTCGGATCACGGATGCAGTCGGCTTCATCCCAAATATCGTAGGCAACCTGCCTCCCGTCATCCACGAGCTCGACAATTCGATTCAATCCACGCAAAACACGAGCAGTTTCATATGGATTAGCATCAGAATTCATATGAGACACAATGGGTTTATTCCACATGCGCTCCCAAGTTGAAGGCCGGCAAAGCATAAGGTGCTCGCCAAAGCCAGCGAACTCAGGAAGGAGCGCGATTTCGCCAAACGTCATATCGGCAGTAATTGTCATAGCCAGTCACTCCAAAAATGAGGGTGGGCTCGCGTGAATCAACGGCAAGCCCACCACATGCAATCTGCCGCGGGGTTTTCGGCAGCTTACATCCCGAATAATTGTCTACTCCACTACTGCCTCTTCATCAGGGCGATACAGGATGTAAACGAGAACGAAGTTAAGAATTAAACCGACGACATTGCAAAGAATTGCGCCGATGAGGCTGCTCATATCACCAGAAGGATCCATATAACCGGGAAAGCTAAAAATGCCGCTCGACGTCATAACGAACGTACAGGTGTTGAAAATCGCCGGAATAACAGCACTGATTGCTCCGGCGACCATGGAAGCGATAATGATCTTCTTGTGCTCCAAGATGATGCCGTACAGCGCCGGTTCCGTAATCCCGAAAAAGCCCGTAATGGCACAGCTGAACCCAAGACTCTTTTCACTCGGGTCCTTCGAGCGGAGGGCAAACGCCAAACAAGCGCCGACAACACCCATGCTGCAGCAGAGAAGTCCAAGGATAGGATCGGAGCCGACGGTCATAATATTGTTGATGGAAAGCACGATCAGGGCCCAATGGAGTCCAAGGGGGATCATAACGAGACCGAATATCGGCCCGAGAATAACGCCGCAAAGGACGGGGCTGAACTGATAGACCGCCAGCACTGCAGCCGCAAGCAAAGAGCTCGCCTGCTGAATAACGGGGCCGATCACAAGGAGCGAGACGGGGGCGACAACAGCAACCGTCAGGAACGGGACGAGCGCAAATGCCACAACATCGGGAAGAACCGCCCGCAGCCACTTATTAAGAACGGATGCGAACCAAGCCGCCACGATAGCAGGAAACACCGTGGAGGAATAGCTCACCATTGTGAACTTCATGCCGAGCAAATCCAGCGCATCGCCCGCTCCGGCCGCAGCAACGAAAGTCGGATAAACCAGGATTGCGCCGAGTACCGCACCGATATATCGATCGGTTCCAAAGAACTGAGCAGCAGATGATCCGACAAGAACGGGCAGGAAATACATGCAGGCATTTCCCATGCCGTACAGCAGAGTGTATATTCCGCTCTCGGCGGAAACAGCACCCGCCGTCGTCAGAATACTAAGGATGGCGTTTATCATTCCGCATGCGATCAAGGCAGGAAGAACGGGCATCATGATGCCGCTGATGAACTTCATTAACTTTCCCAGCAAGCCCTTAGTCTCTCCTTCGCTTGCCTCGGAATCTCCGGCATCAATCCCGGTTTCCTTGGCAACGATTTCATAGACCTTATCGACCTTAGGTCCCACAATCACCTGATATTGCCCCGCGGAATGGCGAATGTCGATCACGCCATCAATCGCCTTGACTTTTGCATCGTCTACGATGCTTTCGTCCTTAAGGTTGAACCTTAAACGAGTCATGCAGTGAGCTACAAATGTAACGTTGTCTGCGCCGCCCACCATCTCGAGAATCTCGGCAGCGAGCTTGGTTGTATCCGCCATAAATACCATTTCTCCCATGTTGAGTTTTATATGTAACCATCAGCAAAGCGCGCGCCTTTGCCAACTAATTACCTTGTTTTCGATGCAATTCGATTGATGTGCATCATGAGGTAGAGTCTTTCTTCGTCTATAAGTTCCCGCCCCGTCAGCCGGCTGAGAACAGAAGCAATATCATCGGCGCACATTGATGCCACCGGATATTCTTTTTTGAGCGAGAGGTACATCTTGCGGTTGTCGCTCACGATGCTTTCGCCAGAGTTCAACCTATTGAATAAGTACTGAAGATGGGTTGCGAACCTTGCGAAATCGAAACCTTCCCGATCAACTTGAATGCCAAGCCGATTTTCAACAGCAACGGTTGACTCCTCCAGAACACGATCGTAGATATCCGCGCTAAACTCTTTAGCTACTTCGCATGAATCCGAATCGGCCATGTTATTGATAAACGCCATGGCAATTCCAACTGCCTCATGAGCTGGAAGCCTAACGTTAAGACGTTTCCTGATTATCCTAAGTGCATACTCGCCGATTTTAAATTCGACGGGATATTGTTGGCGGACGTCAAACGATAAAGGCATGCGGACAACGATATTTTGCTCTTTGCGCTTAACCGCATACGCGATATGGTCCGCAAGGATAAACGGTAAATTAGGGCTCACGTCATAAGGCAGCAAACCTGTCGACATATCAATAACATCCGAGGTAAGCTCGAGAAGCTCATCGGGAACCTCGTCAACGAGAGCGATGTAGCGAGAGCTAACGTTATAAAACGTTCGTTGAATCTCCGAAAGAGGGACCTCGTCCCCGACATTCTTAAACCCCAGACCACGGCCGAATGCAACCAGCTGTCTGCCATTTCCATCGACGCAGAGGACAGCGCTGGTATTAATTCGTTTAACAATTTCCATGTGTCCCCCCCTAAACAGAACAAGGCTCCCGAAGCAGAATCCGACAATGAATGTCGACAGATGCTGCTTCAGGAGCCTTGCCTGAATATCACTCTGAAGATTAGTTTAAGCGATCCACCGCTAATGACCTCGAATAAACACTTCTAAACAGTTAAACGGTCGATATCTCCGTGTGAGCGGTTTGGAGGTAGAGGGCGGCCTTACGTCTGCTGATAGTGCAGATGCTTCTCGTCGATATCGGCCAGGTCGCGGTCGAGGTAGCGGCGCGCGAGCCAGTTTGCCATGGGGAGGTTCTGGTCCAGGTAGTTACCGCACTCCTCGGGAGCGGCTCCGGGGACATCGCCCTCAAAGCCGGCGATAAACTCAAACAGCTCGCGCACGAGCGGCAGGATCTCCTCGCTCGTCACCTCGCCAAACACGACCAGGTAAAAGCCCGTGCGGCAGCCCATGGGGCCAAAGTAGACAATACGGCTCGACCACTCGTCATGATTGCGAAGGAACGTCGCGCCCAGGTGCTCGATGGTGTGGCACTCGGCCGTGTTCATGACCGGCTCCTTGTTGGGCGTGGTCAGGCGCAGATCAAACGTGGTGACGGCAGTACCGGTCGCCGGATCGCGGTCGATGCGGCTCACATACACGCCGGGCTCAAGCAGCAGATGGTCAACGGAAAAACTCGCAATGCGCTCCATGGCAGATCCTCTCGGTAGTCAATTTGGGACGGGGCTCTTTTAGCTGGTTCGAATGGTCGCACCAATCATACCAGTCAAAAAAGCCCCGTCCCAAATAAGCTACCTGGGACGGGGATCAATGAGTTTTTAATCCCCGTCCCAGAAAAATCATGCTAGGCAGTGTATGCAATTGTTGATTTGACGGCGTGGCGCCAGCCGGCGATCTTTTTGGCGCGTTCGTCGGCGGTCATGGCAGGCTCCACGATGCCGCGGGCCCCGTAGACGTCGACGACATCGCGCGTGTACATGCCCAGCGCAATGCCGCAGGCCCAGGCCGCACCCAAGCCGCTCATCTCGTCGTTGCTCGCAATGCGGATGGGCGAGCCGACCAAGTCGCTCTCAAACTGCATCAGGTACGCGTCGCGCGTGGGACCGCCGTCAACACGAAGCTCGGCCAATGCCGCGCCCGAATCCTCGACCATTGCATCGATCACGTCAAAGATTTGATAGGCAATCGACTCGTCGGCGGCCTTCACGAACTCCGCGCGACCTGTGGTGCGCGTCATGCCAAAGACGCAGCCCTCGGCGTCACTCGCCCAGTGCGGCGCACCCAAGCCGGTAAACGCCGGCACAAAGTAGACGCGGCTCGCCGGATTGGCGGCGTAGCACAGGTCGGTAACTTCCTCGGGGTTATTGATGAGTTCCAGATCATCGCGCAGCCACGTCTTGACGGCGCCGGCGTAGCTCACGTTGCCCTCGAGCACGTACTCGGTCACGCCGTCCATACGCCATGCGAGCGAGCTCGAAAGCCCGTGCGAGCTGGCAACGAACTCGTCGCCGACGTTCATCATGACCGAGCTGCCGGTGCCATAGGTCGCCTTGGCCATACCGCGGCTGTGGCAACCCTGCGCGAACAAGGCCGCATGGCTGTCGCCGAGCACGCCGTGAATGGGCACGGGTGCCGGCAAAAAGCCGCCCAGGTCCGTCGTGCCGAACAGGCCATCGGAATCGGTCACCTGCGGCAGGCAGGCCACGTCGACGCCAAAGGCCTCGCACACCGGCTCGCTCCAGCAGCCACGGCGCAGGTCAAAGAGCTGCGTGCGGCTGGCGTTGGACCAGTCACAGCGGAACTCCGCGCCGCCCGTGAGCGTCCAGACCACCCAGGCATCGATGGTGCCCAGGCACAGCTCGCCCGCTGCCGCGGCCTCGGCAGCCGCGGGAACGTTCGCGAGAATCCAGGCCATCTTGCCCGCCGGATAGTAGGGCGAGAGTACCAGACCCGTCGTGTCGCGCACCAGGTCGGCCGCACCCTCGCGCGCGGCCAGCTTGTCGCACAGCTCGCGGGCGCGGGCGCACTGCCACACCACGGCGTCGCACAGCGGCTCGCCCGTCGTGCGGTTCCAGGCAACGGTGGTCTCGCGCTGGTTGGAGATGCCGATGCCGGCAACGTCGGTCGGGTCGACCCCGGTCTCCTCCACCACGGCACGCGCTACGGCCAGCACATTGGCGGCAATCTCGGCCGGATCATGGTTCACCCAGCCGGCCTCGTTGACAATCTGGCGATGCGAGCGGTCGGCACGATGAATCAGATGGCCGCCCTCGTCCACCAGCAGCGCCTTGGTGCCCTGCGTGGACTGATCGATTCCGATGATGTATTTGCTCATGTACTCTCCCATTCCTTCCGCCAAATCAAAGACAGCCTGGCGGACAAGGAGCGAGCGACCGCCAAGTGCCGCAGATTGCCGTGAAAGAGGAGCGCCGCGTACTTTGTGTACGCAAGCGACGGTTTGAACGGCAAGGTGCGGTGCTTGGCGGCCGCGCAGCGTCTGTTTCTACTAGTTGCCGAGGAACTCGGCAACGGTCTTGGCGATTCCGGCACCCGTCAGACCGTAGTGCGCAAAGACCTCGGGGCTCGTGCCGGTGATGACCGGCGCGTCGGGCAGAGAGAGGCACTTGACCGGACGCGGGCAATGCTCGCCCACCACCTGCGCGACCATAGAGCCCAGGCCGCCGAAGGGGCTGTGCTCCTCGACGGTCACGACGGCGCGCGTGGCGCCGGCGGCCTCAATTACAGCCTCGGCGTCGAGCGGCTTGACGCAATACATGTCGAGCACCGTTGCCGAGATGCCCTGCTCGGCCAGCAGGTCGGCGGCGTCCACGGCATGGCGGACCATCTCGCCGGTAGCGACGAGCGTCACATCGGTGCCGCGGCGCACCCAGGTGGCGCGATCCATCTGGAACGGGCACTCATCCTCGGTGTACACGTCCTCGACCGGGTTGCGGCCCACGCGGATGTAGGCCGGCTTGTTGTCGGCGACCAGGGCCCGTACGAGCTTGGCGGTCTGGAAGCGGTCGCTCGGCAGGTACACGCGCATGTTGGGAAGCGCGCTCATGGCGGCGATATCCTGCGCGGAGTGATGGCTCATGCCCAAGGCGCCATAGGACACGCCGCCAGAGATGCCGATGAGCTTGACATTGGTGTTGGAGTACGAGACGTCGACCTTGCACTGCTCATACGAGCGCGTGGTCACAAAGGACGCCGGCGAGGCGGCCCAGGCCTTCTTGCCGCACGAAGCCATGCCGGCGGCGATGCTCACCAGGTCCTGCTCGGCGATGCCGACCTCGACGGACTGCTGGGGATACTGATCAAAGAACGGCGTGAGCGATGCGGAGCCGCGGGAGTCGGAGCACAGGACGACGATGTTCTTATCGGTCTTCGCGGCCTCGAGCAGCGTGTCGCAGATAACCTTGCGATTGGCGATCTTGTTAGCCATTGATGGCCTCCTTATGGGCAGCGAAATCGGCGATGATCTGGGCATATTCCTCATCGTTGGGCAGGTGATGGTGCCAGGCGGCCTTGTCCTCCATAACGGGCGAGCCATAGCCCTTCACCGTGTTGAGGATGATGACCGTGGGCTTGCCGCAGGTCTCGGCCGCAAGCGCCAGCGCGGCGTCGATGGCGCGGACGTCGTTGCCCGGAATGGAAAGCACGTTCCAGCCGAAGGCGGCCCAGCGCTCCTCCTGCGAGTCCTGTTTCATAACGTCCTCGGTGCTGCCGCTGATCTGCAGGCGGTTGCGGTCCACGAGCGCGCACAGGTTATCGAGCTGGTAGTTACCGCCACTCATGGCGCCCTCCCAGACCGAGCCCTCGGCAAGCTCGCCGTCGCCCATGATGGTGTAGACGCGGTAGTCGCGGCCGTCCATCTTGCCGGCGAGCGCCATGCCCACGGCCACGGGCAGGCCGTGACCCAGCGAGCCCGAGTTCATCTCGATGCCCTTGAGCTTGTTGTTGGGGTGACCGATGTAGGGGCTGCCGAACTTGGAGAAGCGGGCCTTGACGTCGTCGAGGTCAAGATAGCCTTCGTGGCAGAGCACCGCGTAGTAGGCTTCCATAGCGTGGCCCTTGGAGAGCACGAAGCGGTCGCGGTTGGGATCGTCGACGGTCTCGGGCGAAATGTTGAGGTGGTTGGCGTAGAGGGTCATGAGGGCGTCGATGACCGACATGTCGCCGCCGATGTGGCCGCCGGCGCCGGCCATGATGATGTCGACGCAATCGCGGCGAAGGTCCCAGCGCAGGGACTCAAGCTCTTCGATAGTTGCCATTTCTACTCTCCTCGCAGGTAGGCTTTGACGTCTTCTTCGATGGGGTCGTACAGGTCGGGCTGGATGCCAAGGTACTTGCACGCCTCGTAGAGCACCGGTACCACGTTGGCGTGAATAGCGACGCAGTGGTGAATGTAGGGACCCTCGACGATCTTGGCCTCGAGGCGCTTGAGGTTGTCGACCTCAACCCACAGGTAGGTGCCCATGCCGGCCGGCCCGTCGATGCCGCGGGCGTTGCCCAGCAGCAGCGAATACTCGCCGTTGTCGCCGTCAAAGCGGGCAAGGGTGAGATCGCCGTGCTTGGCCTCGGCCGTCAGCGCGCCGGGGTGGTCGAAAGCCAGCGGGTAGGTGAGCTTGGGCTTGACGGCCGCGCAGCTGCAGGGCCAGGGGCCGCAGTGCTGCAGCAGCTCGCCGTTCTCGTTATCGGGATGGCGCACGGTCCAGTCGGCGAACATGCCGCGGTGACGGCCCAGGTCGGCGGCCTCGACCATCAGCGCGGTGATGGCGCCATGGATATCGGTCTCGCATACGATGGGAATGCCCATCTCGTTGAGGATGGCGTTGGCGGCGCAGGGCATAATGCCCAGCTCGTCCTGCAGGGCGTTCCAGCACTGGATGGCGCCGGCGTTGCAGCCGTACTTCTCGACCAGGCGCTTCATAGCGATGGCGAGCCCTGCGACCGCGGGGACCTTGTCCTCGGGTATGCAGATCTCAAAGCTGTGACGAATGTGGTCGAGCATGGCGGCCATGGCCTGCTCGTCGGCCTGAGCGTCGTGCACAGCCTGAACGAGTTCGGTCATGGGGATGGGCGAAAGCTGAATATTGAACTTCTCGAGCAGCTCGCCCTCGTTGCACATGGTGGACCAGAAGTCGAACGGACGGGTCGCCATCTGCAGGATGCGCGTGTGCTTGAAGGTCTTGACCACATTGCATACGGCCAAAAAGTCCCAGACGCCGCGCTCGAACTCGGGTTCGGTCAGGCGGCAGTTGGTCATATAGGTAAAGGGAACCTGGAAGCGGCGCAGAACCTTGCCGGTGGCGAACAGGCCGCACTGGCTATCGCGCAGGCGGGTGCCATCGGGCTCGGGACGCTCGTCACGCGGACCCCACAGCAGCACAGGCAGACCGAGCTCGCGGGCAAGACGGGCGCAAACGTACTCGGTGCCAAAGTTAGCGTGGCACAGCATGATGCCGTCGACGCCTTCGGCGCGGAACTTCTTGACGATAGGCTCGATATGGCTGTCGTCAAAGAGCAGGCCCTCGTCGTTAATGTCGTCGATGTCCACGATGTCGACACCGATCTCGCGCAGGCGGTCAGCCGTCAGGCCGCGATACTTAAGCGCGTCCGGCGCGCTAAAGATGCTGCGGCGCGTGGGCACAAAACCGAGCTTGATCTTATTCATGTACGTCCTCCCCTAGTCGCATGTTCAGTAAACAGACGCGTGTTTCGTTTTGTTCTGTTTACTAAATGTTTTACTCTTTTGTTTAGAAGTTTAACGCGAAAGTCCCGTAAACGGTAGAGAAATGAGCCTAAACGGTATGTAAACAATCTGAACATACAAGAGGACAAAAAGATGGCCCTGAAGGACCCTCTCTTAGTAGCGTTAGATATGGCTGCCTTAGCGAGCTTTGCCGCCCTGCGCCCCGGCGTTTTCTTCGCCTAGATCTCGCACACGCTCTGGCGCTCGACAAAGTAGGTCGACACGGCCGTCTTGCAGGTATAGCTCTTGGGGTTGCGGATGTTGCCCACCAGGCGACGCACCGCGATCTCGCCCACCTCGTGCTTGGGAACATGCACCGTGGTGAGCGGCGGGTTGGAGAAGGCGCCCAAAGACAGGTCGTCAAAGCCGATGATCGAGACATCCTCGGGCACGCGAATACCGTGCTCGTTGAACGCGCGCATGGCGCCCACGGCGAGCACGTCGTTCTCGGCAAAGAAAGCCGTCGGCAGATCGTCGCGCGAGACGTTGTCGAGCCACACGCCCATGTCGCGATAGGCACCCTCGAGCGTGGTGTCCAACGTGACACGCCATGCCGGATTGGCCTCGAGGCCCGCGTCCTCAAGCGCTTGGCGATAGCCGCGCTCGCGGTCCTTAAAGTTGCGGATCCGAAGGTCGCCCGCCAGATAGCCGATTTGCCTGTGGCCTTTCTCGATAAGGTAATCCACGGCACGCAGCACCGAATCGGTGTTGGCGATGACTACGGCATCGAAGTACTGGCGATCGCTCCAGCCGTCGAGCACAATCAGGTGGGCGGCAGCGTCGGCGAACAGGGCGTAGTCCTCCTCGCCCAGCTCGGTACCCATCAGCACGATGGCGGCCGACGGGTCGGCGATCAGGCCCTCGACCTGCGGGCGCACGGCGTCCAGGTCGCTAAAGTCGAGCGAGACAAAGCTCGTGCTCATGCCGTGGCGACGCGCCTGGCGCTCCACGCCCTCGATGACCGCGGGATGGAAGGTGCTCTCGTCCAGGATGGCGCCCGTCTTGCGCGCAAGCACAAACTGGATGCTCTCGAGCTGCGTCGACTGCTGATAGCCAAGCGACTGCGCGCACTCCAGGATGACCTTGGCGGTCTCCTCGCTCACGCTGCGCTTGCGGTTGAGCGCGTTGGACACGGTTGCGGGCGAAAAGCCGGTAATGCGGCTGATCTCGCGGACGCTTGCTTTAGCCATCGTTCCCCCTAGCATCGGTCGCGGCCGAGCATCGTGGCTTGACCGCCCCGTGGCTCGGCAACTAAACGACCGCAAATTCAATCTAAACAGAATAGTAAATGTTTAATAGCTAGTTTAGCCTGTTGTCAAGCGAAGTGGCACGACTATTCCCCCAACGGGCGCATTTGTCCATCTTAACGTTATTACGCAAGGTCTTCGCCATTGCTTGCTATTACGCGTCGGTACCATTCGAAGCTTTTCTTTTTACGTCTCTCAAACGAGCCCGCACCGCTATCGTCTCGATCGACATAGATAAACCCGTAGCGCTTAAGCATCTGTCCTGTGGCGACCGAAACCAAATCGATCGGGCCCCAACAGGTATATCCCATGAGTTCCACCCCGTCGAGCTCGACGGTCTCCCTCATCGCCTCGATGTGGGCCCGCAGGTATTCAACTCGATAGTCGTCTTCTATTTCACCCGAATCTTCCGGCACATCAGGAGCACCCAAACCGTTTTCGACGATGAACAGCGGCTTTTGATAGCGATCCCAGATTTCATTCATGGTGACGCGCAGCCCTTTGGGGTCGATAAACCTCCCCCAAGGCTCCTGTTTTAGATACGGATTAGGCGCCGAGCGAAGAAGGTTCGAATCGAACTGACCTTCCGCATGCGCTTTTGCGACGCGCGTCGAGTAATACGAAAACGAGACGAAATCGACCAGGTTTGCAGCCAGTACTTCGCGGTCATCATCCCGATAGGGCACCTCAAAACCATGGCGGGCGTATTCCTTGAGAACATAGCTCGGGTACGCACCGCGCACCTGGACGTCGGTAAACATGTAATGGCTGCGATTCTCAGCCTGCGCAGCCAGCACATCGTCCGGATCACATGTAGCCGGATAGAAGACACCTGCGTTGAGCATGCAACCGATCTTCGCCCCAGGGCACAGTTCATGACACGCCCCGACCGCACGGGCGCTCGCAACCAATACATGGTGCACGGCCGTGTGAACCGTTGCATAGCGATTCTCCCCTTGCTCGAAGATGATCCCCGCCGCCATAAAGCACGCCTGCGTCATGATGTTGATCTCGTTAAAGGTCAGCCAATAATTGACCAATCCCCGATAGCGCTCGAACACGGTACGCGAATATCGCTCGAACAGGTCGACCAACCTGCGATCGCGCCATCCGCCATACGCATCGACGAGATGCATGGGGACATCATAGTGGTTGAGCGTCACCAAAGGCTCAATGTCATGCGCGCGACACGTCCTAAAAACATCCTCGTAAAAGGCAAGGCCTTCTTCATTGGGCTCGGCTTCGTCTCCTTTGGGAAAAATGCGGCTCCAGGCGATTGATAAGCGCAGGCATTTAAAACCCATCTGGGCAAACAGTTCAATATCCTGCTTGTACCTATGGTAAAAATCAATGCCCTTGCGAGCGGGATAGAAGCTGTCGGGTGCCAACACACGCGGATCAAGGTCTCCCCGCATGACGTCCATGCGTTGATCGCCAAACGGCAGCATGTCGGAATTGGCTAAACCGCGACCGCCTTCGTTCCATCCTCCCTCGCACTGGTTTGCAGCCAGAGCCCCGCCCCATAAAAAATCTTCTCTAAACATTATGGTGTCGTCCTTTCTATCAAATTCCCGGCCCACACTGTCGAACGCAACGGACTCGGCAAGTGCCGCGCAACAGCACAGTACCGTTGCGCGGCCAAGGGGTCGGACCGCGCAACGGCTGGGGAGCATATTTGTGTAGTAGCCTCTTATGCCTCGACGGATTCAACGGCCTCAGAATCGCCGCTCTTGGACTTCAACGGCATCTTCTCCTGTCCTTCAAATCCAAAAATCATCGCCAACGCAAACGTCACGGCACCGCCAGCAAGACACCCGATGGTGCCAGGGATGATATCCTGAGCAAACATGAGCACGTTCATCCATGGGAAACCAACGCCAGTGAAGATATAGACGTTGGCATGAAGAAGGCTTACCAGCAGACCACCGACAGCACCACCAATCATGTTCCAGGCAAGAGCCTTCTTGTCGCGAAACAGGATGCCGTAGATGATGGGCTCACTCACGCGACCGAAGGCATAGGTGATGAACAAGTTCCAGCCCGTGGCTCGACTCTCCTTGCCCTTAGCGCGCAGGCCATAGGCGAGCGCGATGACAAGCGTGGTGTAGGCTACAACCGCGGTGCCGGGGTATAAGATGGCGTCGTAACCGTTCTGGAGCGCGGCGGGCAATATGGCGGTATAGATCGGCACGTGCATGCCGGTGGCGATGATCAGATTCCAGAATGCGCCGATAACCGCGGTCGCAGCGGGACCGGCAACAGAGGCGAGCCAAATGATGAAATCGGCCACAAGGCCCATGACAAATTGGACGGCAGGGCCGCAGAGGCACAGCGCGACCGGCAACATCACGAGCACCGTACCCACGGGTACGATCAGAATGCGCAACATATCAGGCGAGATCTTCTTAAAGAAGCGCTCAACATAGGACTGGGCCCAGGTGATCAAGATGACCGGAAGAACAGCCTGGGTGTAGTTGACGAGCTGCATGGGGATGCCGAAGACGCTGAAAGGCTTTCCGTCCTCAACAATAGCGAGCATGTCGGGATAAATCATCACAACAGCGATGAGCAGTGCCAGCACAGGACTCGTTTTGAACTTCTTAGCCGAGCTATAGGCGGCAAACACCGGGAAGTAGTAATACGCCGCATCGCCCACCAGGGAAAGGATCCGATACAGGTCGCTCGTTTCGGACATAAAACCGGCGCCTTCGGGCCCAAACAGAATAACGAGCATCTTGAAGATACCGGCGACACAAAAGATCGGAAGGATCGGGGTGATAGCGCCGCTCACGGCATCGAGCAGCTGATTGAAGAGGTGCTTGGGCGCCAAGCGCTCCTTCCAGCTAAGCTGAGGGCCATCGAGTTCCTCGTCAATCGATACCGTGACCTCGAATCCGCCCTGCTTACAAACCTCGTCGTAGACCTTGTCGACCGTGGGCCCGACCACCAGCTGCACCTGCCCTCCGGCGTGCACGACGCTGATGATAGACGAGATGTCCTCAAGCTTCTCATCATTCGAGAGGCTTTCATCCTTGAGGTTGAAGCGCAGGCGCGTCATGCAATGCGTAACCGAAGCCACGTTTTCCGCCCCGCCCACAGTGGAGAGAATCTGCTCTGCCACCTTTTTGTAATTTGCCATCATTGGCTCCTTTGCACAATCTTGGCTTACTGTTCGAATCGGCAAAGGTCATGCCCCGAATGGCTACGGGTTACAATCCTTTTTTGGAGATGATCCGGTTGAGATGGATCATCAGATAGAGTTCCTCCTCCTCGGAGAGCGTGGCGTCCCACGTTTCACGACAATAGGAACCGATATGCTTCACGCACTCTGCCAACTGCGGAAACTCCTCACGAAAGTTCTTGTACATCTGCATGTTGGCGCTGTTCAGCGACTCGCCGGCTTGAATGCGCTTGAACAGGTACCGCAGATGCGTGGCGAAGCGGGTGAAATCAAAGGAATCGCGGTCGACAATAATGCGGAAATCGCTTTCGAGAATCTCGATAACGTCCTCGAGCATATCGTCGAACTGCTTTGCGGGCTCGGCCGTGGCTTTGACGGCTTCAACAACCCGTGCGTTCACGAGATTCATCGCAATACTGGCAATCTCATCCTTGGGAAGCCGCTCTCCGAGCTCCTTCTCGAGTCGCATGACGATAAACTGGGCAGCCTTGTATTCCTTCGGATACGTCTCCCGCACTTCATAGGCAAGAGGCATCGCGATGCGGACCCCCTTTTGGGCTCGCGCAACGGCAAACGACAGGTGATCAGCCATGAACAGCGTCGCATTGGTCGAGAGGTCGTAGGGCAGTTCGTTGGCAACGATGTCCATAACTTTCGCCGCAAACATCACGATATCCGAGGGAAGATCCCTCATGACATCTTGTCCTTTAGGATCAATGTCGTAAAACGTATGCTCGATTTTAGAAAGAGGGAGCTCTCGAGGAAAATCTCCGCCGAAACCGACGCCCCTGCCCATGGCGATGACATCTCGCCCCTGTCCGTCACGGCAAAGAACCGCGTTGTTGTTAAGCTTTTTAATTGCAAGCATGGTGAACCTCCTTTCAAGAACACTCACAGAAAAAGGCATGATAGCCAATAGCAGTGCTATTGCGGTCATGCCTTACGTAACAATCCGTGTTGTATTGCTCTTGGGCATGCCTCCACACAGGAGTAACAATCCAAGATGCAGAATGCATTATAGCGCTCTCCCCGCCCCGGGGACCATCGGGCTGGCGAACGGTA
>JAXJCX010000088.1:0-6291 GCA_036302225.1 Collinsella sp.
CTTTCTCGTATCCCTCGAATATCCCAAGTGGGCGCAAAACCCCAAGTACGGTCAGCGTGTTGCGGTACAGTCAGCGTGTTTTGCCTGTTGGTCAGCATCAATAGCGAGCTGCGGCAAACTGTCTCAGTACTGCCACATGTGATTGACGGGGCCGGAACCTTTGCCCATGTCAAAGCCGGCGGCCAGAGCGCCCGTTAGGTATGCCTTGCCGGCGTTGACAGCGTCGGCAAGATCCATGCCCTGAGCCAGCGCGCAGGCGATGGCGGACGAGAGCGTGCATCCGGTGCCGTGCGTGTTGTCGGTCTCGATGCGCTTGTGGCGGAACCACGTGGTGAGTGGATCTCCCAGATGGTTGCCCTCGTCATCGAGTGGCGCGGGTTCGGCCAGTACATCGTTGGCCTCGTTGACAAGATGCCCACCCTTAACGAGGGATGCGCAACCAAAGCGGCGGGTGAGGAGCATGGCAGCATTTTGCTGCGTGCGCTCGGAGTCGACCTCGTAGTCGAGCAGGGCCATGGCCTCGGGAATATTGGGCGTGATAACCGTCGCTAGCGGGAACAGGCGGCGGGTGAGCGCCTCGGCGGCATCTTCGGCAATCAGCCGCGCGCCCGAGGTGGCGACCATGACGGGGTCGACGACCACGTTCGTTGCGTTCCAGGCGCTCAAGCGGTCGGCGATGACTTCGATAATCTCGGCAGAGGAAACCATGCCAATCTTGACGGCGTTGGGGCGGATATCGTCAAAAACGGCATCGATCTGTGCCGCGACAATATCCGGGGAGATGTTCTGCACGGCGGTGACGCCCAGGGTGTTCTGTGCGGTGATGGCGGTGATGGCCGTCTCGGCATACAGACGGTGCGCCGTGATGGTCTTGATGTCGGCCTGAATGCCGGCGCCGCCGCTGGAATCGGATCCCGCGATGGACAGGACGGCAGGTACCTTACTACGATCCATGTTCGCTCCCTTGTTCGGTCGGAATCAAATGGGTCTTTAAGCCAGCATTATAAAGATGCCCGGGCCGACTCTATATCGAACCCGGGCGGGCGATGCAATCTTTACGCAAATGCAAGCAAATGTTCACACGTCAACAATTGACAGGCACCAGCTCGCCGACAGAAGCGGCCGCGGCGACAGGCTAGTCCTCCATGCCGAGGTCGATCGTGGTGCCCTCGAAGATCTTGTTGACGGTGCGGACGGCGCACATCTTGCCACACATGGTGCAAGTGCCCTCGGTGGCGGCGGGGGACTCCTCGTAGCGCTTCTTGCCCGTAACCGGGTCGAGCGCGCACTCCCACATGGCGTCCCAGTCAAGCTTGCGGCGTGCCTGGCCCATCTTGTCGTCCATGTCGCGGGCGTGGGGCACCTTTTTGGCGATGTCGGCGGCGTGTGCGGCGATCTTGGTGGCCATGAGGCCGTCGAGCACATCCTGGGCGTTGGGCAGGCATAGGTGCTCTGCCGGTGTCACGTAGCACAGGAAGTCGGCACCGGAACTGGCGGAGATGGCGCCGCCGATGGCGGCGGTGATGTGGTCGTAACCCACGCCGATATCGGTCACCAGCGGCCCGAGCACATAGAACGGAGCATTGTGGCACAGGCGCTTCTGCAGTTTCATGTTGGCGGCGATCTCGTCGAGCGCCATGTGACCCGGGCCCTCGACCATGACCTGGACGCCGGCGGCCCAAGCGCGCTTGCACAGCTTGCCCAGCTCGATCATCTCAGCGGTCTCGGTGGCGTCGTTGGAGTCGTAGAGGCAGCCCGGGCGGCAGGAGTCGCCGAGCGAAATCGTCACGTCGTACTCGTGGCAAATCTCGAGCAACTCGTCGTAGAACTCATAGAATGGGTTCTCGTTACCGGTGACCTCCATCCAGCCAAACAGCAGTGAGCCGCCACGGCTCACGATGTTCATCAGGCGGCCGGTCTCCTTAAAGGTCTTGGTGACCGACTTGTTTATGCCGCAGTGGATGGTCATAAAGTCCACGCCGTCCTCGGCATGCGCGCGCACGACTTCGAACAGGTCGTCCTTGGTGAGCTTGACCAGCGGCTTTTCCATGTAGCCGATGGCGTCGTACATGGGGACGGTGCCTACCATGAGCGGCGTCTCGTCGATGAGCTGCTGGCGGAACTGACGTGTCTTGCCCGAGTTGGAGAGGTCCATGATGGCGTCGGCGCCAAAGTCCTCGGCGATCTTGACCTTCTTCCATTCCTCGGCGGCATCGGCCTTGTCGCCCGAGATGCCAAGGTTCACGTTGACCTTGGTGGACAAGCCCTCACCGACGCCAAAGGCGCGCATGCCTTTTTTGATGTGCACGATGTTGGCGGGAATGGCGATGCGGCCGTCGGCCACGCGCTCGCGGATGTACTCGGGGTCGCGATGCTCGTGCTCGGCGACTTCCTTCATCTGCGGCGTGATCTGCCCGGCACGGGCGAAGTCGATTTGCGTGACGAGCTTGGGCTCGGTCTGTGTGCTCATTGGCACGGCTCCCTTCGTTGGCATTACCCATATCAGGTTTGCGGGTCAGGGCGGGCGCGCCCAGTCTCAGCCTGCCGTCTTGTCCTGCAAGCTCCCCGTTTATGTAATGGGCTCAAGTATAGCTCGAATGGGTACGATTGGCCTAACGAGCGTGCCTGTGGGGAGGCGTACATGGAAGACAAGCATCTATATCGAGAGACACAATGGGACATATCGGCCGAGGAGGGCCGTGCGCACCATGGGTTAGTCGCGATTGGCTTTGCGGTGCTTGCCGTGCTGGTGATTGCCTTTTGTATTTGGACGTTTGGCGGTCGCGGCGGCGCTGCCTGGGAATTTGAGGCCGATGATGCCCTGCCGATTATGACGGTGAGGAGTACTGGCGGTAATGCCAATACGCTCGCCGTTCCGGGCGATTATTGGTATCCGCGCGACGAGTTTGTGCAGTTGCAGCTGAGTGGTGGATCCATTCCGGGTGAAGAAATCGAACGCGTGACGTTTGATGCAGCGCTCAAAACGCTCACGGTAAAGCTCAAAGATCAGGGGGACGTGCCCACGACCATGGATATCGCCCTGACGGAATGGCGTTTGGAGCCTCCGACGGGTGTTGCGGTGTCCGAGGTTGAGCACGTCAAGATTGTCTATCAGGACGGTTCGACAAATGGGATTGCAAAGGCCGACGGTCTAGCAGAATAGGTGTCGAGCCTAGCAGCCAATTCATAAAAGTTGCGGTGGAATAGTTCCTGATTGTGCGATAAAAGGCTCAAATAGGAACTATTCCACCGCAAGTTATATGGCGAAAGCTGAGCGGGTCAGTGTTGGGTGCCGGCTCTAGAGTGCTCGTTGATGAACACGAGGGTGCCTGGGCATGAGAGCTCGGGAAAGTGTCGATAACCAACGTCGAACGCGGTGAGCTCGCTTGCATCCTCGAGCTTGTTTTCTGCCATCCACCGCACCATGGAGCCGCGTGCCTTTTTGCTGGCGGTCGAACGTTGGATGGGCTTGCCGTTACGGACGCCTTCGCCAAAAAGGCAGGTGATAACCGTTGTATCCTGTGCAGCATGGGGCAGAACGGCTTTGGCGTATTCCACGCTGGCAAGGTTGACGATAGTGGTGTCGGAACCGGCCGGCGCAATTGCCTGCGCGAGTCGATTCCCCCAGAAGGCATAGAGATCGCGAGCGCCGTCGACGGAGAGCTTCGCCCCCATTTCGAGCCGATAGGGCGACACGCCGTGGAAGGGGCGCACGCATCCGTAGAGTCCCGAGAGGATCCAGAGATGGTCTTGCAGCCATGCGAGCTGCGCGGAATCCATCACCTCGGGCGCCATGCTCTGGTATTGGATGCCGTGGTAGGACATGACGGCGGGGGAGATTCGACGCGCGATATCGGGATCGGCGAGGTCGGCATCGCTCAGGACGGGCATAAATTCGTGAAGCGTATCCAGGCACGTTGTAAGCAGCTTGTCGCTCACGTTCCACAGCGCCTGCAGGCCGCCGCTGCCTTCATTCCGCTCGATATCGAGCAGTGCGCGGTGGAGGCGAGCCGTCTCGTGCGCAAAAGGTGGAATGCCCAGGACTTCAAAAGCATCTTGGGCCGCGCGCATCTGCTTGGCGGGCGAAATGATGACCTGCAGCATGGACTCTCCTCTGCCAAAAAGGAAGTTGCGGTGGAATACGGTCTGTTTTAGCCGTTTATGGGCCAGTTTAGTCCGTATTTCACCGCAACTGATGAAGGGTTGGTTAGGCTCGCTCGATGAAGGCCTTGTAGCCGCGATAGGCCTCGTAGATATCGGCCTTGTTGGCGACCTCCCACAGGGCGTGCATGGACAGGACGGCAACGCCGGAGTCGATGACGTTCATGCCGTACTTGGCCATGATGTAGGCGATGGTGCCGCCGCCACCAGCGTTGACGCGGCCGAGCTCGCAGGTCTGGAAGTCCACGCCGGCCTCGTCCATGATGTCGCGGACGAGGGCCACATACTCGGCGTCGGCGTCGTTAGAGCCGCCCTTGCCGCGGCTGCCCGTGTACTTGTTAAAGCACAGGCCGCGACCCATGAAGGCGGCGTTCTTGGTCTCGAACTTGCCGGCATAGCCCGGGTCGAAGCCGGCGGACACGTCGGAGGAGAGCATACGGCTGCGGGCGAGCGCGCGGCGCAGAGCCAGCGGGCTGTCCTCGCCGGCGAGCATCATGATCTCGGCGACGGTGTTCTCGAAGAAGCGACTCGTCATGCCGGTGGCACCCACGGAACCGATCTCCTCCTTGTCGACGATGAGCGTGATGCTCGTGCGCTCCACGTTGGCGACGTCGATCTGGGCGAGCATGGAGGGGTAGGCACAGACGCGGTCGTCGTGGCCATAGCCCAAAATCATGGAGCGGTCGAGGCCCATGTCGCGGGCGGGGCCGGCGGGCACGACCTCGATCTCGGCGGAGAGGAAGTCCTCCTCCTCGACGTCGTACTGCTCCTTAAGGATGTCCAGGAACATTTGCTTGACGGGCTCCTTGGGGGCGTCCTTGTCGTCCTCATCGAACTCGACGGGACGGCCGCCCACGATCACGTCGAGGATCTCGGCGTCGACGGCGTCCTTGGCAGGCTTAGACATCTGCTCGCTCGAGAGATGGATCAGCAGGTCGGAGATGGTAAAGACCGGGTCGTCGGCCTTGTCGCCGATATTGATGTCGACGGTGGTACCGTCCTTTTTGCAGATGACGCCCACGAGTGCGAGCGGGGAGGCCACCCAGTGGTAGCTCTTGACGCCGCCGTAGTAGTGCGTGTCGAGATAAGCCATGTCGCCGGCCTCGAAGGCGGGGTTCTGCTTAAGGTCTAGGCGCGGCGAGTCCACGTGGGCGCCCAGGATGTTAAAGCCCTGCTCGAGCGGGGCGTTGCCCAGGTTGACGAGCATGAGGTCCTTGCCGTGATTGGCGGCGTACACCTTGTCGCCTGCCTTGAGCTCGCGGCCTTCGGCGATCACGGTCTCCAGGTCGACGTATCCCGCCTCCTCGGCCATCTTGATGCCGGTCTTGACGCACAGGCGCTCGGTCTTGTTCTCGCTCAAAAACTGCTTATAGCCGCGGCAAAGCTCCTCGAGCTCCTCGACTTGCTGTGGCGTGTACTTTTTCCATGCGCAGGGACGCTCCATGACGCAGGCTCCTTTCGGATCGATCGTGCTGGTTGATGTACCGTGAGCCATCGTATCACGCGCGGGCTCACGGTGGCGGGGGAGCTTGATGCGAGGTGGCCGCGGGGCGGGGAGCGTGTAAACTGGAGTGAGCAAACCGTGCCCAGCCTAAAGCGAGGTATTCAATATGTCTGACAAGCGCCGCACCTTTGCCGTTATCGACGGCAACTCGCTCATGCACCGCGCCTTCCACGCCGTGCCGCCGACCATGAACGCGCCGGACGGTCGTCCCACCAACGCGATCTTCGGCTTCCTGAACATGTTCCTTAAGATGATCGATGCCTTTAACCCCGACGGTGTGGTCGTGGCGTTTGACAAGGGCAAGCCGCGCGTGCGCATGGAGATGCTGCCGCAGTACAAGGCTCAGCGCCCGCCCATGGACCCCGATCTGCACGCGCAGTTTCCCATGATTAAGGAGCTGCTCGTCGCGCTCAACGTGCCGATCTTGCAGTCCGAGGGCTGGGAAGGCGATGACATCCTGGGCACTATGGCGCGCCTGGGCGAGCAGGCCGGCTGCGACATGCTGCTGGTGACCGGTGATCGCGATATGTATCAGCTCGTGACCGAGCACGTCAACGTGGTCTCGACCCGCAAGGGCCTGTCCGACGTGGCGATCATGACGCCCGAGAGCGTGGACGATCTGTATC
>JAXJCX010000089.1:0-26825 GCA_036302225.1 Collinsella sp.
AGTCTCCTTCCGGTGACCTCGTTTGATTCAGAGGTCTGCAAAAACTGTTGGCTATTATGCACCCGGAATTACGAATCTGCAATGAGAAAACTGATTGAAACAAACCCATAACGTGAATGGAATACTCTACTTTGTGACAGTCATTACTGCTGCAATGACCTTAATAGTCTAATTTCAGCTGCATAACCTGCAAGTTCGTTCGGAGTCTCCAAAATAAACGGCAGCGAACGCAAATGGCCATTCGATACAATATTCTGCATAACCTGCATACCGCCACCAAATTCCTCGCTGCCAAGGTATCCCTTGCCGATGCACTCGTGACGATCTTTATGGGCGCCACAAGGGTTCTTCGAATCGTTGATGTGTACGGCATGCAAGCGATCGATACCCACCACGCGGTCGAACTCGTCGAGTACGCCGTCCAGATCATGGATGATGTCGTAGCCGGCATCGCTCACATGGCAGGTGTCCAAACAAACGCCCAGCTTATCGGACAGCTCTGGGCACTTGGCGGCAACGCCCTCGATAATGCACGCCAGCTCCTCAAAGCTGCGGCCCACCTCGGTACCCTTGCCGGCCATGGTCTCGAGCAACACCGTCGTCTGCTGGCCCTCAAACATCACCTGGCACAGGGTGTCGACAATCATCTGAATGCCGGCGTCGGAGCCCTGCCCCACATGCGCACCGGGATGGAAGTTGTAGTAGTTGCCGGGCAGCGCCTCCATGCGCCGCAGGTCCTCTGCCATGGCCTCCAGGGCAAACTCGCGCGCCCGCTCTTTGGCTGAGCAGGGGTTATAGGTATACGGGGCATGAGCCACGAGCGGGCCAAAGTCGTTTTGCTCCATAAGCTCGCGCAGGGCCGCCACGTCATCCATGTCAAGGTCTTTCGCCTTGCCGCCGCGCGGGTTGCGCGTAAAGAATGCAAAGGTATTGGCGCCAATGGACAACGCTGTCTCCCCCATTGCCCGATAGCCCTTCGTCGTCGAAAGATGGCACCCAATCGTCAGCATCTCCAGCTCCCCCTCATCAGTTGCGGTGAAATACGGTCTATTGGTGCCTTATTTTGGCGCAAATAGACCGTATTCCACCGCAAGTTATAAAAGGGGCATCAGGGGCAAAGGCCTCCAAGGCATTCCAGGCGCTGGCGCCATGCCCCCACGCACTAAAGTTTCAAGCGAATCGCATCGATAATGCGCGCGCAGCGCTGCGTGGCGGCAAGGGGCATGACGGGACTCTCGAGTTTCCCCGCCCGGATGAGCTGGGTCGCATGCTGGATTTCGCCGTAGAAATCATCGATCTCAAACGGGGCATTTATTTCGAGCGTTCGACCGTCGGAATACTTCACATGGGCGAGCTCGGGGCGATGGAGACGCTCGATTTCCAACGAGCCTCGCTCACAGACAATCGTTAAGCGGCTTTCATATGTTGCTTTGCCGTCGCACACCATATGAATGGGTATACCGCCGACGCTCATACGGATCTCGTCGGCCCAATCGACGCGGCCGCCTGATACGTCACGCCAGCGAACTTCACGGGATGAAACCTCGCACGCGCCCGCGAGCAAATCCTCAAACCAACCGACCGCATAGCAGCCCATGTCATATAGACAGCCGCCCTGCAACGAATCAAGCAGATAGCCCGAAGGAGGCTCGCCGTAATCGAGCTTTTGCACGCTTTCAATCGAGACAATACGGCCAAGCTCACCCGACGCAAGCAAGTCCTTCACGCGAGTGCGCATCGGGCAAAACCGATTCTTCATCGCCTCCATAAACAGCACGCCGCGCTCACGAGAGGTGGAGGCAATCGAGAGAGCCTCTTCCTCACTCAAAACGGCCGGCTTTTCGCACAGCACGGCCTTTCCCGCGCGCAGCGCGCGACAGGCCCAACGCGTATGCATGCCATGCGGAAGAGCCAAGTAGATTGCGTCGACATCGGGGTCGGCAATCAGCGCGTCATAAGCCGCATTGCCGTTATCGTCGACCGAGGCATGGCCATGCGCAGCATCGATCGAAAACGCTCGGCAAAATTCCTCGACATGTGCAGGAGTGCGGCCGGCCGCAGCCACCAGCCGTGCCCCGTCGGCCTTCTTGAGCGACGATGCAAATCGATGAGAAATGTGCCCAGCGCCCAAAACGCCCCAACGAACCTCACGCAAATCATCACATGAATCTCGATGACCCACGACAGCCCCCTTCAGTTGCGGTGAAATAGTTCCTGTTTGGCCCCTTCTGCCGCAAACAGGAACTATTCCACCGCAAGTTATAAAAGGGTCATGAGGAGCGCGTTTTGCCGAAGGCCTTAAGCACCGCCGTCACGGGACCAGGCTGGAAACGTCGGCGCACATCGTCGAGACGCTCGGGAATATCGATGTGCTGCGGGCAGTGCCGCGCGCATTTGCCGCATTTGACGCAATTGCTCACCAACTTGGGCTCGCTTGTGCGCACCGCGCTCGCCGTAAAGTATTGAGACAGCCCCGTAAACCAGCTGTGCGCATAGCTTGCGTTGTAGGCGGCAAAACATCCAGAGATATTGATGCCTTTAGGGCACGGCATGCAATAGCCGCATCCCGTGCAGGGCACACGGTTCGATTTCTCAAACTCCATCAACACGCGCGCAATCGTGTCGAGCTGGTTGGCCGTCATCGAATTCGGCAACGCGAGGTCTGCCAGTGACGAATTCTCGTCCACCTGCGCGGTATCGGTCATACCCGAAAGCAACATGGTCACCTGGGGATGATTCCACACCCACGAAAGACCCCAGGCGGCAGGAGTGCGCAAATGCGGGTCACGGGCACTATCGAGCACAGCGCGGGCCCGTGGCGGCAGCTTGCCTGCTAAACGCCCGCCCAGCAGCGGCTCCATCACAAACACCGCGAGCCCGCGCTCCGCAGCCGCCATGAGTCCTGCCGTTCCCGCTTGGTAACGCTCGCCGGCATAGTTGTACTGTATCTGGCAAAAATCCCAGTCATATGCGTCAAGCATCGTCAGGAAATCCACCGCGCTGCCGTGGTACGAAAAACCAATCTGGCGAATGCGCCCCGCCGCCTTTTGACACGCGATCCAGTCCTCAATGCCCAACGCCACCACACGTTCCCACTGGGCGGGCGAGGTAATGTTATGCATGAGGTAATAGTCGATATGGTCGGTCTGCAGGCGGCGCAGCTGCTCGTCGAAAAACCGATCGAAATCCTCCGCGCATTTGCACGAAGCATGTGGCAGCTTGGTTGCGAGCAAAACCTGGTCGCGCAAGCCCAGGCGTTCAAGCGAAGCGCCCACGCAAGCCTCGTTGCCGGGATAGAGATAGGCCGTGTCCAGATAATTAATCCCCTGCTCCACCGCACGGGAGATGATGGCATCGGCCGTCTTCGCATCGGGGTGTCCCGGCGCACCGGGAAACCTCATGCAGCCCAGACCCAGAGCGGATATTCGGTTACCACTTTTGGGGTCAACACGGTATTGCACGGCCCCTCCCTTCGCCATCAGCGCCCCGGCAAGGCGAAACACAATGGTCACGCAGCCGAAACATCGTGGAATCGCAATCGAGAACGTATCGTAACGCAGCAGAAATCGAGCCGTCACGGCACCGCTTTAACATCAGCAAAAAGCCCGATGAAAGGGGCCGGGCATGACCACACGCATGTCTTTGCGGTCTGCCCCGCGGCATAAGCGCACAGCGCAATAGTTTCTTTTTCATAACAGCCGCCCCGCGCACCCACCAATCACCCTGGCAGCATACAATCCATCAGGCGCCCCTTACGCGGGCGCCTTTTATATGGGGAGATGATTCACATGCAGATCAACAAGGTCGCTTTTATCGGCAAGGGCGGCGTCGGTCTGCTCTACGGCAGCATGATTGCCAAGGCCCTCGGCAATGACGCCGTCGAATACGTTATGGATGACACCCGTTTTGAGCGTCACGCGGGCGATGCGCTCACTGTCAACGGCAAGCCCTGCGATCTCACGTCCGTCCGCGCCAGCGAGGCGACGCCCGCCGATCTGGTCATCCTGACAGTCAAGACCACCGGTCTCGACCAAGCACTCAAGACTATGGAGCGCGTCGTGGGACCCAACACGCTCATCGCCTCGCTATGCAACGGCATTACGAGCGAGCAAAAGATTGCCGAACGCTTTGGCTGGGAGCATACCGTTCTTGGTATCTGCCAGGGCATGGACGCCGTGTTCCTCAACGGCGCGCTCACCTTTACCAATGCGGGCGAGATCCGCTTTGGCGCGGCGGCCGGCACGGACCCCGCGACCGTCGCCGCTATCGACGGGCTCTACACGCGCTGCGGCATCGCCCATACCGTCGAGCGCGACATTGCGCACCGCATGTGGGCCAAACTCATGCTCAACGACGGCATCAACCAGACCTGCATGGCCTACGGCGGGACCTACGGAAGCGCCACGGAGCCGGGCTCCGAGCAGCGTCGCTGCTTTGTTTCCGCCATGCGCGAAACGCTTGCGGTCGCCAACGCCGAGGGCGTTGAGCTGACCGAGGCAGACCTGACGCAAATGGTGCACCTCATCGAGGGAATCGACCCCGCCGGTATGCCCTCGATGGCTCAAGACCGCATCGCAAGGCGCAAAACCGAGGTTGATGAGTTCGCGGGCACCATCTGCCGCCTCGCAGCCAAACACGATATCCAGGCACCGCAAAACGAGTGGCTCTATCGGCGCATCCGCGATATCGAGAAAAGCTGGTAGCGCCGACGCGCCGCATTCAACAGCCTTAACAGCAAAACCGCCGCAAGGGAACCTTTCCCCTGCGGCGGCCTTCATCTTCGTCTATGACCGGCGGCCGATCTCACAACAGTTAGCGTTGCGACCCCGGCACCTCGTCCTCATCGTCGCGGCAAAGAACCACGCCTGCGCTTCCCAGCAGCGTGGCCGCGATCAGCGCGCCGACCACGATAGGAGCAGCCCCGCATGTCCCCTGCATGCCCGCGACGAGCGCGGCCGTGGGACCAAGGCAGCCAAGCATCAACGCGACGGCGGCAACGGCAATATCTCGAGCATTCACAAGACCACTTCCTCCAAGAGAAAGACCTTATTTCTCAAGAACCAGTGTGCCCCGCATCCATACGCCCAGCGTACCGCCACGGTAAGGGCTCTGTTAACTCAAACGCGCATAAAGAACGGGCGGCTTTACGTTGCCTAAAAGCTCAGTAAAGACGTCCGCCCATCATGTGCCTATTTTGCTTATGGCAGATTACCAACCGGTATAGTAGTCGGTAGTTCCGGCGGCGCAGCCGGAGTCATAGACCTTGCACTCGCCCTTGGAACCGGTAAACGTGGAGCCCTGAGCCTTATCGCCCGCGGCAACAACGTAATAGCCGTCGGAATCGCGCCAGAAGCCCTCAGAATCCTGAGTCCATTCGCCCGTGCGATAGTGATAAAGCACATTGCTGCTGTAATAGGTCTCGCGGCGCCCGTTGTAGTTATTGACACCCGCAGAGCGCGTCAGGCCCGATCCGTTCGCGTAGGACGCGGCAGACGCGTAGGACGGAGTAAAACCGGCGTTGTAGTACGAAGCCTGGGTGGCCTCGGCAGCCTCCGCCTCGGCGGCGGCCGCCTCGAGCGCTTCGCGCTTGGCATCCTCAAGCGCGGTGCGCAGCTCATCGAGCTCGGTCGACTTGGCGTCGACCTCCCCCATCGTCAACAGGCTGCCCGCACCGTCGATGCAACCCTGCAACACAGCGCGCTCGTCATCGGTAGCATAGTCGCCATACATATTCATAATGATCTGAGCGCGCATCTCCAGGGAATCGCGCTTGGCCTCCATCGAGGCGTTCCACTCCTGCATGGAACCATAACCATCGCCGCGATAGTCAACGGGCTGTACCAGCGTCGTCTCGGACGGCGTAGATCCAACCGTATCGGACAATGTTGCGGCGTGGGCATCAGTTGCACCGGCGCCCGCCAAAAGTGCCACGGTCAGAGCGGCGGAAAGGGCGGCGGCTTTCGGTTTTCGTGAATCGATCCTCATGTAGCTGGAAACCTCCGTAGTGCGTTTTTGCTGCGTTTGAGCTGCGTGTGATTCGATTGCGCTGCATAGTACCCCGAGCAAATCGCGACCTGCGGTTTTACTCAAAAGGCGCACGTCAATTGCGTAAAACTCACATCCTCTCAACAGGAGTTTTCCACAACTCGAATGCATAAAGCGTGTCAAAAACCCTGTTTTTGCACCCGCTCTATGCAAAAAAGGCGCCTGTGCAACCATTGTTCGCACAGGCGCCTTGAGCAGGCATTTTATGCAGTTATACCTATCGAGTCGCAAGGGGTCCTTGCACAAGTCGCCCTACTCGTCCAGCGCGGCGAAGGCCTGCTTCAGGTCCCAAATGATATCCTCGGCGTACTCGGTACCGATGGAAAGACGGATCGTGGAGGGCGTGATGTTCTGCTCGGCGAGCTCCTCGGCAGACAGCTGGGAGTGCGTGGTGGTAGCCGGGTGCACGACGAGCGACTTGACGTCGGCCACGTTGGCGAGCAGCGAGAACACCTGCAGATGATCGATGAACTTCCAAGCTGCCTCCTGGCCACCCTTAATCTCAAAGGTAAAGATCGAGGCACCGCCGTTGGGGAAGTACTTCTGATAGAGCTCATGATCGGGGTGCTCAGGCAGGCTCGGGTGGTTCACCTTGGCGACGTGGCTGTCACCAGCCAGAAACTCAACGACCTTCTTGGTGTTCTCGACATGACGGTCAACGCGCAGCGACAGAGTCTCGGTGCCCTGGAGCAGGACCCAGGCGTTGAACGGGCTGATGCAGGCGCCCTCGTCACGCAGCAGGATAGCGCGGACATAGGTTGCGAAGGCGGCGGGACCGGCAGCCTCGGCAAACGAAACACCGTGGTAGGAGGGGTTGGGCTCAGCGATCTGGGCGTACTTGCCACTCGCCTTCCAATCGAAGTTACCGCCGTCGACGATCACACCGCCCAGCGAGGTGCCGTGGCCGCCGATGAACTTGGTTGCGGAGTGAACGACGATGTTGGCACCATGCTCCAGCGGACGGAACAGATACGGGGTGCCGAAGGTGTTGTCGACGACAACCGGCAGACCGTGCTTCTTGGCGATCTCGGAGATGGCGTCGATGTTGGGGATGTCGGAGTTGGGGTTGCCGAGCGTCTCGAGATAGATGACCGTGGTGTTGTCCTTGATGGCCCCCTCGACCTCTTCCAGGTTATGGGCATCGACGAAGGTGGTCTCGACGCCAAACTGGGAGAGCGTATGCTCCAGCAAGTTGTAGGAGCCACCGTAGATAGTCTTCTGGGCAACCACATGGTCACCGGCCTGGGCAAGGGCCTGCAGGGTATAGGTGATGGCAGCAGCACCGGAGGCGACGGCAAGACCTGCCACGCCACCCTCGAGCGCGGCGATACGATCCTCGAAGACGCCCTGGGTGGAGTTGGTCAGACGGCCGTAGATGTTTCCGGCGTCGGCAAGACCAAAGCGGTCGGCGGCGTGCTGGGAGTTGCGGAACACATAGCTCGTGGTCTGGTAGATAGGCACGGCACGGGAGTCGGATGCAGGATCGGCACTCTCCTGGCCAACGTGCAGCTGCAGGGTATCGAAACCAAAGGTGTGCTCGGGGTTGTTGATGAACTGGCTCATGATGATCTCCTTGATCGAACAAAAGTAAATAAAAAGAGAGAAGTAAGTCGCTGTCTCCTGATCACGCCGACGGGCGCAAACAGGAGCCCGGCATTCGTCTTGGTAAGCAATTCATATGCAGGCCTCCTTTCGCATCCCGGTTCCGTGGTTGGCTTAATTACCTACCGCCTTTGTGTGTTTTGAATAGTACGAGCATTGTTCCCCTCGGTCAATCACTTAAAAGCGCTAATTTGTTATCTGTTTTATAGATAACTATCGAAAGGACGGGCGCCGATGACCCTCCAGCAGCTTCGCTTTTTGATCGCCGTGGCAGAGTCCGGTTCGATCAACGCCGCAGCTCAGCGCCTCTATACCGCACAGTCCAATATCTCCAACGCCGTCAAAAGCCTGGAACAGGAACTTCATATCGAAATCTTTACGCGCTCTAGCCGCGGTGTTGCACTCACCAACGACGGCACCGAGCTTTTGGGTTATGCACGCCAGGTCGTAGAGCAGGCCGACATGCTTGAGGCCCGCTACGAGGACGGCGGTACCCCGCAAGCCCGCCTCGCCATTTCCGCCCAGCACTACGCCTTTTCGGTCGAGGCCTTTGTCAACGTAGTCGAGCGCTGCCGCGACAGCAAGTTCGAGTTCATCATGCGCGAGACCACCACGGCGCAGATCATCGACGACGTCCGTGCGTTTCGCAGCGATATCGGCATTCTGTATCTGGATGACTTTAACGCCCGCGTTCTGCAGAAGGCCTTCGCCGATGCCCGAGCGAGCTTTCATCCCCTCTTTGATGCGAAGGTCCACGTGTTCGTCAGCAAACGCCACCCGCTCGCACGCCGCTCGCAGCTGTCCCTTGCCGACCTCACGCCCTATACGCGCTACAGCTTTGAGCAAGGCACCTCGAACTCCTTCTATTACGCCGAGGAACCGTTTAGCTATATTCCCTGCAACCGCAATATCCGCGTATCCGACCGCGGGACGCTCACCAACCTGCTTATCACCTCGAACGGCTATGCGCTGTCGACCGGCGTACTCTCCAGCGAAATGCAGTGGGGCATGGCCTCGATCCCCCTGGCAGACGCCCCGACGATGCATGTGGGCTACATCATGCATGACGACCGCAAACCCTCTCCCCTCTTGCAGCAATACCTCGACGAGCTCAACCGCATCATCCATGCCAACCAACTGTCGGAAGACGGGGTAGAAATCGTAGATTGCTAGCCCCCGGCGGGCATGGCGCTACAATGGTCACTCACGCGAAACGTACCCAACGAAAGGAACCATGTGAAGGTCATCATCTATACCGACGGCTCGGCCCGATCAAATCCGGGACGTGGCGGCTACGGCGCCGTGCTCAAATACACCAACCCCGCCGGCAAGACCTTCACCTCTGAGCTTTCGCGCGGCTACGCCAAGACCACCAACAACCGCATGGAGCTCATGGCGGTCATCGTGGCACTCGAGGCGCTCAACCGCCCCTGCGACGTCGAAGTCCATTCCGATTCGCAGTACGTCGTCAACGCCTTTAACAAGCACTGGATCGACGGCTGGAAAAAGCGCGGATGGAAAACCGCCAACAAGCAGCCCGTCAAGAACCGCGACCTGTGGGAGCGCCTACTCACCGCCAAAAGCAAGCACAAGGTTGAGTTCATCTGGGTTAAGGGTCACGCCGGCCACGAGCTCAACGAGCGCTGCGATGAGCTCGCCACCACGGCAGCCGACGGCAGCAACCTCGATATCGACACCGGCTTTAACGAGAGCGACCTGTAACGGCGTTTTCGCACGCTTTTGTGTCCTCCCGCGCTACACTCGTCCTGTAGGCCAAACAACGCAAGGGGGACACATGCTGCGTATCGCAACCATCGGCACGTCCATGATCACCGACGACTTTATTCAGGTCGTCAATGCCAACGACCAGGCCGTATTCGTAGGCACGCTCTCGCGCAATGCCGAGCGCGGCGCCGCCTTTACTGCCGAGCACGGCGGCGAGCGAAACTTTACGTCACTCGATGAGCTTGCGGCAGCCGCCGGCGTCGATGCCGTCTACATCGGCAGCCCCAATGCGCTCCATTACGAGCAGGCGCTCGCCTGCATCGCCGGTGGCAAGCACGTCATCGTCGAGAAACCCTTCTGCGCCACCGAAGCACAGGCGCTGGAAGTCTTCCGCGCTGCCGAGGCAGCAGGTGTCGTGGCCCTCGAGGCCATGCGTCCCCTCCACGATCCCGCCTTCCACGCCATCGAGGACGCCCTGGGCGAGATCGCCCCCATCCGCCGCGCCTCATTGCGCTTTGGCAAGTATTCCTCGCGCTACAACGAGATTCTCGCGGGACGCGCCACCAATATCTTCGACTGCAATATGGCATCGGGTTCCCTCATGGACATTGGCGTCTACACCGTCGAGCCCATGGTCGAGATTTTCGGCATGCCCTCCGGCCTTACGAGCATGACTACTCTGCTCGACCCCACCACGCGACAGCTCACGCACGGCCCCATCGACGGCTGCGGTTCCATCCTCGCCAGCTACGGCGGTGGCCGCATCTCCGTCGAGCTCGCGCACTCCAAAATTACGAATGACCTGCTGCCCTCGCAGATAGAAGGCGAGCGTGGCACTATCCAGATCGACCATCTGTCCACGCCCCGCAACGTCCGCATCGACTATCGCGGCGACGTCGTACGCGGCTCGGCGACCGAGGCACCGCGCGAACAGGACGAGAACGGCCGCGTGCTCGACCTGCCCAAATCGAGCAACACTATGGAATACGAACTCACAGACTTTATCACCGCCATCGGCGGCATCGATAACGTTAAGGAAGAGATTTGGGAGACCCCGGCAGGACGCCACGAGCTTGGCCACTACCGCGATGTCACGCTCGTCTCACTGCGTATCATGGATGCCGTGCGCCGGCAGGCCGGCATTACCTTCCCGGCCGACGCAGGCAAGCAGGCATAGCGATGGGCCTCTTCGATACGTTCTTCTCCAGCGTCACCGGCGGCAGTCGAGAGCCTCAAAAACCATCAAACGTCGAGCTCGAGCTGCGCCGCAGGCTTACCGTACTCGCAAGCGACGAGGCCACTCAAGACACTCCCCTGCGCTATTTCCTGCGCTGGGCGGGGCAAGTCCAAGGCGTTGGTTTTCGCTTTACCAACACCAACCTCGCACAGGCACGCGCACTCACCGGCTGGGTGCGTAACATGGAAGACGGCTCAGTCGAGATGGAGATACAGGGAGCTCCGGCAAACATCCTATCTCATCTCGAGGCGCTTCATGCCTCCTACGAGTGCATGGGAACGCGTTTTCGCCTCGTAGACGCCCAGGCCCGAGCCCCACTTGCCAATGAAGACGGTTTCAGTCCTCATTATTAGTATTGTGTGCTAAATACGGTATCATTTACCTACGACCGTTAATAGAAAAGAGGCGAGGCGCATGGCGGTGCAAAGAAGGAATACCAGGCAGCGAAAGCTGGTTCTTGACGCCGTGCGCCAAAGTTATAACCATCCCACCGCCGACGAAATCTACAACGCCGTGCGCGAACAGGATGACAAGATCAGCCGCGGCACGGTCTACCGCAACCTCAATCTCTTGGCCGACGCCGGCGAGATTCTCTCCATCAAGACGCCGGGCGGAAGTCGTTTCGATCGCACCATCGAGCCGCACGCACATATCATCTGCACCTCGTGCAGCCGCGTCATCGACGTACCGCTCCCCTTCGATGCCCAGCTCGACGCCAAGGCGTCCGAGCAAATCGGCTGGCACGTCACGTCGCACTACACCATCTTCGAGGGTCTCTGCCCCGACTGCCGGTAGATGTTTGGGGCATGCCTACTCGGCAAGTAGACGACGCAGTTCTTCTTCGACCGTGCGCACGTAGCGGACGCGGTCGTTGATGCCACGCATAGAGGGGTTGCAGCTCTCCATCAGATAGGGATGGCCCACGACGTTGAGCATGTCGCGGTCGTTTTCGTTATCGCCAAACGCCATCATCTCATCGGGCGAAATACCCAGGGCACGACCGTAGTCGGCAAGCGCGGAGCCCTTGCCCGAACCGAAACCGATAAAGTCCGTCCATTCGGTTCCCGACGTCATCACGTCAACACGGTCGCTAAAGAGGCGCTCGAAATACTCCAGGGCCGCCGGCTGATCCACCTCGGGCGTCTGGAAGGCGATCTTAATGACGTCCTCGTCGATGTCCTCGGGGCGGTCGACCACCGCCACATCGCAGTGGACCTCATAGCGCAAATGGTCGACGAACGCATCGTTGCCGCTCATGGTGTAGAGGTGTCCCTCACACGAAAGGGTCACGTCGGCATGGGGATACGCAACCACGGCATTCGCGATATCCATAGCAAGGCTACGCTCCATGGAGCGCTTGACAACGGCACGCCCCTCGCTCATCACCAGGGCTCCGTTCTCGCATACATAGGCGAGCTCATCGGCCACCGGGGTAAACAGATAGCGCAAGCTCGCATATTGACGACCGCTCGCCGGCATAAACACGATACCGCGACGATGCAGTTCATCGATGAGCTCAAAGGCCTCGGAACGCGGCTCGCGCTCCCCCCGATGCAGCAACGTGCCGTCCAAATCGCATGCAATCAGCTTGATTCCCTCAAGACCCATATGCTTTCCCCCCAAAGCACCTCATCAACAGTAAGACGGACTTTGAATAGCTGCCTCTCAAAGTCCGTCTTACTCATACGCACGTTAACCGCGCGCCTTTTTTACGATCGTAAAGTCGGGAGCCATACTCACAACGGCATCCGCCGCACTCGACGCAAAGCGCCGGTCCGCATCGAGTTCACGGGTAACCACCGAGAGCCAAACGCCCTCGACGCCCCGGAGCATGCGGCCCAAAACAGGCTGCACCGGCGTATACATGCGCACGGTATACTCGTCCGAATCGCCTCGGAAAAGCGGCGCGTGCATATTGCCGATCTCCCAGCACGCATGCGCGAGCGCAATCGGGTCCATGCGGTCGACTTCGACCAAATAAACCTCGGCACTGCGCAGGCGCACGACAACCGCCACGGGCACCATGCCCGAACGGTCGATGGCGAGCACATCGCCGTCGGTAAGACGACCGCCGTCGGCAGCATCCAGCCGAACATCGACCGTGCGTCCCAGCTCCGTCACACCCACAAACGCGCGCGTGTCAGCCTGGTCCCAATCGAGCAGTAGCTCGTCAACTTCAAAGACGCCGCCCAAATTCCGGCGGAGCAGGAGTTCATAGGACGGATCGTTGAGATTTCCCAAGCATGTCGTCGAAACCAAGCGTTCGGGCATACTCTAACCCTCGACCTCGACGAGCTCGATATCAAAGTTGAGGTCCTTGCCGGCCAGCTCGTGGTTGGCGTCGAGCGTCACGGCCTCGGGCGTAACGTCGATGACCACGGCGGGGACGGGCATACCGCTTGGCGTGGACAGGAAAAGCTTCATGCCCTTCTCGATCTGCTCGATGTTGGGAACCTGTTCGGCCGGGAAGGTAATAACCATCTCGGGATTGTGCTCGCCGTAGGCATCGGCAGCCGGGATGTGCACGGTCTTCTTCTCGCCCACCTGCATGTCGACAACAGCGGCGTCGAAGCCCTTGATCATCTGACCGGCGCCGCAGGTGAACTCCAGCGGCTCGCCGCGATCGTAGGAGCTATCGAACTGCGTGCCGTCATCGAGCGTGCCGCGATAATGGGTCTTGACCTTCTTGCCCTGGTTGGACATGGTAACCTCCGTGATAAGGGCGGCGCACAACGCGGGCCGCCGTGAACATATGGCGCTAACTATACCCTAGTCATACAATTCAATGACAGTTTGCAAAGAAACGCTGCAACCGGAGGAACCATGGCATATCCCGTATTTGACCTACACTGCGACACCGCCGACCGCATCGGCTGGGCCACGCTCGATCTCGACCTGCGCTTTACCGCCGGCACCGACGGTTATTTCCCCGGCGACGAAACGCATCCGCAAGATTTCGACCTCATCGAGGGCAACGCCTGCGCCATCTCGCTCGCAAAGATCGGCAACACGCCGTGGGCACAGTGCTTCGCCACGTTTGTCCCCGATGAGATTCCCACCGCCCACGCCGCGCGCTTCCAGGCGCAGATCATGGCGCATATGAGCGGCCAGGCAATGCTCAACCACGACCGCATGGTCAACGTACGCAGCGCGGCAGACATTCGCCCCGCGCTCAAAGACGGCAAGGTCGCCTGCATCCACACCATCGAAAACGCCACGTTCTTTGCCGAGGACCCCGCGCTGATCGAGGTGCTCAAGAGCTTGGGCGTACTCATGTCATCGCTCAGCTGGAATGCGCAGGGACCGCTCGCGAGCGGACACGATACCCACGCCGGCCTCACCGCCGCCGGCATCGAGGCACTTACGCAGATGGAGCACGCCGGCATGGTGCTTGACGTCTCCCACCTCAACGATGAGTGCTTTGACGAGGTTGTCGCCCACGCCACACGTCCCTTCGTCGCCAGCCACTCCAACTCCCGTGCGGTTTGCGGCGTCAAACGCAACCTTACCGACGACCAGTTCCGCACCATTCGCGACATGGGCGGTATCGTCGGCCTCAACTACTGCAGCGAGTTCCTTTCCAACGACGCAACCGACAAGACCGCCGCAGACGTCACCTTCGACCAGCTAGCGGCACATATCGAGCACTGGCTCGACCTGGGCGGCGAGGACGTCATCGCGCTCGGCGGCGACTGGGACGGTGCCACGGTACCCGCCTTCCTCTCCGATGCCAGCAAGATGCCCGAGTTCCAGAACATGCTCTCCAAGCACTTTGGCAAGACCGTGATGCAGAAGCTCTGCAGCGACAACGCGCTTGCCTTCTTTGAGCGTTATTAATTTCACATCCCTTGAGCGGGCCGGCATGCCGAACGGTCGACATGCCGGCCCGTCCCCAATCTGAAGGACCGCTTTTGACGCAGCAGTTTACGATTTCCGCATCCCGACCGGATGGGACGCCCATCCCCGTCATCGTTACCAAAAAGCGCGTCAAGAACTTCAACCTACGCGTCACGTCGAGCGGTGAGGTCCACGCCAGTGCACCGCTCGGCGCCAGCCGCGAGCGTATCGAAGCGTTTGTGAAGCGCAACAGCGCCTGGATTATCAGCCGACGTGCCCAGCGCGGGCAACGTCAGGCGACGGCGCGAGAGCCGCTCAGTCCCTCGTCCATCATTGCGCTTTGGGGCAAGCCCATCACCGTACAGGATGCGCTCGATCACAACTTTGCATCACCCGCACCGCGACCCAAACAGGCCACCTTCGCAAGTTTTATGGGTACCGATGAATCGGACGAAGGCCCACAGGCCCAGCGGCGCGCAATCCTCGACGGCCTAACGTCCGATGAACTCCAAGCCCACATCGACCAGCTCTATGCAACCGAGGTCGCCACGGCGCTGCGCGATATGGTGCACGCATACGAAATCGCAATGGGTGTCGCCGTTTCCCGCGTTTCCGTACGCAGCATGAAAACGCGTTGGGGCTCATGCACTCCCAAATCCGGCGCCGTTCGCATCGCACGAGAACTTGCCGCCTACCCCGTCGAATGCCTCGACATGGTTGTCGCCCACGAGCTCGTCCACTTGCTCGAGCCAAGCCACAATCAGCGGTTTCACGCGCTGCTCGACACGTACTGCCCCAACAACAGGGCTCTGTCGCAGCGGCTCAAAAAACCGCCCGCCAACGAGCTCTAGCGTCGACTAGCGCACGCGCTCGATCTCGACACCGCAGCTTGCCAGGGGAAGACCGACGGGCGCCCAAGGCTTATCGAGCTTAACGTGCACGCCAAGCAGCAGGGGGTAACGACGCAGCAGCATCTGGGCCACACCCTCGGCTGCAGCCTCGATGAGCTTAAACGTATGCTCGCGCAGATAGCCATCGACATCGTGGCATACCGAGCCGTAGTCAATCGAGGCGTCCAGGTTATCGTGCTCCCCCGCTGCACGCAGGTCGGCATAGAGCACCAGGGACACGATGAACTTCTGGCCCAGCGCGTTCTCTTCGGGATATACGCCGTGGTTAGCAAAAACCTCAAGACCTTCAACGGTGATGCGGTCGGCATGGCGCAGATCGTCATAGCTCACGTGGGGTACCGCCGTTGCGGTGGATATTTCGCCCCTTCCACGGCGGGCGAGCTCGGCACCTTCAGTCTTGGTTGCATTCTCGGGCAGTTTCTTATTGCTCATCGCGATCGTCTCCTTCGTTTAGAACCCCGACCGCGCAAACTAACTACACGCGAATCGACAGGTTCTTTTTATCATCGCTCCAGTTGCAAGCATTGCGCGCGGGGCATGCAAAGCAGGCGCGCGACGCTTTATCGGCCGCATAGAGCAGACGCTCAAGCGGTTGGCTGTTCACGCGCAGCTTTCGATGGCCCAGAATGGCCGTCTTAATGGCTGCGGCATCGGCCGGCTCAAACGCCACATCATCGGGCATGCCGCCGAGAATCGCATCGGCGACGCGTTCGCTTGCAACATCATGGGATATACCCGATTCATACTGTTCATCTTTGCCGATATCGTGAAGAAGTGCCGTGGCGTAGATGACCTCGCGGTCAAATTCGAGCTGTTCCTCGAGATTCTTGATCCACATAATGCGAGCGACATCGAGCAGATGGTCAATACCGTGGCGGCAGAAGATGCGCCCCGATTCCAACTGCGCAATGTTGCCCAGGTGCCGCCGAAACAGCCCGTTGGCACAAATGTAATCAATGCGAGGCATAGCACCAAAGGGGGCCAGGCCCGAAGCCATGAAGCCGCGACGCGACGTCCCCTCATCGGTCTTCGATGTAAAGTCGTTGACGACCCTCATGCTAACGGCCCAGCATCCTAAAGAACCGCTCCTCGAGCGCGGGATCGGTCTCAAAGACGCCGCGGCGAGCGAGCGTCACGGTCTTGGTGCCGGGCTTTTGCACGCCGCGCATCGTCATGCACATGTGCTCGGCTTCCATCAGCACAATCGCCCCTTGGGGAGCAAGATATTCCATGAGGGCATCGGCAACCTGTGCACACAACTGCTCCTGCAGCTGCAGACGACGGGCATAGACTTCAACCGTGCGAGCGAGCTTAGACAGACCCGCCACGCGACCGTTAGGGATATAGCCGATCGCAGCCTTGCCATAAAACGGCAGCAGATGGTGCTCGCACAGCGAGTAAAACGTAATGTCGCGCTCAATAACCAAGTCGTTCGAAGCGACGGCAAAGGTTTTGGACAGGTGCTCCTCGGCACTCTGATCCATACCGCCGGCGATCTCACCATACATACGGGCAACGCGCGCCGGGGTCTCCAGCAGGCCCTCACGAGTTGGGTCCTCGCCTATGCCCTCAAGCAACAGCTTAATGGCGGCCTCGACTTTTTCCTGATCGACCATCTGGGCCTCACTTTTCCGATTTCACGTTCGCGCTATGGTACCACGCCCTTTGGCATCGGCCACAAGCTACATAGTATGGGTCGAATAGACCGGATCGTCCCGCCAAAGCTCCACAGCGTCGCAAAGCGCAACGCCCTCGCGCACAGCACGGGCGCGCGTGGCGCTCATATCAATCACGCGCTGATTGCTCGAGCCCCTAAAGCGCAACGAGATATCGTACAGATCCTGAACGAACGGGCCGTCCACCAACATATCGAGGCAGGCAAGGATACGGTCCGTCGCCTCGGTATGGTGACGACCACCCGGCATAAGCTCCTCGAGCACGTCGCCGGTGAAGCACCAAATGGTCTTGCCCGACCCCGCGGGATAGGCCGCACGCACGCGTTCGATAAAGTCAACGAGCCCCGCCTGATTCTCGGGCTCCATAGGCTCGCCGCCCAGAATCGTCAGGCCATCGATAAAGGGATGATCGAGACTCTCGATAATCTTGTCCTCGACGGCACGATCGAACGGCTCACCCGCAGCAAAGTCCCACGCGACAGAGTTAAAGCAATTCTTGCACCCACGACGGCACCCGCTCACAAACAGAGAAGTACGAACGCCTTCCCCATCAGCAATGTCGAAATACTTAATGTTCGCGTAGTTCATAGGTAACTCTCCCGGGAGGCCGGGACATATCATCCCGTCCTCAAACATTCTCGGCCTTCGGCCTGCGAAACTGCGGGCGGGACGATATGTCCCGGCCTCATGCAAAGGGTAACTCAATGAACGAAGCGAACATCGAGTATAGGGTTCGAGGTCTAATAAAAACTGGGTTGCGGCTCAACCGCCATCGCAAGTAAATCGCAGCTGCAGCTCGAATTATTTCCGCTAAGAACTTCGAGGAGTGAGCAGACCGCGAACCGCATCTCCGCTACGTCAACTTGGCCGCCCCGTAGCGAGGCCCCGGACCTTTGCTCGATATGAGTTCCGCACGAACAGGAGGCGCCAGTGGCGCCTCCGTCGTGAGCCAGGACTGTCCGAAATAGCGAGTAAAGGTCCGGGGCCTCGCTACGGGGCGGCCTGGGATGGTTATTAGAGATGCAGCACGCGGTCGCGGATCTCCTCGGTTCGGCCCTGGTTCCAGAATTGAGTACCGATGTAGCCGCACGTACGACGGGCGACATTCATCTTCTCCTGATCGCGGTTGCCGCAGTTGGGGCACTCCCACACCAGCTTGCCGTCATCCTCGACAATTTTGATCTCACCGTCGTAGCCGCACACCTGGCAGTAGTCGCTCTTGGTGTTGAGCTCGGCGTACATGATGTTGTCGTAGATGTACTGCATCACGCGAATGACAGCCTTGAGGTTGTCCTGCATGTTGGGAACCTCGACGTAGGAGATGGCACCGCCCGGCGAAAGCTGCTGGAACATACCCTCGAACTTGAGCTTGTCGAATGCGTCGATCTCCTCGGACACGTGGACGTGGTAGCTGTTGGTGATGTAGCCCTTGTCCGTCACGCCCGGGATGATGCCAAAACGACGCTGCAGGCACTTGGCGAACTTGTAGGTCGTCGACTCAAGCGGGGTACCGTACAGCGAGAAGTCAATATCGCTTTCGGCCTTCCACTCGGCGCACTTGTCGTTCATGCGCTGCATGACGGCCATGGCAAAGGGCGTGCCCTCCTTCTCGGTGTGGCTGTGGCCCGTCATGTACTTGACGCACTCATACAGGCCGGCATAACCCAGACTAATGGTGGAGTATCCGCCCACGAGCAGCTTGTCGATCGTCTCGCCCTTCTTCAGACGGGCGAGGGCACCGTACTGCCACAGAATCGGTGCGGCGTCAGAAAGCGTACCCATCAGGCGCTCATGACGGCACAGCAGGGCACGGTGGCACAGCTCAAGGCGCTCATCGAAGATCTTCCAGAACTTGTCCATATCCTGATGCGAGCTCAGTGCGACATCAGGCAGGTTGATGGTCACGACGCCCTGGTTAAAGCGACCATAGTACTTGGGCTTGTTCGGGTCGTAGTTCAGCGCGTTGGCAACGTTGTTAAAACCGTTGCCCGAGCGGTCGGGCGTCAAGAAGCTGCGGCAGCCCATGCAGGTATAGCAATCGCCGTTGCCGGCGGTCTCGCCCTTCGACAGCTTGAGCTCGCGCATCTTCTTCTCGGAGATGTAGTCGGGAACCATGCGCTTGGCGGTGCACTTGGCAGCCAGCTGGGTCAGGTAGAAGTACGGGGAATCCTCGTGAACGTTATCGTCCTCGAGTACATAGATGAGCTTGGGGAATGCCGGGGTAATCCAAACGCCGGCCTCGTTCTTAACGCCCTCGTAGCGCTGGCGAAGCGTCTCCTCCACGATCATGGCAAGGTCGTGCTTCTCCTGAGGCGTACGGGCCTCGTTAAGATACATAAAGACCGTCACGAACGGCGCCTGGCCATTGGTGGTCATAAGGGTCACGACCTGATACTGAATCGTCTGGACGCCGCGACGAATCTCATCGCGCAGGCGATCCTCAACAACCTCGCGGACCTTTTCGGGAGATGCGGAAACGCCGAGCTCCTCGAGCTCGCGGGCGACCTCGCCGCGAATCTTTTGACGGCTCACCTCAACAAACGGAGCAAGATGGGTCAGCGAAATCGACTGGCCGCCGTACTGGGAGGAAGCAACCTGAGCGATGATCTGCGTCGCGATGTTGCAGGCGGTCGAGAAGCTGTGCGGCTTCTCGATCAGCGTGCCCGAGATAACGGTGCCGTTCTGGAGCATGTCCTCCAGGTTCACCAGGTCGCAGTTGTGCATGTGCTGAGCAAAGTAATCCGAATCGTGGAAGTGGATCAGGCCCTCATTATGGGCGTCCACGATCTCCTGGGGCAGCAGCACGCGCTGGGTCAGGTCCTTGGAAATCTCGCCGGCCATATAGTCGCGCTGAACGGAGTTGACGGTCGGGTTCTTGTTGGAGTTCTCCTGCTTGACCTCTTCGTTATTGCACTCAATCAACGACAGGATCTTGTCATCGGTCGTGTTCTTCTGGCGCTTCAGGCTCTGAACATAGCGATAGATGATGTAGTGGCGGGCAACCTCGTAGCAGTCGAGACGCATGATCTCGTCCTCGACCAAATCCTGGATCTCCTCGACCGAAACGGTGTGGCCCGCGTTCTCGCATGCCTCGGCGACGTTTTGCGCCGCATAAACCACCTGGCGGTCGGTTAGACGAGAGCTCTCCTCGACCTCCAAGTTGGCGGCGCGGATGGCATTGACGATCTTATCGATGTCAAAGACAACCTCGGTGCCGCTGCGCTTGATGATCTTCATCCTCTTGCCTCTTTCGCGTCGTAACCTCATTGCGCTTCAGAGCCAAACGATGCCCGGCAGGGCTTGCCCCTGTCTTGCGGCGCCGTCGCGCAATCTGTGTTCTCGATAAACCATAAGTCCTCATGCGGACAATCCTCGCGGCCGATCAAGCGGCTCAAAGGCGTGTCCAAATGGGACGAATAAGGTCTTCGTTCTCTGTCCGCCATCTATCATACGACAAAGACGCATCTATATCCTGTATTCTTTTTTTAGTTCAAACACAACATATAGTGTTTCAGCAGGTCAAAGCAATTAGTCATTTTGCAGACGCATTAATTATGAGGGGTTCTTGGCAAGTCGGTAAAACGTTACCAACACGGCTACCTGCATGGCAGTTATAAAACCCCCTTAGTCAAGCCGCTGACAAATCCTACCAAAACCAAGCCGCTCACGCCAAAAGAATCCAAAAGATTGTGCTTGACCAACATGTTGCGGTCACGATCGGCCAGGACGTATGCAATCTGCCGGCACCCCTACGGGATGCGAAGACCATCGCGTACAGACCTTGGATCAATATTTGGTGGTTATTTGGCGGCGTGCTTGGCGGCATAAAACAAAACAGCCCAGAGACATAGCCTCTGAGCTGCGAACATTTGGTGGGCGTTAGAAGATTTGAACTTCTGACCTCTTCCGTGTCAGGGAAGCGCTCTCCCCCTGAGCTAAACGCCCAAATGGAGCGGACAACGGGGCTCGAACCCGCGACCCCAACCTTGGCAAGGTTGTGCTCTACCAACTGAGCCATGTCCGCCTGCGAGGATTTAATATACGGGATGATCCACCCAAATGCAAGAACTTATTTTAAAAAGTTTTGCGACGCTCTCGCGAGGGCATCAGTCGTCACGAAAGGCGCGAACAAACGCAGGCTCGCAGCGAGATGCCCCTACATCTCACCGAGCATGATCCAGGCAGAGCTGTCCTGCGCGAGCCTGCCGTCTGCAAGCGGTGATGAGGTGAGCAGGACCCTGCCCGCCGGCAGCTCCACGGGTGCTGCACCGAAGTTCGTCACACACGCCCAGCCGTTATCGCGGCGATAGGCGATGACGCCGCCCTCAGCGCCCTCGGCACCATCCGCAAGACCGGTGCGCCCGTCAAGATCGAGCCACGCAAGATCGTTGGCGCAGCCGCGCAGCTTGCGCCGAAGCCAGAGGGCGTCACGATAGAGCGCAAGCATCGATGTCGGGTCCGCTTCTTCCCTATCGGCAGCGTAATCGGAAAACCATGCAGGTTGCGGCAGATGGGGCGCCGCATCGGCGTCCGCCGGCGAAAACCCAAACGATCCGCCCTGCGCGGAATCGTCCGCCGCCACCCACGGCAGGGGCACACGGCAGCCGTCGCGCCCCTTCTCACGCTTCGGTCCGCGCGTATTGGTCGCAGTAGGATCTTCGAGTGCAGCCCACGGGATGTCAGCCACCTCAAAAAGGCCGAGCTCCTCACCCTGATACACGTATGCCGAGCCCGGAAGCGCCAGTTCAAGCAAAAGGGCCGCCCGCGCGCGGCGCTCGCCGAGTTCACGGTCCTCGTCATAAGACGACCCGTCGCGTAAGAGCCAGTCGAGCGCAATCTGGTGGTAGCGCGTCGCCTTGATTTGCGGCAGGGCATAGCGTGTCGCCACGCGCGGCACGTCGTGGTTGGAGAGTACCCAGGTCGAGCCGGAATCGGATTCGACGGCTGCCTTCAAGCCCTTCTCGATTGCAGTGTGCATGTCATCATAGGTCCAAGTGGCCTTGGCAAACTCAAAGTTGAATGTCTGGCCAAGCTCGCTGGGACGCGCATAGAGATACTGGCGCTCGGGCAGCACCCACGCCTCGGCAACGGCACTGCGCGGCGGATTATAGCGGTCGAACACGCGGCGCCACTCGCGATAGATCTCGTGGACCTCATTGCGGTCCCACAGCGGATGGGTGCCGTCGTCAACCATGTCATCGCCCTCGGCGAGATGCCACCGGTCGAGGTCATCGCGGTCGAGATCCTTGGCGAGACCCTGCGCCACATCAATGCGAAAGCCGTCGACGCCTCGATCGCTCCAAAACGCCAGGACGTCGCAAAAGAGCGCATGAACCTCGGGGCATGACCAGTCAAAGTCCGGTTGCTCGGGCGTAAACATGTGCAGATACCACTGACCGTCCGCAACACGCGTCCATGCGGGGCCGCCAAAGTTGGCATTCCAATTGGTGGGAGGCAGCTCGCCATGCTCGCCGCGACCATCGCGGAAGATATAACGGGCGCGCTCGGGCGATCCGGGGCCGGCGGCAAGAGCGGCTTTGAACCAGGGGTGCTGGTTGGATGAATGGTTGGGCACGATGTCGACGATGACCTTGATGCCGCGCGCGTGAGCCGCAGCGATCATGTCATCGAAGTCGTCAAGCGAGCCGAGACGCGGGTCGACATCGCAGTAGTCCGCCACATCATAGCCGCCATCGACAAGAGGCGATGGGTAAAACGGACTCAGCCAGATGGCCTCGATACCCAGCCGCTCAAGATAGTCCATCTGCTGGGTAATGCCCGCGATATCGCCCAGACCCGAACCAGTCGAATCCTTAAACGAGCGCGGGTAGATCTGATAGATCGCGGCATCGGACATCCATGAGCGCGAAGAAGACTTTTCTGTAGCCATGGGGCGTATCTCCCTTGCAACGAGGTTATGCGAGATGCCCACGATGATACGCCCAAAGCGGACATTCGCGACAAACAACGCCACAGCCACGCCCCAAAACGATCGCCCCCTCTCGGGCTCGAGCCCATGCGATGGATACAAAAAAGCCCGGCTACCGTGGTAGCCGGGCTGTTGCGTTTGGAGCGGACAACGGGGCTCGAACCCGCGACCCCAACCTTGGCAAGGTTGTGCTCTACCAACTGAGCCATGTCCGCATATGTAAAACAAAACGGGCGCCGGAGCGCCCGGATGTTGCCTGGAGGCGAAGCCCGGATTCGAACCGGGGGTAAAGGCTTTGCAGGCCTCTGCCTTACCACTTGGCCACTTCGCCGAAAAAGGACCGCCTAAACGGTCCGGAAATGCAATGGAGCGGACAACGGGGCTCGAACCCGCGACCCCAACCTTGGCAAGGTTGTGCTCTACCAACTGAGCCATGTCCGCTTGCGGGTTATTAATTTACGCGAGTTGTCCAAAAGACGCAAGTACTTTTTTCAAAAAACTTGTCTGCCGCATGTTCTTAGTAGCCAAACGCGTTAAAGCGATTGGCTAGGCACACGATTCCAGCGCTCCGCTAAACAGCTTCACCATCTGCACGCGCGTGCCGGCGCCGTCCGTACGACGAGCAACCTCCACGTTATCGACGAGCATACGCATAAGCTTGATACCACGGCCGCGTTCCTCGGATGCGACCGGCTCGCTCGTTTTATCGATAGAATAGCCGGCACCTCGATCAAGCACCTCAACCACAACGCGATCGCCATAGGCCTGAACCGTCAGGACGCACCCGATACCGCCCGCATGGTCATAGGCATTACCCAGCGCCTCCCCCGACGCCAATGCGACATCGTAGCGCTCGTCACGGCGCAACGGAAGCGATTCAAGGAGTTCAGCGATGCGATGTCGGTAGTATGGAAGATTCTCGATACCCTGACGGACCTCGACACTCTTACTCCAGCGAGGCAGCTCCCCCACCGGAATGGCGGGAATAGACTCCCGTGCCGGCCCCGCGACATGAAGGATATCGACAAGACGAGCAATCTCCAAAAAGCGAACAACTTCACCCGATGCATTGACGAGCGAAAGCAGGCCTTCTCGCCTCATGAGCTCACGAGCGCGCGTAAGCAGGAATGCCAAGCCCGTCGAATCGATAAAGCTAACAGCCTGACAGTTGATGACAACACGACGCACGCCGCGGCCAATCAAAGCATCCAACCGCCGACGCAGCGCAGGCACCGTGGCGATGTCGATATCGCCTGGTGGCGTCAAAACCGCTATGTCATTCCACTCATTCATACGACCATGGTTCCCCAAAAAAGCCCACTCAATGCATTCGTTTCCCCAACCGTACGGATTCAGCCCGCCCAGCGTCGTCTATGAACGACCCCGTAAAAACTCAAGGGACACCAATGCAATGTCATCGTCCAGCGCCGATTCGGTAAATCGGTCAAGCTCGCCCAAGACCTTGCCGCAGATTCCCGATACGCCCTCACCCGAGACAGAGAGCAGAAGGTCACGAAGGCGCTGCTCACCAAAGAACGCTCCGGTGCGGTCGCGGGCCTCAATCGTTCCGTCCGTATACATGAAGAGCATGTCGCCAGGAGCGAACGTAAACACGCCTGTCTCGTACACCATGCTCTCAAAGGCACCGATTACGCCCGATTGGCATCCAAGCAGCTCGACCTCTCCCCCACGGGCCTCGCCGCCACCCAGCGGCATCGACTCTGGCCTAATGACCATGGTCGGAGGATGGCCCGCCGAACAATACGTTGCGCGTCCGGCTTTAAGGTCAATCTTGGCGATAAAGGCCGTCACGAACGTCTCGACCCTCGAAAAGCCCATGAGCATACTGTTAAGAGAGCGTGCCATGCGGGCCGGTCCAGCGCCCTCCCACGCATATGCCGTCAGGGCCGTCTTGACGAGCGCGGACATCGATGCGGCCTCAATGCCTTTGCCAGACACATCACCCAGAATCATGACGGCGCAGTCGTCGGGAAGACGGATGAGCGTATAGAAATCGCCGCCGACCAACGCCGAGTTCGTGGCTGACAGGTACACCGAATCGGTTGCGATACCCGGAACATCCCCCAGGGAATTTCTCATGCCGATCTGAAGGGTCTGAGCGATATGGCGCTCCTCGCGCTTTTGAGATTCGCCTTCGTAGATCAGTTCAAAGTCATGCGCCAAGTGCACCAAGTAGTCATATTCAAGATCATCAATCGGCTCTTGGCTACCATCACGAAGCAGCAGCGCGCGCGTCGTCGGGCTCTTCGCAACAGAAGCAGGAACAATCGCGTCGTTACTGTGCTTGCCATCACCCTCAGAGCGCGGGCGCCCCGCCTCGATGCCGGAGTCGACGTAGAGACCTTGACAAGGCAGACCATGCGCCCTAAGCCAGCCTCCCATAGGCATCGATTCGTCAACGCGAGTTATACGGACGTGTTTAAGGTCCTCGGCACTCGTACCCCCCAAAACAGATGCCTCAAAGCCATCAGGGCCAGCCCCCAGACGTGCCGCTGGCGCCGTCGTGGAAAAGAAAAGCTTCTCGGGATCGTCCGGCAAAGCAACGCGACTGCCGCCTTCAAAATCTATGACATAGGAGCCCAGACTGGCGTCATACTCAACAGGGCAAAAATGACAGTTGAGCATATTGCAAATCTCGGACGATATAGCCTGGGTAGCCGCGGCGGAATCGTCTAGAAAGGTAAACAACTCATCACGTAAGACATTGAGCGAGCGGCCAAGCTCGGCCGTGCGACGAGAGCGAAGGCTCGATGCCATGCCGACCAGCTGGATAGACAGGTAATCGCAAATGACCTCGAGTACATTAACGTCATAGGCGAGCGGTGCCTGAGGGCGCTTCCAACCAACTTCCAGCACGCCAAGGATCTGCGTACCGTAAAAAACGGGAAGACAGATCTCGCTGCGGTACGGAGGCATATCCTGCACGCGCAACAGGTGCTTAGAACGATTGTCCAGGTCCATGAACATACCGGAGGCAGCCCTATCACCCTCAAGGTCCTGTTGAATCGACAAGCGACAGGCACGCGACTCGCGAAGAACATACGTCGGAATGCCAGCGCCATACGGCAAAAACTCGGGCAGGTAGCTGTCGTGCAGCTCCTTGGAGACACCGCGAAGCTTAAAACCGCCGCTCTCAGAAAAATAGATAGCGGCACCCGAAGCATCGAGCGTTCCTACAAGCTGGTTCAAAACGATATCTAACAAACTGGGCAGCTCATCGGAGCCCACCGTGCTCATAATGACCGACAATGTACCCGAGAGACGCTTATTCGCCACTCTAAGCTCCGAAAGCGCACGCTTGAGCTGACGGTCGTGCGAATACTGTTCTTCGATGCTATGGAGTGCCACCAGAACGCGCGGCGCACGGCGGCCAAAGATTCGAGGCGGCGTAACCGAGCCGGCACAAACCAGGACGGGAATAAACGATCCGTCACTTAACTTGAGCATCAACTCGCTCTTTGTTCCATTGGTCTCAAAAGGAAGCCGATGCTCTGTCGCGCGTTCAAAAGCCGACGAGTACAAGAGGTCTTTAACGTCCCCGTTGATCACATCGGAACGCTCCTCGCACATCAAGTCGAGCAAGCGATTATTTACATGCAAAATGGTTCCGTCGAGCTCGCAGATAATGACAGCATCGCTCGTGATCTCGACCAATTGGGCAACGTCCGCCCACTCATTGCGCTCAAGCGTTTCCATCGTGAACCTCACCGTCTATCGGTAACAAAAAAGCCTCCGAAGAGGCTTCTCAAATGCGATGGTGTCGGAGGCGGGACTTGAACCCGCATGACCAAAAAGCGGTCACTAGCACCTCAAGCTAGCGCGTCTGCCAATTCCGCCACTCC
>JAXJCX010000090.1:0-3030 GCA_036302225.1 Collinsella sp.
CCCTCGGTGATGGCGTGCTCGAGCGTCGAGACGATATGCTGCTGGCCCACCACGGAGTCGAAGGTGAGCGGGCGATACTTTCGGTACAACGATTCCATGGGTGCTCCCCCGGGTATACTGAGTCTTGTTGCCGCGACGGCCATGCGGTCGCACGGCATACTGCATTCATAATAACCCGTACGGCGAGCCCGCCGCGATAGGAGTCCAAAGAGCATGGCAGACGCAGAGAGCAACCTCGTTCCCTCCGAAGCAGCCGACCAGGTCGAGGTCGCGCTCGAGACGCAGGCAGCAGCCGATGACGGCATCCTGTACCTCAACGAGTATCAGTACGAAAACGACCTCGTCACCGATTTCGCCCGCCTGGTCGCCTCGCCCAGGCGCCGTGGCTCCCTGTACGTCGCCGCTGCGATTGCCGCGCTCATCGGCATCGGCATGCTGGTGGCCGGCGGCAACTGGATCAAGTTCGGCGTCGTCCTGATTGTATTCGGCGCCTTTTTGGCCTGGTGGAGCAAAAATCTGCACCATACGCTCGCGCGCGACTTTATCGAAGCCGTCGAGGCAGACGAGTCCATGGGCGGCCGCTACCGCCGCGTCGCCGCCAACGAGGACGGCCTGATGGTTTGGGGCAAGAGCGGCAAGTCGCAGTTCTTCCCGTTTGAAAAGCTCGACCACGTGCTCGACGGCGAACGTATCTTCGTAGCCATGTTCGCCGACCAGGGCGTGACGATCCCTAAGGACACCTTTGTCCGCGGCGATGCCGAGCAGTTTGGCACCTTCCTCAAGGCGCGCATCAACAAAAAACTCCGCATCGAGACCAAGAAGAAGAAAATGAAGGCCGAGAAGGCTGCCGCCGAGGCCAAGCGGGGCGACAAGGCCGACAAGCCCCAGGATAACAAGGGCAAGCGGCGCAAGCAGAAGAAGAGCAAGAAGAGGCGCTAAGGCCAAGCCAGACAGGCAGCCTCGCATCCCGCCATCCTCGCCATCCGCCTGAGCGTGCTACACTAGCAGCATCTATGCCACCGCGAACGGCTCGGCCCCGCGCCCGCCGCTCGCAAACGAACTTTAAACGCACGAGGGTTGGCCATGCCGCTGTTCTCGCAACATACCGCCCGGTTCTCGCCGGACGTTCCCTTGGAGGGCACTAGCTCTCGCGAGCTGCTCAAGCGGTACCAGCCGCTCGAGACGCTTGCGACCGGCGGTTTTGGCTCCATCGAGATTTGCCGCGACACGCATCTGCGCCGTCGCGTGGCCATTAAGCGCATCCCCCTCACAGACGGCGCCGGCATGCCCGCCAGCGACATCATGGACGTGCTGCGCGAGGCGCATACCGCCGCCATGCTTCAACATCCCAATATCGTGCAGGTTATCGACTTTACGCACGACACCGCCTATGCCTACCTGGTCATGGAGTATGTCGACGGTATGTCGTTGGCCGAGTTTTTGCATCGCGTGGACGGCCACTCGCTCACCTTTGACGAGGCCGCGGCCATTGCCGACGCGCTGGGTCAGGCACTCACCTTTGCCCATGCAAACGGCGTGCTTCATCTGGACATAAAGCCCGCCAATGTGCTTATCGACCATTCGGGCAATGTAAAGATCACCGACTTTGGCATGGCGCGGCTGTCGTCCGCCGGCGGCTTTGGCGGATCGCGCGGCGGCACCATCGGCTACATGCCGCCCGAGCAGCTCGATATCGAGACCGGCACGGTCGACGAGCGTGCCGATGTCTTTGCCCTTGCCTGCGTGATCTACGAGGGCCTGTGCGGCAGTGCCCCCTTTATGGCGGCCACGCCTGCCGACTCGCTCGACCGCATCATCGGCGGCGCCACCTATCCCAGCGAGCTGATTCCGCACTTTCCCCCGGGAGCCGAGGCCGCGCTCATGAGCGCGCTCTCCCCCATGCCGCAGGACCGCCCCAGCAGCGTCGAGACATTTTGCGACCAGCTCCTTGCCGGTCTGGGCAGCGTGCGCGAAGGCCGTCGCAGCCTGGAGCAAATGGTTGGCGAACTTTCGGATGACGAGCAGGAGCTCGACGATATCGAGCCGTCGCACTACGAGGACGACGCCATCGAGGTCGACCCCGCACTCGGCTGGGCGGGCACGCGCTGGAGCCATGCGCGCGACTACACCATGCACACTATCTCGGCGCTAACGTGCGGCACCTTTAGCTTTTTGCTGATGCAAACGGCCGGGGTCGCGGCGCTTCCCGGCCTGGTCATTGCGGCCATCGCGATCGGAGTGGCGGCTGGCCTGGCCCCCCAGATTGGCTCGGCCATCTCGGCTGTGGGCTTTTTGGTGCTCATGGCCAACGCCACCATGCAGGCACAGGGCATCCTGTCGATGCTGCCCGTCGCGGTGATCTTTGCCGCCGCCATGTCCGGTTGGTGGATCGCCTGGGGTCGCACCGAGACTGCCGCGAGCGCCACGCTCACCTGTGCACTCGCGCTTGGCTGTCTGACCGGCAATACCTTCCTGGCAGCTGGGGTCGCCGCCGGCGTCGCGTCATTTTGGCTCGGCCCGGCAAGCGCCGCCGCGGCAACGGGCATGGGCGCGCTTTTTGCCCGTCTGGCCACGGTCGCGCTTTCAGCCGGAGGCGTACTGGGGCTCGGTAACGTTGCCGCAGCGCTGGGAGACCCGCTCCTTTGGGCTGCCTTTGTGCTGGTCGCGGCAACTGCCGCGGCGTCATCTGCGCTGCTCAATGCCCATGCCAAGCGTGCCAATCAGGGCTCAAACCTTGCCGCAATCGCCGCAATCGCTGTCACCGGCATCGGCTGCGCAGCGGCGTCCTGTCTTGCACACCATATGGAAATTGCCAGCCTTGCAGCCGCGGTCGTCGCCAAGGCGGCGGTTGCGGGAACCCTATCCTCTATAATCGTTGGGATATGCCTATATTTGCTCGGATACCAAAGAACCTATACGGAGAGTGATCTTTCGTGAACTTCCTGAACATCTTCGAGGACCACGTGGCCGGCATCTTCGGTGCCACCCGTGCCCCGTTCTCCTTTAAGAAGCTTGCCAAGCAGGCCGCTC
>JAXJCX010000091.1:0-59298 GCA_036302225.1 Collinsella sp.
CGCCGAGGGTTCGGTCGGGACGCCGCCCGACATGGCCGTGAGGGCGCCGCATCCCGCCGAGACGGCGATGGCCGTCCAGCGGGCGACGTTGCCCGTCATCGCCTTCGTCTTGATGGCCTGCACGATGTACGGCACGACCAGCACCGTGCACACCGTGAGGCCCGCCTGCACTTCATTCATGACGTTCTCCATTCCTAGTTGCTCGATTCCTTGTCGTACAGAAGGTCGACGCGGTCGTAGATGTGGTCCACCTTGGCGGCCATTCCCTGGCTGCGCGCCTGGCTGTGAGCGAGGTCCGAGTGCAGCACCTCGTTCGAGGCCACCACGGACTCCATCAGCGTCTTCATGGCCTCCATGAGGCTGTTGGACCTCTCCATCTGCGCCGCGATGCGGCCCTCCATCTGCGAGCGCTCGCGGTCGCGCTGCGCCCGCTCGGCCACCTCCTCCTGCTTGCGCTCCTCGCGCTTCAGGTCCAGGGCGCCCTTGCGCTCGTTCTGCTTCTTGTACTCGTCCAGAAACTGGCGGCCGAAGTAGAACGCTATGAGGCCGAGCAGGACGCCGCCGAGCCATTCCGGGCCGAACGGCGCGAACAGGCTCAGTACCTCCACGGCCTACTCCTTCCTGGACGCGATGATGGCGTCGCGCTCTCGCTTGGTGATCTTGCCGGCAGCCAGCAGCTGCTCCAGGCTCTCGTCGTTGTAGAAGCCCTTCAGGTACCACTTCTGCACGCGCTGCGCGAACTTGCTCAGCTTCACGGCCATCTACTCCACCTCCCCGGGTGCGGTCTCGTCCTCGTCGTCGATCGGCAGCTCCACGTCGACGCAGGCGGCCACCAGCTCGGTCAGTGCCTCCTGGCGCTCGATGCGGCTGGCCAGGTTCTCCTGCTCGCGCGCGGCGGCCAGGTCGTCCGGGGCCTTCTTGATGTTCAGCATCGGCTACTCCTTCCATAGTCCCTTGTACCAGGCGTCGGAGCGCCTGATCAGCCCGAAGCTGTCACCCTTGGAAGCGTGGTCGCGCCAGCCCTGGTAGCTCCCGTCCACCTCGGAGCGGTACATCTTGCCCGTCTGCGCCAGCCGAGCCATGCGGCGGATGCGGCGGCGCATGTCCTTGACGTTCGACGGCTTGACGAACATGAGAGCCTTCCCCGTGTCGGTCAGGTGGAAGTCGAAGCCCAGGAACTCGATGCCGTCGCGCAGCGGGTACACGCGCGACTTCTTGGGGTTCAGCTCGAAGCCTAGGGTATGCAGCGTGTCGCCGAAGGCCGCCATCGCGCGCTCGGCCTCCTCGCGGGTGGGCAGGATGGCCACGGCGTCGTCCATGTACCTGATGTAGTTCCTGATGCCCATGAGGTCCTTGGCCATGTGGTCCAGCGGGTCCAGCACGCTGATGCCGGCGATCTGTATCATCTGGCTGCCCGGGTTGTAGCCGACCTCGCCGGGGTACTGGTTGCGCATGACCGCCGTGGCCATGGCCATGATCTCCGGCGGCAGCTTGCGGGCGAACGCCGTCTCCGCGACGTCGTGGCGCATGTTCGGGTAGTACCCCGCCACGTCGATCTGGCACACCCAGCCGTTCGGACCGTGCCTGCGGTAGTGGCGCCGCATGAACTCCTTCAGCCTCTCGCGGGCGTAGTCGGTGCCCTTGTCCTTCTGGCACGCCGCGTTGTCCTTGATGAAGCCGTGCACCATGCGGGGGTAGATGCTGTTGTCGTTGAGGCTCCGCTGGAACACGCGGTCGGCGAAGCCCACGCTCACGATGGTGCGGCGCTTCGGCCTCGTTATGTCGAACTCGCGCGTCTTGCCGCAGCGGAACGTGCCGTCCTGCAGCTTGCGGCTCATGGCCAGCGTGCGCTCGGACAGGTTGAGCATGTAGCTCGCCACGCTGTCCTTCCAGATCACCCCGCGCCGGAACTTCCTGGCGCTCTCCCTCAAAGCGAGGAACCCGACGACGCCGTTAAGCTCGCCGGGTTCCAGTTTGGGTTTGGGTCCGGGGCGCATTGCAGCCGACCGCGTTCCAGCCGCGTCGGCGTCGCCCCGGCGTTGTTCGGCCCTCTCGGGCTCGGGGTCGCGGCTCCCCGCGCCGGTTTCGCCCCGCTCCGCGGCTGTGCCGCAGGCTTCGGTGGGGCTTGCGCCGGTTCGGTCGGGAGCGCAGCGATTGCCGTTCTGTGCGTTGTTGTTGTTGACGTTGCCGGACGAGTTCACGATGAACGTGTTATTGCCGTTGTTGCGATTAGCGGAACGCGTCCAGACGTTCTGTTCAGCCGCGGCCCCAGCTATCACAGACGCCCATATCTCTTGGCGTCGGATGCCCTCCATGCGGCGATCTCCTCGCGGAGGTCGACCGCCATGCCCGTCCAGTAGACGGCTCGGCGCTCTGTCAGGTGCATTACGTCCCATGCGAGGTCGATAAGGAACAGCAGCTCGCGGCAGCACGTCATGGCCATGTCCTGCAGGCGCCGGCGCTCGGCGTACAGCTGCGCGTCCTGGCGCACGCGGATGTTGTTGGCGCACCAGATGAAGCGCGCTATGTCTATCGCCGCGGCCTTTATCTTGTCCGTGACTGCCGACTGCTCCGGCTTGAACACCTTCTCGTTGGCCGTGATCTTCAGCACGTACTCGACGAGGTCGCAGGCGTCCACGAACACCTTCAGCTTGCTCTTCTTCCTCAATCTCCTGGGTACAGACAAGGCGGTCTCCTATCGGTAGCGGGGCGGGCGGTGGCCCGCCCCGGATTGTCGTTGATGATTAGATGGCGCGGGCGGGAGCGCAGCGATAGCCGTTCTGCGCGCTGTTGCCGCCGACGCCGCCGGACGAGTACACGATGAACGCGTAATAGCCGTGGTTGCGATTAGCGGAACGCGTCCAGACGTTCTGCGGGCTGGTCTTGCCGTTGATGGCGTAGGTGATCAGCTGCGGCCACGTCTGCCACAGCGCCAGCGGCGTCGGGGACTGCGCGATGCGCGCCCAGTACTCCCAGGCCTCGCCCTCCTTGCCCTTCATGCCGGACTCTTTGAGCGCCAGGAAGTGCTCCTCCAGGCTCGGCAGGAACACGAGGTCGTAGGTGGTGTCCAGCACCGGCTCGTTGGCGGTGCCCTCCTCGCAGTAGGGCACGCCGGTGACGACCTTCACGCGGCGCATGACGGCCAGCTCCTCGGCGGGGATGCCGTCCAGGAAGCCGTGCTTGCCGACGTACTCGGGCGGGCGGTCCCACTTGTTCTGGGGCTTCCACCAGTTCGTGCCCTTGCCGTTGAGGTACTGGCGCAGCGCGGACTGGCTCCAGCGGTTGTAGCCGTAGGCGCAGCGGTAGATGCTGTTCATGTTGCCGTTCGGCTTGACGTCGATGGTGCCCAGGCTCGTGCCCTGCGCGCCCTCGCTCATGCCCACCGTCTCGATGGGGCTGGCGTCGGCGACGGTCTTGTAGGACTTGACCTGCCACGTGCCCGGGTCTCGGTCCGGAGCGTACTCCATGCCGGCCAGCACGCCGCCCTTGGGCACCTCCTTGGCGAGCGTGAACTGGTAGGTCTTGCCCTTGACCACGTTGGTGCCCCACGAGGTGCCCATGGTCAGGTTGTAGGTGCCGGCCGCCAGCGCCTGCTCGCAGTACCAGAAGGCCTCCTTCTCGTCGAACTGCGTGCCGAACGGCAGCGTGTGGTGCCATTCGATGATGACGCCGGGCAGCTTCTCGCCGGCCTGCAGCTCCAGCTCCTCTGCGAAGTGGCACACGTCGTTGGCCACGTCGTAGACGGTGCCGCCGTCCGGGTCGGTCCACCGGGACGCGATCTGGTCGCCGATTCCGAGCACGTAGCGCCCCAGGCCGTCGCGGCTCATGCGCGCCAGGCCGTCCCAGTCCGTCTTCAGCGCCGCCACCTTGTCGTGCGCCATCGCCTGCAGCGCGCCCGCGATGGCGCGGCCCGTGTCGTCGGTGATGACCGGGTACTCGACGATGCTGTCGTTTTCTGCCATGTCTAGCCCTTCTTCTTTACTCTCACGGCCACGCAAAGCTGGCCCTTGCTGTTGACGGTGATGCCGTTGGTGAGCGCCAGCACGTCGCGCTCCCACTCGGCCATCTTCTGGCTGTAGTTGCTGGCGCGCTCGGCCTCGGCCGTCACGCGCTCCGCCTCCTTCGCCACGCGCGCCTGCTCCTGCGCCGTCGCGGTCTCCGTGATGGACGTGCAGGCGTTGATGGCGGCGGTGGCCTGGCGGGTGATCTCGTCGGCGTTGGCGGCCATCTCGGTCGACTGCTCGATGATGCGGTCCAGCATGGGCACGTAGGCGCCGGTCACGGCGTCCGTGAGGTCCACGTTGTCCAGCACCTCGATGCGCAGGCTGTTGGTGGAGCCCGTGAAGTCGCGGCCGACGATGCGGAAGTAGGCCATGGTCACGGAGCCGCGCACGGCCGCCACGGCGTCGGGGAAGCGGTAGGTGAACTGGCCGCCCTGCCCCTTGTCGACCACCTCCTCCATGATGGGGAAGCCGCCGGCGTTCTCCGCCATGAACGAGACGGTGCAGTCCGTGAGGTCCAGCGCCACGCCGTCGTCCATGATCTGGAACGTGCGCTGGAGGCTCCGCGAGTCGCCGCGGCGCGCCCTCAGCGCGATGACTGGCATGAACTGGGTGCTGGACTTCTGCAGGTCCAGCGTCAGAATCTCGCGCATGCCGTTCCTTTCTCTCTCTATCCGATAATCCCGAGCACGACGCAGCCCGCGGGCATGACCAGCACGAGCGCCGTGTCGCCGGCCCTCGGCGAGCACGACGCCAGCTTGCTGCACGGCGTCGGCTCGGTCGAGCCGCGCAGCCTCACGTTCACCGTGGGGCCGTCGACGGACAGCACCGGCGCGCGCGTGTGGTAGTCGGCGGCGGTCCTCTCGGGCCACAGCGCGGCGGCCAGCCGGTCCGCCAGCTCTCCGCTAGGCGTCATTCCTCCACACCACCTCTCCAGCAGTCGTCACCTTGAAGTCCGGGCGCAGCAGGCGCCGCATGGTGTGCGTGGTCTCGCCGCCCAGCCCGAACTCGACGTCCTTGGCGGTGATGCCGCCCAGCTGCTCGACGCCGGCCTCGCGGTAGTCGAGCAGCCCGCACTCGCCGACGCGCGACGGGATGAACAGGCCGTGCACCTCCACGTAGTCGATGCGGGTGGAGTTGTCCAGCAGCCTCTTGCGAGCGGCGGCCTTCAGCGCCTCCAGCATCTTCTCGGGCGTGTCGCCGGACAGCTCGGTCACCTCGTCGTCCAGCTGGCGCTCGCGGCGGCGCGTGACGGTCGAGGCGGCGCTGCGCGGGTCGTCGTTGCGCGCCTCGGCGTACAGCCCCACGTTGTCGTCCTCGTACCACAGGCGCACCACGTTGGGCGTGTCGGCGCGGTTGTCCCTCACTGTGACGGAGGGGAAGAACACGCTGGTCTCGTCGTCGCGGAACGTCCACGACGGCGCGCGCTCCGTTGGCTCGACGTAGGGCTGCATCTGGACGGCGCCCCACGCGTCGGTGGTCGCGCTGCCGAAGTCGGCGGCGGACAGCAGCCAGTTGGCGATGCCCAGCCACTTCTCGTCGCGCTCGAACGTGTGCGCGGAGGACAGCCTGTGGGACGACGGCGCGGCGTTGACGACGAGGCCGAGCGCGCGCAGGAAGCCGGCGGCGGTGTCCACGGTGGGCGTGCCGGCGGGCAGCGTGAGCGGGTAGCCGGGGCCGGTGGAGGCCGCCACGGTGAGCATGCCGGACAGGTCGGCGCTGCCGCTCACCAGCGAGCCGTCCAGGTCGGTCTCGCCCAGCTCCAGGAAGCCGGTCACCACGGGCCCCTCCCAGCTCTCGCCGGCGTCGTCGGTGAAGCCGTAGTACACGCGCACGGCGTCGTCCTCGTCGGGCACCGTGGAGCCCTCGTAGTCGATGGAGCCGGTGGCCTTCAGCTCCTTGAACTGGCTCTCGGAGGACTTGCCGCCGGTGATCTGGCCGTAGTCCTCCGCCTCCTCCATCCCCGGCCACTTGACGCGCCGGAACGTCCAGTGCTCGTGGTAGCGGTTGCCGTGCCACCTCATAGGCCTTCACCGTCCAGCCTCGTGGCCTCCAGGCTCACGCTCCACTGGCGCTCCGCGTTGCCCAGCGACGGCGCCAGCTTGGCCGTGGCCATGAACGGGAAGACGAAGCCGTACAGCGTCTTCATCACCAGCCGCTCGCCGCTGCACACGGCGCGGTAGAACGCCAGCGCCTCCTCGCGGCTGTTCAGCGTCACGGACGCCGTGTGCTTCTCGGCCACGCGGTCGGAGGACACGCCCACCGGGTAGCGCCTGCCTGCCAGGCGGAACGTGGAGAACTCCGGCTCGACGGCGATCTCGTCGGCGGGGTTGTACCTGCCGCGGGCGATGCCGCCGGACCAGTAGACGAACACGTGGCCCGAGTCGATGTGCCCCGGGAACCTCGTCTCGCGCACGGCGCCGGACGCGGCTATGCTGGCGGTCTCGTAGGCGTAGTCCGTGTTGAGCGGCGCGTACTCGTCCGTGAGCTCCGCGCCGTCGTGCAGGCCGTCGGCCAGCAGCGTGCGCACGCCGCCGACGTTGCGCCAGACGCTCGCCGACTCCATGGGCGCGGCGCCGTCCTCGACGCCCGCGTGCACCGTGACGGCCACGCGGCCGGTCGCCGGGTCCGGCACGGCGTCAACGATGGCGGGCGCCGGCAGGCTGTAGCGCACCGAGACGGAGCGCTCGGCCGAGCCCTGCAGCGTCGAGGACGAGCGGGCGGTGGCGGCCAGACGGTACGCGGCGCCGTCGGCCGGCAGCCACTCGGAGGCCGGTATGTCGAACTCCAGCCCGGCGGCGAGGTCGCGGCTGTAGACGGCTGTGCCAGCCGTGTCGTAGACGCTGAGCGTGCCGGCGGCCATGGTGCCGCTCGGGTCGCTGTAGCGCACGCGGACGTGCACGGGCACGGTCTCGACCGTGAAGCCGTCGGCCGGCTCCTCGATGGACAGCGTGGGCACCTGGCGCACGTAGGTGGCCACGGCCGGCGACCACGGGCCGAAGTCGGCGTGGGCGCCCCTGGTGCGCACCTGCACGGACAGGCGGGTGTTGACCGCGAATGAGTTGGCCAGCGTCGCGCTCGACGCCTCGCCGGAGACGTCAACGGTCGTCCAGGTCCTGCCGTCGGTGCTCCAGCGCCACTGGGCGGCCGTCTGGGCGGAGCCGTCGATGGGGTTGTGGCGCCACGTGACGGCGATGGAGGCCTGCGTCTTGGGGATGACCTGCGAGGAGGACGGCGAGGTGACGGTGGGCGCGGCCGGCGCGCAGATGGTCACGATGCCGCTGCTGGCCGTCCAGGCGCTCTTCAGGTCGCCGCGGGCGTTGCGGACGCGGTAGTACCACGTGCCGCCGCCCGGGTCGTCCTCGAACGACGTCACGTGGCCCTCGACGGTGCGCACCGCCGTCCACTCCTCCATGTCCTGGCTGCGCTCTATCTCGGCGGACGTGGCGGTGTTCGCCGGGTTGCCGAACGTGCCGCGCACGCGGGTGTTCGAGACGCGCGCCATGGCGATCTTGCCGGGCGCTGCGGGCGTGTTGTAGACGGTCTCCGTGTACACCCAGTCGGACGCGCCGGCCGAGTTGCGGCTGCGGACGCGGTAGCGCCACGAGTGGTTCGCGCTCGTCGAGCGGTCGGGGCACCGCGTGCCGGCGGGCTCGACCGCGGCGAAGTCGGACCACGCGCCGCTATCCATCTGGCGCTGCACGTCGTGGGCGAGGTACAGGTCGTCGTTGCCCGAGCCGTGCCCGAACGTGACGACGTTCTCGGTATCGCTCAGGCGGGCCGCCTTGACGTCCGTGGGCGGTGCCGGCAGCGTGCAGACCTTGCCCGTGTAGGTGTGCGAGCCGGCGCTGCCCGCCGCGTTGTGCGGCAGCACGCGGAACTCGTACACGCGGTTGGGCTCGCACGCGTACTCGCACTCCGTGTCCCCGCCGCCGACGTCCTTGTGGAGGGTGAAGTCCCCGCCGTCCACCGAGACGTCGACGTAGATGCCGGCGTAGGGGCGCGTGGTGGTGTTGTTGTTCCTCCACTTGACCTTGATCTTGCCACCGTCCAGCACGGCGCTGCACTGGCTCACCGCGTTGGGCGTCCACGTGGGGACGTCCGGGCTGTACCGGGCGGTCACGGACGAGTTGTAGTGGACGCCGGACCAGCTCAGGTAGGAGATGGTGGCCGTGATGACGGCCTGCTCCCCGTAGTCGACCCATCCGTAGTCGACCCAGCCGGAATCGCCGTACCAGTTGGGGCCGTACAGCTGCACCTGGCCGCCCCAGTTGCGGTCGACGATGGTGCCGCCGAAGTTGCCGTCGTCCACGCGGATGCTGCGCTTGTACTGGACGTAGGCGCGCCCCTCCTTCTGCGCCGTGGTCCTGCACTCCACGTACGCCCGCATGTGCGCGCCGGGGCCGGCCTTGTCTCCGAAGTATCCCTTCGCCATGCTCTATCCTCTCGCTCTCGTCGGGTTCGCGCGCTTGGCGTCCAGCACGAGGTCCACGAAGTCCTCCAGCGTCGCCAGGTCGCGCAGTTGCTCCATGTTCACCGTCACGTCGCCTATGTTGTAGACGGTCGTGCCGCCGGTTCCGGCACCCGCCCCGCGCGCCGCCAGTCGGCTGGCCACGGCGTCCGCGTACGGGTCCATCTCGCGGCCGGACAGCGGCACGACGGCCTCGGGGCCGGCCTCGCCGATGCCGACGACGCTGGCGCCCATGGCGATGGCGCCGGTGCGGTACCAGCTCACCGAGATGGACGGCACGCTGGGCGGCACGAGGCTGAAGTCTCCGCTGATGGAGAAGTGCGGCAGGTTGATGTGCGGGAACTGCAGGTGGAGTCCCGCGAAGAAGCCGCTGATGGCGTCGAGCGCGCCGGACACGGTGCTCTTCGCGCCGTTCATCGTGCTGTCGATCACGGACTTGATGCCGTTGAACGCGCCGGAGATGGCGCCGGAGACGGCGTTGCACACGCCGATGAACACGGCCTTCACGGCGTTCCAGGCGCCGGAGACGATGGACAGGATGGTCTGCATGACACCGTTTATCGCCACCATCGTGCCCTGCATGATCGAGGTCACGCCCTGCTGCAGCATCGTGAAGTCGCCGGTGGTCACGGCGAGGATTGCGCCCAGCACGGTCTGGAAGATGCCGGAGATTATCTGCCATGCGCCCTGTATGACGGTGCTCACGGCGGCCATGACGTTGGTCACGGTGGCCAGTATCGTGGCCAGCACCTGCGCCACGGTGTCCATGATGGATGTCAGGATGGGCACGACGGTCGAGACGATGACGGTCAGCACGGCGCCGATGGTCGGCCCCAGCGTGTCCATGGCCACCTGCACGGTCGAGACGATCTGGTCGAGGAACGCCTGCACGTACGGCGCGAGGAACGCGCATATCTCCTGCACCTTGGAGCTGATGGCGTCCACGCCGGCCATCACGGCGGCGCGGAACGTCTCGGACGTGGTCCACGCGGCGTAGATGGCCGCGGCTATGGCGGCTATGGCGGCCACCACGGCGGCGGCCGGCGCCAGCGGGATGGCCAGCGCGCCGCCCAGCATAACGAAGCCTTCGGAGATGGCGGGCAGCGCCGCCACGACGGAGCCGATCACCATCAGCAGCGGGCCCAGCGCGGCCACGAGCGCGAGCACCACGGCGATGCCGGTCTGAACGCCCGCCGGCAGCGATGCGAACGCCTCGGCGACGTTGCCTATCACGCCTGCCACGGCGGTGATGGCCGGCGCCAGCGCGGTACCGAACGCGATGGACGCGGACTCGACGGCGCCGCCCATGTTCTCCAGCGCCCAGGACAGCTCGCCCTTCTGCGCGTTGGCCATGGTCTCGGCGGCGGTGGCGTCGTTGGTCGCGGCGATGTACTTGGCCAGCCCCTCGCTGCCGGACTGCATCAGGATGGCGGCGGCGCGCGAGGCGTCGGAGCCGAAGATGGTCTGCAGCGCGGCGTCTCGCTCGGCGTCGCTCAGGCCGCCCAGCTTGCCGGTCAGCTCGTCGGCGATGCCGGATATGTCCTTCATCTTGCCGTTGGAGTCCCGGATGTTCAGGCCGTAGGCGGCGATGGCCTCGGCGGCCTGGTCGGTGGGCGCGGCGAGGCGCTGCAGCATCGTCTTCAGGCTGGTGCCGGCGTCGGAGCCCTTCACTCCGTGGTCGGCGAACAGGGCGAGCGCGGCGGCCGTGTCCTCCAGGCTCCATCCGGCCAGCGACGCCTGTGCGCTGCACTGGCTCATGGCCTGCGTGAGGTCCGAGACGTCGGCGGATGAGGCGTTGGCGGCCCCGGCGAGCGCGTTGGCGATGCGGGTGGCGTCCCTGGCGCCCAGGCCGAAGCTGCCCATCATCTGCACCGTGGTGGCCGCGGCGTCGGCGAGGTTGAGCTGGCCGGCGGCGGCGAGGTCCATGGACGCCGCGAGCGCGCCGCCCTTGATCTGGGCCTCGGTCAGGCCGCCCTTGGCCAGCTCCACCATGGCCTGCGCGGACTCGGTGGCGCTGAACACGGTGTCGGCGCCCAGCTGCAGCGCGAGGTCGCGCAGGCCGTCCATGTCGGCGGAGGCGCCGCCGAGCGCGCCCTGCACCTGGCTCATGGCGTCGTCGAAGCTGGCCGCCACGGAGGTTGCCGCGCCGCCGGCCGCCACGATGGGCACGGTGAGCCCCAGCGTCATGGAGCGCCCCAGGTCGGTGATGCCCTCGCCGAGCGCCTTGGTTGCGGAGCCGCCCTTCTTCAGGCCCTCCCAGTTGAGCTTGCCGTCCTTGCCCTTGATCTCCTCCATGGAGACCTTGATCTTCTTCAGGCCGGAGACCACGCCCTGGTCGTCCAGGCGCGCGAGGACGGAGACGGCGTTGGATGCGCTACCCATCGGCCCTCACCGCCCGCTCCGCTGCGGCGAACTCGGCGGCGAAGGCGGACGCCATGGCGTCGTTTGCCGCGTCCATGCGGCCGGACTCGGTGCGGTCGGCGTGCAGCGCGAAGTGCGCCGCGCGTGCGCGGAACGCCTCCACGTATTCCCTGTTGTTTTTAGTTTCCTTCGGGCACTCGGCCGTGCGGTAGTAGATCGCCTGCTGCAGCGGCGTCTCGCCGGACTCCATCAGGCCGGCCACGAGGTCGAGGAACGCGCCGTAGCTCATGCTGCCGGCCACGGCGTCCCAGTCGAGGCCGTACGCCTGCAGCAGCGAGGCGCGGATGCGCCCGGCGTCCTCGTCCCAGTCGAACACGGGCTCCTCGCAGCCGGCGGCGCCCCTCGTGCCGTACAGGTCCACGCCCATGGCGTCCCACAGCACGGCGTCCACCATGTCCCAGAAGCCGTCGCGCCCGGCCGTCTCGATGGCGGCGGGCAGGTCGGCGAACAGCATGGCGGGGAGCAGCCGCTGCTTGTCCTCCTCGCTCAGCTCGGTGTCGGCGAACAGCTCGTTCACCAGCATGGCGTTGAGGGCGGAGTCGCACACGTCGTACTCCGCCCCCTCGTATTCGTAAGTTGTGCAGAACCGTCCGTTAACGGTCCCGCTTCTCGTCGTCAGGCTTCTGCGCATCTGCCACCACGTCCTGTAGGTAGTGCGCTGCCTTGCTCTGCTTCACGTCGTTCAGGCGGTCGAAGATCGCCTGGCACACGGTGGCGAATACCTGAACCATGACGAGGTTGCACTGCGCCGGCTTCAGCTTCACGCCGTCGCCGCACGCCGTGAGGATGGCGTCGTAGGACTCCTCGCCGATGCCCTCGACGATGATGGGGCCGATGATGGCGGCCATGTCCTCGGACAGCTTGTTCAGCTTCTTGCGGTCGAACGTCTTCTCCTTCAGCGTGTCGAGCGCGAGCGCCTGCTGGCGCGCCTTGATGCACTTGGCCGCCAAGGCGTTGACGGTGCCGTCGGTGCAGTCGATGGTGCACTCCACCGTCTCGTCGCCGACCTCGACCTCGAAGCGCTCGAACGACTTCCTTACCTTCAGTGTCTTCATGGTTGCGCTGCCTTCCCATCGTGCGCTGCGTTCAAAGAGAAAGGAGGCCGGGGCTGCAGCGCGTAGCCCCGGCCTCCTCGGCAGATGTTCCCCCGGCTGTCGCCCCGCGCCTAGGACGCGGAGACGGTCACGTCCACGACGGTGGAGACGGACGGCTTGGCCGCGCACTTGACGGCCAGGCGGGTCTTGCCGGCCTTGACGCCGGTCACGGTGCCGTCGGCGGCCACGCGGGCGATGCCGGTGTCCTCGATGGCGAACAGGCAGCGCGTGGACGCGCCCTCGGGCAGCACGGACGGCTTGACGGCGGCCGCGGTCTTGTTGACGCCCACGGTCACCTCCTGCGCCACGTTGACGGACTCGGGCAGCAGGGTGCCGGCGGCGGGGGTCACGACGGTGGCCACGCCGGAGCGGGACAGCGAGCACTTGAAGCTCGTCTTCTCGTTGGCGGCGCCGTTGGGGCCGTTGGCCGCGATGTCGAGGACGGTGCAGGGCGCCTCGATGCACTTGCCGGTCGGGTCGGTGACGCGGTAGGTCGTCTCTCGCTCGGCGCCGATGCCGTCCTCGATGGAGGCCACGTAGTCCTGGAACGGGTCGCCGATCAGGCGGTGGCCCTCGACGCTGTACTTGGCGCTCACGCCGGTGACGTCGGTCTTGGTGTTGCCGCCGCCGTTGTAGTAGGCGTCCTCGCTCGTGCTCTCGCTGTTGTCCTTGCCGATGTTGGAGATGCCCGGGCCGACCCATGCCCAGTGGCGCTTGTCGCCGTCAGGGGTGGTGTCGACCTCGACCACGTGCTGGTAGTTCAGCGCGAAACCGATATCCATCTTCTAAAACTCCTTGATCTCGATGTGCGCGGTGGCCTCGACCACCCACACGTTGCGGCCGCTCTCGTCCCACTGGACCGGGCGCGGCTTCACTGTCTCGATGCGTATCATGCGGTAGCTGCCGTTGGCGCTGTCGAGCGGCACGGTCCGCAGCGTGCGCTCCGCCAGGAGCGCGTCCGCCATGGCGTCCAGCTCGACGCGGCGCGCGAAGAACAGGCTCAGGCGCACGGCCGTGTCGAAGGCGAGGTCGAAGTACCCGTCCTCGCCGCCCGGCACGCCGGTGCGGATGGCGCAGAACTCGGCGTGGCGGCGGGTGTCCGGCAGGTAGGTGAACACGTCGCGGACGCCGGCCGCCTCCAGGCGGCCCTTCACTACGTCCACGAGGTCCAGCGTGCCGTTCTCTTCCATGTGCGTGCCTCCTAGTAGTCCATGTACAGGCGCCGTGCGAACTCGCGCAGGTCGTCGCCGTCCTCGCGCTGGCACCTCTCGTCCCAGTGGTCGGTCGTCCCCGGCTCGGTGTGGTTCATCGGCTCGTAGTACTGCCGCGCCGCGTATGGCGTGTTCCACGTGAGGATGCCCGCGCCGTAGTCGGAGTTGACCGGCTCGCTGGAGCGCAGCGGGGTCTCCAGCACCGGCACGTACTTGCGCATGGTGAACGCGCAGCGGCGCGCGTACAGCACCTGGCGCCTCTTGCATTCGGCCGGCGCGGTCGCCAGGTCGATGCCGGCGGTGACGACGTCCACGGCGATGCTCACTTCAGCTCGACCTCCCAGTGGTGCACGTGGCCGCGCTCGTCGACGTAGCGGGTGCACGACGCGACGCAGCACTCGGTGGCGCCGTCGACGGAGACGAGGCTGCCGGCCGGCAGCTCCATGGCCCCCGCCGTGTTCACGGCGTCGATGAACAGCAGGCCGGTCGTGGCGTCCTGCAGCTGGTAGTCCGTGGCGCGCACGGACGCCCTCTGCTCATAGCGCACGCCCAGCAGGAGCCTCTTGTCGGAGAAGCCCTGGCGGCCGCCCTCCTCCTCGGGCACGCGCACCTCGGCGCGGCTGGGCAGCAGGCGTTTGGGTATGGGCACCATGCCGATCACCCCAGACCCTGGTACAGGAGGCCGGAGCCGGACAGCGCTCGGCGCACCGCCCGGTCCATCGCGGCGTCGTAGCCGCCGCCCTGCCCCTGCTCGATGGTGAGCGAGCCGAGGCGGACGGAGCCGGACGCCTCGATGCCGCCGGAGAAGCCGTACGCCGCGTCGACGTCCAGCGCCGCGCAGACGGCGGCCTTGTACGCGGCCACCTGCTCCTCGCCCTCGGGGACGTTGAAGCCGATCACCTCGCGCACGGCGGCCACGGCGGCGCCCAGGTGCGGGCGCACGTCGTCCCACGTGTTCGCACCGTGGTAGTCGGCGCTCTCGACCTCCGGCAGCATGGCTACTCCGCCTCCGCTGCCTTGGCCGCGGCCTTCTTGCGCGGCTTGCGGGCCGGCTTCTCTGCCGGCTCCTCGGGCTCCGGTGCCGGCTCGGTCTCCGGCTCGGGAACCTGCTCCTGGCTGGCCTCCGCCGGCTTCTCTGCCGGCTCCTCGGGGAAGGTCAGCCCCACGATGGTGGCCATTAGGCGGTCACCGCGACGTGGGCGTAGATAAGGCCCTTCTTCTTCAGGTACACGATCAGGTCGTGGTACAGGCGGTACTGCCACTTGTGGGCGTCGTCGGCCTGGTTCACGTCGGGGGAGAAGTAGCGCAGCTTCTCGTGCTTGGAGATGGCCGCGGCGGCCTCGGGGGCCATGACGATGAAGTTCAGCGCCTTGCCCTCCTCTGCCTTCTCGTAGCCGCCCTTCTCCTCGCCGGAGGTGGTGCCGTCCAGCAGCTTGATGGCGGAGTAGAAGCGGTCGCCGGCCACGCCGATCATCTTCATCTCGTCGTAGGTGGAGAAGTTGCTGTTCGGTGCCTGGCCGGCGGACAGCTGGTACTTGTTGGACAGGCGCAGCAGCTTCTTGGTGGCGGCGGAGTGGTAGAACAGGCACTGGGACAGCTTCACGCCGTGGTCCTCCATGCACTGTTCGGCCTCCAGCACGGCGGCCACGGTCTCGTCGGCGCCGGACAGGTCCTTCTTGACGGTGGTGCCGGCGTTCTGGGTGAGCTTGGCGAAGCGGATGGCGTCAACCTCGGGCACCACCTTGGTGCGGGCGAACTCGCCCATGGCGTTGGCGGAGACGAGCTTGGCGCGCTCGTCGTCGTCGAGCACGTCGATGTTGAACTCGCGGTCGCGCTCGTACTGAAGCTGGTAGGGCTGCCAGGTGACGGAGAGGCCGCCCTTGGTGAAGCCCTGGCCGCGCTTGTGGGTGGCCAGGCCGTCCATGTCGATGCTGGCGATCTCGATCTTGCCGTTACCGCTCATCTCGCCGACCAGGTCCTGGTTCATATTCAGGTCGCCGGTGACGGTCTCCTGCGCGATGACCTTGTCCAGTCGGTTGGTGAACTTGTCGATGCAGTTGGATAGGTTGTTGGTTGCAGCCATTTGCTGCCCCTCTCTACTTCTTCAGGCCGAAGGCGCGGTCGAGCGCCGCGTCGTCGTCCTTGGCCGTGCCCACGGGCTTCAGCCCCGTGGAGCCGGTCTTCTTGACTTCCTCGAACAGGTACGGGCAGGCTTCCTTCAGCTTGTCCACGTCGCCCTCGTAGTCGTCCAGCAGCGCCTTGGCCGCCTTGACGTTCTTGCATCCGGCGATCTCCAGGCGGTAGGCCGCCTTCTCGCTCGCCATGGACGCCTTCATCTCGTCGAGCTTCTTCTGCAGCTCCTCGCGCCCCTCCTTGGTCTTGGCCGCCTCGTCGAGCTGCGCGCGCAGCTTCTCGATCTCGTCGTCCTTGGCCTTCAGGTCGCGCTCGTACTTGTGGCGGTTGACGGTCGCGCCGCCATCGCCGCCCTGCGGCTCCGTGGTGCCGCCTGCCGGCTCGTTAGCCGGCTTCTGGGGCTGCTGTGCCTGGGTGCCGCCGTCGGCGCCACCTGTGGGCTCCTGGCCCTCCTGCGGGTCGGTCTGCTGCCCCTGCGGTTGCTGTGCTTGTGCTCCCATGTCCGTACCAGTCCTTTCCGGTGTTTGGTTGCCGCGCTTCTCTGCGCGCTTCGGTACTTGCAGCTGTTGCCGCCGCTGCCGCGCCGCACCCCGTTGCCGCCGGGTGCCCGCGCAGCTTGGATGGTCGGGCACGTGTCGCCCGCCAAAAGGAAGGGCCGCCCCTGCGGACGGCCCTCGCCTCGTTCTGTTCTGTTGTGTGTGTTTGGCTACGGCTTGATCGCCTTGAACCACTCGGGCGTGAACGCGCCGACGGTCCTGGCGCCGCTCTCGTCCTCGATGATTACGGGCAGCGAGGCGGCCAGCGGCTCGCCGTCGAACTCGACCGCATGCACCACAGTGCCGTCGGCCAGGCGGCGTGGCTCCCTCAGTCTGAGGTCCCATGGCAGCTCGGCCTGAACTTTCTCGAACGCCTCCGCTACGGTCATCGCCTTACCTCCTTGCAGCACTCGCCGATCAACTCCGTGAACTCTCTGTCGTCGATACGCATACAGTATGCCCAGTCTTTCGATATTAAGTCAAAGTAGCCGGAGACGTCCGTGGAGTTCGTCTGCGGGTCGACGTACCGCGTCGTTCCGTTCACGCGCTCGGCTATGAACACGTGGCCGAAGTTCTGGTTCTCCCACTCCACGCAGACGATGGCGCGTGAGCCATCGCCCCATTCTCCCATGAGGCTGTCCACTCTCGCCCTGACGCCGTTCCTGCTGTCTGCGGCGCAGTCCACGAGGTCGAAGTCCCTGTACACGTGGGGCCATCCGTTCGGGTCAGACACATGCGGCAGGCGGTCGTCGGCTATGCCGCCCGGCTTCGCCGTGACGTCGTAGCCCCTGCGGCGCGCCTCGTACACGCTCACGCAGCGCTGGCAGTTGACGCTCCACTTTGGGTCGAGCGGCTTGTATCGCGGGTTGGTCGCCGCCAGGTCCTGTGCCGCCGTGTGCTCGCCCTTGATCTTCCTGAACGGGGCGTAGTGCTTGCCCTCCGGCCTCGCCGGCTTCAGCTTGGCCATGATCTTGCTGAACACCCTGCGCTGCTCGACGGCCGTGAGCGTGGGGAAGTCGGACGCCCTCATGCCCTGCAGCTTCATCTCCTCGGCCACGGCCCTGGCCACGGCGGTGCGGCTGGCGCCGGCCCTCGCCATCGCCTCCCTGGCCGCCTTCCCGTCCATCAGCTGCGCCAGCGTGCGGCCGCTCGACTTGACCCATGCGCCGCCGGGCATGTCCCCGGCCCACTCGCGCGCGGGGTGGCGGTGGAGCACCGGGTGCCCGGTCAGGCTCTTGGCGTTGGACTCCTTCACCAGCCGGCGCATGGCATCCTGCCTGCGCGCCAGCAGGTCCTGCGCCCTCACGACCTCGACGCGCGCGGCGTTGGTGGGGGAGACGTCGTAGCACTTGCGGGCGCCGGCCAGCTCGCGCTTGGCCTCGCGGATGGCGCGCTCCCCGGCGCGCTGCCTCTGCTCCAGTTTGTAGACCTCCTCGCCCGGCAGGCCGCTGGCGTGCTTGGGGTCGCGCTCGTAGGCGCGCGGCGCGCCCGGCAGGTACGGGCCGAACGAGTGGCGGCAGTTGGCGCCCAGCAGGCCGTCCACCGAGCCGTAGCCCGTGGCGGCCTCCAGCCCCTCGTACGAGCGGCCGTCGATGCTCACGGCTCCGCGCCAGCCGTACACCTGCCCCTGCCACGCCGCGTGGCTCGGGCGCGCGTTGGGGTGGCTCGATACCTCGACCAGCTGCACGCCGTACTCGTCCATGGCCCTCGCGGTCATGCGGGCGCCGTCCTGGGCGATCTGGGTGCGCACGTGGCGGCGCACGGCCACGTCCACGCGGTTGCGCACGGTGAGGTTGCCGGCGGCGTCGCGGTACTGCACCACGCTCACGCCGTCGCGCTCCAGCCTGCGCACGGCGCGGTGCAGCGCCTGCTCGGCCGTGGCGGCGCCGGAGTTCACCCGGGCGATGGCCTCGGTGGACGCGGACAGGAACGCGTCCAGGGCGCCCTGCTCCATGTGCAGGTTGTCGCGCTGCAGGATGGCGGCCAGCCCCCGCACGGTGGCGTCCATCTGGCGCGGCCACGCCTTTTCGGTGCCGGGCCTGCCCAGGCGCTCCATGTCGTCGGCGTCGGACACCCTCATGAACTTCTCGACGGTGGCGCGCAGCTCGGCGTCCACCTCGCCGGCGTGGCGCTCGATGATGCGGCGCAGCTCGTCGGCGTGGGTCTGGCCCAGCAGCGCCGCGGCCGTCACGCTCTTGGACGTGATGCCGGCGCCGGACAGCATGAGGTCCACCAGGTAGTTCAGCATGTCGGCCTCTATGCCGCGGTACACGCGCGCCAGCGCCTCGCCGGCCTCCTCCAGCGCCTCCGGGGACAGCATCAGAAGCCCTCGTCGAGCAGCTGGGCGGAGGGCACGGCCGCGGCCGCCTCCTCCTTGCTGAAGCCGTGCCAGTCGATCAGGTAGCGCTGCTTCAGCTCGGGGACGCCCAGCGCGGCTATCTCGGCCAGCGCCATGTTCTTCTCGGTCTGGGTGTCGGCGATCACGCTGTCGTCGAACTGGACCTTGACGGCGCCGAAGTCCTCCTCGATGGCCGCGCCGCAGTGGATGCGGGCGCAGTTGAGCAGGCTGGTCACCACGCGCTGGACGGCGCCGCGCAGCACGTTCTCGTGCTTGCGCACGTTGCGCATGAGCGCGGAGTTGTCGGCCGCCACCTCGGTGGCCGTCTTCAGGCCGCCGCCCTTGTCCAGCGCGAAGTACTGCTGGCCGAAGCCGCACAGGTCGCCCAGCTCGGCGAGCGCCATGTCGAAGGCGGAGCGCAGCGGCTCCACGCGTATCTCGGGGCTGTAGATGCTGATCAGGTTCTTGGTCGGGTCCTGGCCGGCGAGGCGGCGGAACAGGCGGCCCTCGATGCGCGGCGAGGGTATGACCTTGCCGTTCTCGCTGCGCACGTCGACCATGCTCTCGTCCACGAACACCTTGGCGGCGGTCAGCTCGACCTCCTGGAACATGGAGTCGTAGGCGAGGTCCACGGCCTTGATGGCGTCGAGCGCGTCGGCGAACACGGACTGGCCGAACGGTGACAGGTCCACCACGGTGTTCTCCAGCGCGGGGCGGATGATGCCGAACGTGGGGCAGTCCTGCATGGTGTCGAAGTCGGCGATCACGCCGGCGGCCTCCGCGTCCTGCTCCTCGCCCTCGCTGAACAGGTAGGTGCTGATGTGGTAGGTGCCCGTCTCCGGGTCCGGCGCGTGCACCTGCAGCTGGTCGACGCGGCGGCCGGCCACGGCGGCACGGGTGACGAACGCGCACGCGCTCACGCCCTCCTCGTCCCATGACAGCGGCCGCACCATGCGGGCGTCGTAGCGGCGCACCTTCAGCTCGGTGCCGTCGTCGCGCACGTCCAGCCACAGCGCCCACGCGGCTGTGCCCAGCGCGAACGCCTTCTCCACGACCATCTGCCCGGTGGGCCAGAAGTTGGCGCGGTCCAGCCAGTCCTGCAGCCACCCGTTCGCGGCGTCGGCCTCCACGCTCACCTGCGTGTCGTCGGTGATCAGCAGGCTGGCCCACTCGGACGCCACGCGCTTGGCGGGGCGGATGCTCATGCGGTTGCGCGTGCGGCGGCGCCCCTGCAGGTCGGTGTAGCCGTCCCGGTACCAGTCGTCCTTGCCGCTGTACCAGTCGAACCACGACTGGATGTAGGTGTCCATCGAGGTGTCGACGGCGTACCCCAGCTCCTTCAGCTTCTTGGTCACGTGCGCCGGCACGCTGAACTCGTCCACTGCCATGCCCTATGCCACCTTCCTGTATCCGCGCGCCCTGCGCGCCTCGTCCATCGTTGCGTAGCGGGTAGCGTCCACCCAGTGGTCGTTCCCGTCGGGTATCTCGTTGAGCACCTCGCCGTCCGGCGTCTGCGCGTACTCCAGCGCGCGCACCTCCGCGGCCAGCCTCGGGCAGCGCTCCGGGTCGATGACCCATTCGGACAGCGACTGCAGGAAGCGGTACGAGGCCATGCGGCCCGGCTTGCCCTTGCCCGCCGCCCTGGCGTTGACGCCGTGGTCGCGCTGCACGGCGATGGCCGTGGGGTCGGCGTCGTCGGACAGCACCGGCAGGTGGTGGTAGGCCGGGCGCCCGTCGCCGCCGTCCCACGTGAGCAGCGCCTTGACGCGCTCGGCCTGCCCGTCGGGCGGCAGCTTGTTGGCGCCGTCCTCGCAGAAGGTGAGCAGCGCGCGCCCGCCGGGGCGCCACTCGCTGCCCGTGACGGCCCACGGGTCGGGGTACCAGCCGAAGTCCTGGCCGAAGCGCAGGCGCTCGAACTGCGCCACCTCGTCGTCCGTGATGGCGCGGAACACCACGTTGTCGAACACCTCGGTGCCGATGCCAACCGGCTCGCCCAGGTACTCGTGGCGGTACGCGCGCTCGTCGGCCGCCTTCAGGCTCTCGGCGTCCTCGATGAACTGCCCGCCCAGCCACTCCGGCGGCACGTCCAGGTAGGTCGAGCGGAACACCGGCAGGCCCGCGGCCTCGCGGCGCTCCATCTCGGCGTTGACCCAGCAGCGCGCCGAGCGCGGCGGGTTGAACGAGTACAGGCGCACGCAGCCCTCGCCGCCTCGCGTGAGGGACTGCGTGACCTTGCGTATCTCGGCCATGCCGGCGAACTGGTCGGCCTCCTCGAACCACGCGCAGCCCACGTAGCCGAACGGCACCTTTATCGACTTGATCTTGTTGGCGTTGTCGCAGCCGCGGAAGATGATCTTCTGCCCCGTGGCCTTCCTGGTGATGCGCAGCGTGGACTCGGGCATGTCGTACCCGTCCTCCAGCCCCAGCGCGCGGATGGCCCACACCACCTGGGCGTAGGCCGCGTCGCGCAGGTCCGCCTTGCGCTTCATGAGCACGACGGCGTGCTGGTCGGGGTGCGTCTCGATGTACCTCACGACCTCCAGCGAGCAGAACGAGGACTTCGTGGAGCCTCGGCCGCCGGCCAGCCATATATCGCCGCGGTGGCCGCCGGCGATCATGCGGTGCGGCTCCAGGAACGGCGGGGCCAGCAGCAGCGCGAAGTCGCGCACGAACGCGGCGCGCTCGGCCGGCTCCTCGTCGGGCAGCCACTCCATGAGGCGGTCGGAGGCGTCGGCCAGCGCCTTGACGGCGGGCGCCATCTCCTTGTCCGCCAGCGAGTGCCGCTCCACGGCCTCGCGGCCCTTGCGCAGCAGCAGCCCCTGGGCGTCGATGATCTCGGCGCGCGTGACGGTGGCGGCGCGGGCGGCGGCCTCCTGCAGGGCCCTCAGCCTTGCCGATACCTTGCCGGTGGCCTCCAGGCGGCACGCCGCGCTGTCCACGGCGCTGTCCTTCCACTTCGCGGAGCCGGGGTATGCGGCGCGGTAGGCCGCGCGCTGCGTGGCCCCCTTCGCCCTCTCGCGGGCGTACGCCTCCTGCGCGGGCGTGAGTATGTCGGTCCTGTTGCTTCCCATGGGCGGCAGTGTCGGGCACGTGTCGCCAAAAGCGAGGGGGCCGCCCCGCGATGGGACGGCCCCGTGGAGGAGACCCGCCGGGCCCAGCCCGCCCGGCGTGCCCACAGTATCCGGTTGTTGTCGCCTGCTACCCGGCCAGCGCCGCGGCGAGCGCCATGCACCCGCGCAGCACCATGAGGTCGACGGCGAGCGCCGCCAGCAGCACGAGCAGGCAGCCCCTATTCGGTCCCCCGTCCACCGCGCACCCCCTTGGTCGTATGCCACTCGAAGTCGCCGAACGCGTGCCCGCACCAGCGGCACTCGTCGCCGGCCCTGGGCAGCCTGTGCCACACCGTGCGCGTCCCGCACTTCGGGCACCTCACCTCGATGCTGGGCCTGCGTTTCGGCCTCCCCGTACCGTCCATCACTCGTCCTCTCCTTCCATCTTCTCCAGCCATATCTCGCACTCCTCCACGGCCCAGATCGCCAGGTCGCGGTACAGCGAGTCCGGCAGCGCCTCCAGCAGCCCCATCAGGTTCTCGGCGGCCGCCATGCACCCGTCGACGTCCCCGCGCGCCATCAGTCCACCGCCGATCTCAGCATGAGCCTGCGCATGTCCTCCATGGGGTCCCAGGAGGCGAGGGCCGCGTCTATGGAGGGGCGCGCGTCCACGTAGACCCGCTGCGCGGCCCCAGCCGCCGCCTCCCCGTGGGCCGGCGCCGCCGCCTCCCTCGGCCTGCAGCGCCCCATCCACATGGCGCACTCCTCCAGCCGCTCGAGCGCCGCGCGGCGCTCCGGGCAGTCGGCGTACGCAGCCTCGGCGAGCTCGCGCGCGTGCGCCAGCGCCTGGGCCGGGGTCACCGGGTCGCGCCCCAGAATCCCGTTCTCGCGGTGCAGGAGGCCGAGCTCGTCGCGCAGCCTGGCGTTCTCGTCGCGCACCTCGCCCAGCCGGCACCGCGTGTCGTGCAGGCGCTTCCTCAGCATCCGCAGCTCGGCCTCCTTGCGCTCCATGGCGTCCATGCCTCCCATCTCACTCGCCGCCCTTCTGCTCGGCACCTGCGTCCGGTTCGAGGGCGCGCAGCCACTCCTCCAGTCCCATGACTGTGGCGCCGCACGTGTTCGCCACGGCCGCCGCGAAGGTCGTCGGCCCGTCGGTGTTCCATCCTGGGAGCAGGCACACGGCGTCGACGCACGGGCTGCCGTCTTGGTACTCGGTGGTCAGGTCGCGCACCATCTGCCGGAGCCTGTGGCCGTCGTCCAGGGTCGGGTGCCACGGGAGCCAGCCGAACTCGACGGTGCCGGCGTCCTCCGCCGCGGCGTCCGCCGTCCCCTGCAGCAGCGCGCACGTCTCGCGGTACATGTCGAGGTCGGTCCAGACCGGCCCCACTATCGCCACGCGGCTGATATCCACGGCTCCGCGTCCCGGTACGTCGACCTTCATCGCCCGGTCACCTCCGCGGCCCCCTCGCTGCGCGTGCTGCCGGCGGCGGCCCACCAGCGACCGAAGCTCTCGGCGCACTCCGGGCACAGGTGCTCGCGGCGCCCTATCCTCCAGATGCCGCGGTACGGCATGCGCAGGAGCTCCAGCGCACGCTGCTCCACGTACGCCCCGCAGCGGTCGCACTTGTATACCTTCATCTCTCGTTCCTCTCGTTCGTTCGTTCTTATTTCGTCTGGTTGTTAGGATGGGCGGGCGTGACACTGCGCACGAGTGCGGGCGCGGCCTTGGCCCGCACGCACGTCCCGTCCAACCTAACCAACTAGCTGGTTTTGCTTGGTTAGTTACACTTATCTCTTTAGAGATAGTCCAACCAACCACACAACGGCCTACCAGCCGGTCATGGCCGCCTCCATCTCCGGGTCGCGGAGGACGCCCGGCTGCTTGCCCTTGCCGCCCTCGCACACGATCGGGCACCAGTCGTTCGCGGAGGCCTTCACCCAGTTGCGTATCTGCCCCTCGGTGGGCGCCCTGCCGTCGACCTCGGGCATGCGCTCCACCACGTTGGCCACGGTGGCGTCCACGCCGTCCTCGGCGCAGGCGGCCATGCCCTCGCGCAGCGCCGCCAGCTTGGCCTCCTGCTTGCGGGCGTCGTTCCTGGCCTTGCGCTCGCGGCCCTGGGCGCGGTAGTCCGTGCGGCTCAGCTCCTCGCCCTCGGGGCTGGCGTCGGCGAGCGCGCCGGTGGCGTCGATGCGGTGCATGGGGTAGTCGAACAGCAAATTGACCGGCTCGAAGCGCGGGAACTCGCGCAGCGTGCCCTCGACGCGCCACGCCGTCATGGCGCGGGCCGACCGGCGCGCGGCCACCACGCCGTCCAGGAACGCGCCGGCCCACTCCGGCCGCACGGCCTCGACGCGCGAGCGGCACGCCGATACCATCGCGTCACCGCCCGCGGCCAGGGCGTCGTCGGGCACGGCGGCGCGCCAGTCGCCGAGCGCGGCGGCGTTGGCGTCCATCCACGCCTCGCACCAGCCGCCCACGCGCCGGGCCTCCAGCTGGGCGCGCAGCTCGTCGGAGACGTGCAGCTCCAGCATGTCGAGCAGCGCGTCGGGGTCGCGGGCGAAGACTCCCGAGCCGGACGCGCGGTCCATGGAGCGCTTGCCGCCCTGCGCGCCCTTGGAGTGGTGGTGGCAGTAGATGACCGCGCACCCCAGGCTGTCGGCCACGCGGTCGAACTGGTTGCAGAACGCGGCCATCTGGTCGGCCGAGTTCTCGTCGCCGGTGATCACCTTGTAGATGGGGTCGATGATGACGGCGATGGGGCGCTCCTTGGCCGCGCGGCGTATGAGCGCCGGCGCCAGCTGGTCCATGGGCTTGGAGCGGCCGCGCAGGTTCCAGATGCACACGTTCTCCAGGTTGCGCGGCTCGGCCCCCATGGCGGCATAGACGTCGCGGAAGCGGTGCAGGCAGCTGGCGCGGTCCAGCTCCAGGTTCACGTACATGACGCGGCCCTGGGCGCACCTCCAGCCGAACCACGGCAGCCCCTCGGCCAGCGACACGGTGAGCCCGATCAGGGCGAAGCTCTTGCCCGCCTTGGAGGGACCTGCCAGCAGCATCTTGTGCCCCTGGCGCAGCACGCCCTCGATCAGCGGCGGCGCGAGCTCGGGCGGGTCGTCCCACGTGGCGGCCAGCGTCTCGGGGTCGGGCAGGTCGTCGTTCTGCTCCTCCAGCCACTCGCGCCACTCCTTCCAGCTCGCCCTGCCCATGGAGCCCGCCACCATCCACTGCCTGCGGCCGGCGCGCATGGCGCCGGGCATGCGGGACAGGCGGCTGGGGTTCTTGTTCTGGGTGTCGAGCTTCAGGCCGTTGTCCGCGCACGTGCGGTACAGGAAGTCGACGCGCTTGCGGTACTCGTCGTAGTCGCGGGCGTCGACGCGCACGATGGCGTGCACGGACTTGTTGCCGCTGTGGACCACGGCGGCGATGGGCAGCTCCAGGGCGCGCATGACGGCCATCTGGCGGCCCGGCGCCATCTCGTCGGACTCCACGAGCGCGTAGCGGAACTCCGCCACGTTGTCGTTTCGCACGCCGCCGCCGTCCAGCGGGTTGAAGCGTATCCACGCGCCGCTCTCGGGGTTCGGCGCGCCGATGGAGCTGGCGAGGTCGTCGCCGTACTTGGCCACGCTCTCGATCAGCTCGCCGGCGGTGCGGGTGTAGATGCCCTTGCCCGCCGGCGTCCACCGGCCGTCGCGCTCGAACGCCTCGGTGACGTAGCCCACCACGTCCTCGGGGTCGAACAGCGCCGACAGGTAGCGCGTGAGCTGCTCGCCGGGGTGCCAGTCCGCCGCGTCTGGCTCGCGCAGCTCGTCGGACTCCAGCCACGTGGGGTCCACGACGACGTTGGCCGGCTTGGCCGCCGGGGCCGCCTGCGGGCGGGTCGTGCGCCAGTCGCGGGCGCCGGGCTGGCCGGGGCCGTCCCACGGGTCGGCCTCGCACACGTCCCAGTCCAGCGCCACGTCGTCGGAGGCGGGCGGCTCGTAGCCGGCCTCCATGGCCATGTGCACGAGCGTGCCGCCGTTCACGCGGCCGTCGCCGCCGGCGCGGAAGGTGCGGTACTTGCGCTCGCACTCGCCGGCGTGGTAGCGGGCGGGGTCGCGGGCGCTCCACGCGTCCCAGACCTCCCACGGCACGCCCTCGGCCGCCAGCGCCATGCCGACGTCCACCCACCCGCGGTAGTCCAGCCCCGCGGGGTCCACGGCGTCCAGCAGCCCCTGCAGGTCGTCCTCCAGCAGGCTGCCGCCGCCGTATCCGTACTCGTCCATCGCTTACACCCCGTTCCTCGGGTCGTAGGTCGCCGGGTCGACGCCGCGCGGGACGCCGCGCCAGCCCTGCGCCGCTATGCGGCCGATCATGTTGCTGGCCGCCTCGAACGGCCACGTGCCCACGGCGCGGAAGCCGTAGGACTCCAGCCGCCGTATCTGCTTGGGGGTCGCCAGCCCCTCGCGGCGGCGCTGCGCCAGGCGGTCCAGCAGAAGGCTGGCCTTGCCGCGGCACTCCACGGCGTCCGGGAAGATGCCGTAGCGCTCCAGCGCCGCCAGCTGCCTCTCCGTCGGCGGCTCCAGCTCGGCGGGGAACGCGGGCTCCCAGCCGGCCAGGTCCTCCGAGCGGATGCTCATGGCGAACTGCACCGGGTCCACCAGCGCGCGCTTGCGCTTGCGCATGGACGCCAGCTGCTCGGCCAGCGCCTCCTCGCGCTGCCGCACGACGTCCTCGGACGCCTGCCGCTCCACGGCGTCCAGGTCGACCGGCCCGCCGGCGGCCTCGGCGATCTGGGTCATGCGCTCGGCCACCTCGGGCGACCTGGCCACGATGTGCGCCGGGCGGCACAGGTCGTGGCGCTCGGTCATCCACAGGAAATCGAGCACCAGCAGGTCGGTCTTGCCGGTGGCCGGGCTCAGGCGGGTGCCGCGGCCCACCATCTGCACGTACAGGCTGCGCACCTTTGTGGCCCTCAGCACCACCACGCAGTCCACGCTGGGGCAGTCCCAGCCCTCGGTGAGCAGCATCGAGTTGCACAGCACCGAGCCGGGGCCGGCGGCGTCGAAGCGCGCCAGCGTCTCGGCGCGGTCGGGGCTGTCGCCGTTGACCTCCATGGCGTCGAAGCCGCGCTCCACGAGCGCCGCCGCGAACTTCTTGGACGTGGCCACGAGCGGCAGGAACGCCACGGTCTTGCGGCCCATGCACCCGGCCGCGGCCATCTCGTCGGCGATGCGCCCCAGGTACGGGTCCAGCGCCGTGCCCAGGTCGCCGGCCGCGAAGTCGCCGGAGGAGACCCTGACGCCGGCCAGGTCGATGGGCAGCGGCACGGTCTCGGCGCGGATGGGGCACAGGTACCCCTCGCGGATGGCGGTCGGCAGCGTGTACTCGTAGGCCACGCTCTCGAAGTACTGGCCCAGGTCGCGCTTGTCCCCGCGGTCGGCGGTGGCGGTCACGCCCAGGACCTTCGCGCCGGGGAAGTGCCCCAGCACCTGCTGGTAGGAGTCGGACAGCGCGTGGTGCGCCTCGTCGACCACGATGGCGTCGAAGTGGTCGGGGGCGAAGCGCGCCAGGCGCTTGGGCCTCATGAGGGTCTGCACGCTGCCGACGGTCACGCGGTACCAGCTGCCCGCGCTCGTCTCCTCGGCGCGCTCGACCGAGCAGCCCAGCCCGGTGGCGGCGCGCAGCTTGTCGGCGGCCTGCTGCAGCAGCTCGCCGCGGTGGGCGAGTATCAGGACGCGGCCGCCCGCGTCCACGACGTCCTTGGCCACGGTGCAGAAGACCACGGTCTTGCCGCACCCCGTGGGGAGGACCAGGAGCGTGCGCGCCCGGCCCCCCTCCCACTCGCGCTCGATGGCCTCGCGCGCGGCCTGCTGGTAGGGTCTCAGCTCCACGGGTGCCGCCTCCCTACTGGATGCCCCAGGCGCCGGGGGCCGCCTGCTGCTGGAAGGCCGGCGGCTGGACGCCCTGTGCGGCCGCCTGCGGGGCGGGTGCGCCCGGTGCGGGCGAGTACTGCGGCGCGGGCGCGAACGCGCCGTTCTGGGGCGCCTGGGACGCCTGCGGGGCGTATCCGGCGGCCTGCTGCTGCGGAGCCGGGGCGGCCTGCGCGGCGGCGGCCCTGCAGGCGGCGTCGTAGGACTTCCACGCCTCCTCCTGCTCCTCGGGCTTCACGAACCACTCGACGTCGTTGGTCTGGCGCTCCTGGCCGTCGCGGCCGGTGTAGGAGCGCACCTTCAGCTTGACCCAGCCGGTCGAGCCCTCGATGCCGCCCCAGTCGATGATCACCTTGCCGGCCCCGTTGCGGCCGCGCCCCACCGACTCCATGAAGCGCGAGACCTTCCACAGCTGGTTGCGCGTGATGTACAGGCGCTGCTGCACCGTCGTGTCGCGGCCGTCGGCGCCGGTCACGGACAGCGTGAGCTTGGCCATGGGGCACTGCGGCATCTTCTGCGAGCCCTGGTAGCGCTCGCGCTCCATCCTCTCGACGCGGAAGGGGTAGAAGCCCTCGGGCAGCAGCGTCCATCCGCCGTGGCTACCGTCGTCCGGGTCCGCCTCGCACACGTCCCAGTCGAGCGCCACGTCCTGCATCTCTGCCATCTCTCAATCCTTTCTCTCTCGCCGCCATCGGCGGCCGTCTGCTAGTTGAAGGGCACGTCCTCGGCCGCGCGGTACTCCATGACCTTGGCCACGACCTGCTCCCACTGCGGGACGATCAGGCCGGCGACGTAGTCGGCCGGGTAGTTGGCCAGCGGCGTGTCGGGCGTGAAGTGGCCCTGCAGCACCGCGAAGCCGCGCACCTCGTCGGGCGTCACGCCGTCGCGCTCCATGAGCTGGACGGCCGGAGCCCAGAACGCGGGCAGCCCCTCCGTGCCGGGGATGCTCGCCGGGGCGTCGCCCGCGGGTGCCGGCTGGGGCGCCGGTGCCGGTGCCGGGGTGGGTGCGGGCTGCGGTGCCGCGGCGGGCGCCGGGGCGGGTGCCGGGGCCGCGGTCGGCTGCGCGGGCGCCATGGGGGAGGGCACGTGCGGCGCGATGGCCTCGTAGCCCAGCGGCACCTCGTCGGGAAGCCCCCAGCGGTTCTTGGCGTCCCAGGCGGCGTGGTGCGTGGTGAAGATGGTGCGCTTGGCGCCGCGCGCCTTGCCCTTGGCGCTGAAGCCCTCGCCGACCATCTCGACGACGGTCTTGTAGTTGACGAACAGCAGCGCGTCCGCCCACTCCTTCAGCAGGCCGGCGTCCTTCTTGTACATCTTCATGGTCCAGCGGTCGTAGCTCGCCGCCTCGTCGGGCTGGTCGAACTTGCTCACGGTCGCGTGCGCGGTCACCACCACGTTCATGCCGGCGTCGCGCACGTCGGTGAGCAGGTCGAGCAGGCGGCCGAACTCCTCCAGCGCGTACTGCCAGCACTTGCCGTAGTTCAGCGCCTCCATGCTCTGCCACTTGTTCTTGGCGCACAGCTCGGCGCACAGCAGGCGCTCGGCCCAGTCGGCCGTGTCCAGCACCAGCGTGCCGCACGGGCGCTCCGCGGCCACGGCGCGCACGAGGTCCTTCAGCGCCGTCCAGCTCTGCGGCGCCTGGGTGCGGGCCACGTCGTAGCCCTCGGTGCCGCCCTCGGTGTCGATGAACAGCGGGTCGGGGAACTGCGCGGCCAGCGTGGTCTTGCCGACGCCTTCAACGCCATAAAGGACCACCTTCTGCGGGTGGACGATTGCACCCCGGTTAATCTTGATGCTTCCCATTACCTGATCTCCCATCCGGCCGGCGCCGCGGGTGCGGGCGCCTCTGCCAACTCGCCGCCGTCGGGCTCGCCGAGCTGCCCGCGGCCGTCCTCAATCACCAGGCTGCACTCGCCGCCGGTGGACACGCGCGTGCCGATCACCTGCAGGCCCTCGGACTCGGCCCACGCGCCGAACTCGGCCAGCGTCTGCAGGTCCATCTGCTCCAGCTTGTCGACCAGCACGAAGCCGCACTCCGGCTTCAGGCGGCGCACGATGGCCGTGGCCACCTTCAGCTGCTCGCTGCCGCTCATGCAGTCCCACGGCTGGCCGCCGTAGGTCAGGCGCGCCTCCTCGTCGACGGACAGGCCCGGCAGCGGCAGGTCGGCGCCGCGCAGCAGGTCCGTGCGCTCGGCGCGGATGCGGTCCATCTCGGCGTCCAGGTCGTCGTACTGGGACTTCAGCTCGTCGGCCTCGGCCATGGCGCGGGCGCGGCGGGCGTTGGTGCGCACCTTCTCGTTCACGGCGTCGGCCGCGGCAAGCTGCGCCTGCAGCTCGTCGGTGGACTCGTCGTGCAGCTGCGCGGCGTCCTTGCTCGCCGTCGCGGCGTCCATGGTGAGCTGCAGCACCTCGGCGGCCTTGGCCTCGATGGCCGCGGCCAGCTGCGACTCCTGCTGCTTCAGCGCCGCCATCTGCTGGCGCGCCGCGGCCAGCTGGCCGTTGATGCGCTCCGCCTCGTTGCGCTTGCGCTGGTTCTCGCCGTTCTTGGCGAGGATGGCGGACTGCGCGGCGATCAGCTCGGCGGCGTCGACCTCCTCGGCCGGGGCGTCCGGCCAGAACTGCATCTCCTCGGCGCTCGCGCGCTTCTGGCGCTCCATCACGCCGACGTCGTGGCGCTGGTTGTAGACGCTGCTCGCCTTGGCGTCCAGCTCGGCGAGGCGGTCGCCCACGCCCAGGATGGACAGCAGCGTCTCGGCCTTGTCCTTGTCGCTCGACTCCATGAAGCGCGGCAGGTCGAGCGCCAGGCGGTCCACCAGCGAGCTCAGCAGCGCCTGCCCGGACTTGCGGCCGGAAGGGTCGGTCACCTTCAGCGAGCCGTTCTTGCCGCGGCGCTCCACCACGATGCCGTTGTCCAGCACCACGCGCAGCGCCGGGGCGCTCGCCGCGCCCTCGCGGGCCGCGTTGGACGGGCGCAGCTTGTCGCCGCCCAGCGCCCAGCCGATGGCGTCGAGCAGGCTGGTCTTGCCCTGCCCGTTGCGGCCGCCGATGACGGTCAGCCCCTCGGCGCGCGGCTCCAGGTAGACCGCCTTCACCCTCTTGACGTTCTCGGCCTCAACCGATGCGATCTTGACCATTACTGCTCCTCCTCCTTGTTCTTGTTCTCGTTCTCGTTCTCGCGCACGGCCTTCAGCCATGCCTTGGCCTCGGCCACGAGCTGCATCTGGCCCGCGCCCATGCGCCAGCCGTCCTCGACGGCCGCGGCCACGGCCTCAAGCCACGCCGCGACGGCGACGGGCGCCTGCACGTTGCCGCCGGGCTGGCCGCCGGCAACGCACATCCAAACGCCGCCGCCCGGGACCGCGTCGCCGATCCAGTCGTGGAGCGCGTAGGCCCCGCACATGCCGGTGATGCGGCCGTCCGGGCGCGTGCCGTCGTAGCCCGCCGCGTCCAGGGCCTCGGACGCCTCCGTGTAGGCCGACCAGCGGTTGTCGGGGTCGCCCAGGAACGCCGCGGCGGCCTTGGCCATGGCGTGCTCCGGGTAGTCGCCCCCCAGCAGGCGCTCGGCGAGGTGCGCGAACATGGAGCCGGCCGCCTCGCGGCACGCCGTCTCCATGCGGTCGGTGTCCTCCTTCAGCTTGGACGCCGCCACCTTCTCCTCGGTGTCGGCGGGCACGTAGCGGTAGGCGTACGGCACGGCCACCGTGGGGATGACGAGTACCCACGCGGCCCCCTCCGGGTCGTCGGCCGCCTTGTCCTCGAACGCCTTGGGGTTGTCGGCGCGGCAGTCGTAGGCGTAGCCGGCCGTGTCGAATGACTTCTGGCCGTGCAGCTCGATGCCCAGGCGCCCGGCGGCCTCGTCGAAGGCGGCCACTATGTGCTCGCTCTCGACCTCGCGGCGGCACTCCCTGGCCACGCGCGCCCATTCGCCCTCGCTCGCGTTCGCCACGCGGACCGCGCGCTGGCCGGTGAACTCGGCCACGGCCAGCAGGTGGTCCAGGCTCATGGTCTCGGCCTCGGCGCCGATCTCGGACGCCACGCGGCGCACGCGGGCCATGCCCTTCTTGCGCACGGCGCGCTCGACCTTCTCGGGCTCCACGCCCAGCAGCAGGCAGCGCTGCGCGCCGCGGCTGCGCTCGGCGTCGTCCAGCGGCTTCTTGTCGTCGGTGGCCAGCATCGCCAGCGCGGCGTCGGCGTCGCCCCAGTCCTCGCACACCACGGCGTCGAACTCGGCCGTGCCCGCCTTGCGCATGGCGCGCCAGCGGCGCTCGCCGTCCACGATGCGGTACACGCCGCCGTCCTGCACGAGCAGCGGCGGGGTCATGGGCTCGCCGGGGTGCGCCGGGTTCAGCGCGAAGCTGGCGGCCAGCGCGTCGAGGTCGCCGAAGTCGCGGCGGGGGTTGCCCTCGCTCGGGTAGACGTCCTCGGTCTTTACTCTCTTGAGTTGCATGTTTCCTACTCCTCCTAGCTGGGAAAATGCGTTTGTGTCATTGATTTGAGTTTTTTTTAATCATCCGTTCGAGGCGTCGGCGCCTCGCCTTCAGCAGCCTGGTGAGCGTCCTCACCTCCCACCGCTCCAGCGCCTCTTGGTAGGCGTCGCGCGCCCTCGCGGCGCGGTAGGGCGTCATGCCCTCGGTGCGGGGCGGCGCGGGCCTCGGGTCCGGTGCGCTCTGCAGCCTCGTCTCGGTGGATGCGTACACGGCGCGGTCGGCCGGCGCCAGGCGCTCCATGGCCTCGGCCGTCTCGGACTCCGCTCGGGCCACCAGCGCCCGCAGCTCGCACGGGCGGCAGGTGCCGCTCGCCCTCAGCTCCGTGCGGGCCATCCCGCACGCCGGGCACGTCTCGGAGCACCTCGGCTCCCAGTGGCGCAGGCTCAGGCCCATGCGGGACGCCTTCTGGCGCACGGCCTCGTTGGACCTCCTCAGCGCCCTGGCCACCTCGCGCCTCGGCATGGTGCCGGCGATCTCGGCCAGCCTGCGCTCCTCAGAGGCCGTCCACGGGCGGCACCGCTCACCCCTCCTCATTCGGCGCGCCCTCGCCGGTGTGCAGGTAGTACCAGCCGTGCGCGAAGGCCGAGCGCATATGCTCGTTGGTGAGTGCCGACTGCCCGCGGAACATCCCGGCGCAGCCCCTCTCAACCTTCTGCATGCACCATGCCGCGTTGCCGTGCGCCGTGGGGTTGAGCACCTGGGCGGACAGCTGGATGGCGTAGTCCTCCCCGGCGTCGGCGAGGTGGGCGAGGAGCGCCCCCACGAGCCACGGCGTCTGGTGGGTCATGGTCATGCCGCCGCGCCCGTTATACCGGCGGTAGCCCTCGACCACCACCACGTCGTGCGGGTGGGTCTCCAGGAACTCGCGCACGGCCTGCCAGACCTCCTCGCAGCGGCGCGCCAGGGCGTCGTTGTCGCTGCCCACACGCTCCTTGAAGTGTGCCGTGGAGCACGCGATGACGCGGTGCGCGTCCATGTGGACCATGCCGGTGTACGTGCAGCCGGGGTCGATGGCCACGATGGCCCCTACTCCCTCGCCCATTCCGCGACACCCCCCTGGTAGTCGGAGACCGCGGCGGAGTAGCCGCGCTCGTACGCCCGGTCCGTGCCGTCCGCGCGGCCCTCGCCGTAGCCGGCCGCCGTGCCCTGCGTGTAGCCGAGCTGCCACGCCTGCCCCACGGCGAGCGCGACGAGCAGTGCCACGGTGAGCGCCGTGCGGACCGTGCGCCAGAACTCGGCGCGCCTGTGCGATACTTGCGGGTACCCGCTCACGCGGGCCTCTTCAGGGGACTGGGCGCGCTGTGCTTGGCGGCTTGCGCGCGCTCGGCCCTCCACCTCTCGTACTCCCGCCGGACCTCCGGCAGGGCGAACGCGGACCTTGCGGCAGTCAGCGCCGCCCGACGCTCCGCGGCTGTGGCGCCCATATACGATCACCTCCGCCATTACTCCTCCTCTTCCAGCAGCTGCTCCATGGTCACGCCCAGGACCTCGGCCAGCTTCCTCAGCTTGGGCACGCTGGCCAAAGTGCGGCCGCGCTCCCAGTTGCTCACCTGCGTCACGCTCGACGCGCCCACGGCCACCGCCAGCTGCATCTGGGTCATGCCCAGCTCCTCGCGGCGCTCCTTCATCAGCTTCCCGTTCATCTACTCCTCCTTCTCCTTGTCGTCGTCCCACTCGGGTGCGCGCACGATGGTCTCGAAGTCCGTGGCCCAGCCGACGCCGCGCACGGTGAAGCGGATGCTGGCGCAGGCGTAGTGCGTCTTGCCGCCCAGCTCGAAGGGCTTGCACATGTCGGACTCCATGAGCTTCATGGCGAACATGTCGAAGCCCCACTTCGCGTTGATGCGCGAGGCGATGGAGTTGTGCGTCTCCTCCATGCACCCGTTCTCGCCCGGCGCGAAGGTGATCATCTCCGGCATCATGGCCTCGTAGCTCGGGCTGTACTTCTCGTCCATTGCTTCTCCTTTCTGCGTAGTAACTACGTAGCTACTACTGAATGACTACGCAGACGATATTACGTACTAAGTCCATAGTAGTCAATAGATAATTTTGTTTTTATAATTAGCAACAGGCTACTAAGTGCGTAGTAAGCGTTTGAGGAGGTCTGTATGCTGTTCGAGTTGAAGACCATTCGTAAGAAGTCGGGACTATCCCAGGAAGACGCAGCGGACCAGCTAGGAGTGCCTATAGGCACCTATAGGAACTGGGAGCAGCTGAAGACCATGCCGCGCGACCGCGGCGATATTCCGCGGCTCGCCCGGTTCTTCGGCGTGACGGTCGAGGACCTGTTCGGCGAGGACTTCGTGGTGCCCGGCACGCTGAACGATATGTACGAGACGCCGAAGGCCGAGAAGCCGCAGTACCGCGTGATAGACAAGCGCCTGGAGGCCATCGAGGGCGCCTACGAGGCGATGAACGAGAACGGCCGGCACGTGCTGCACAGCGTGGCCACGTCGCTGGCTCGGGACCCGGCCAACGCCGGCGGGGAGTAAGTTCCGCAGTATTCGATTGATATGTGAGGGGAGGCGCCCGGCCATGGCCACGGCGGCGATCTACGCCCGCTACAGCTCGGCGGGCCAGCGCGAGGAGTCCATCGAGGACCAGGTGAGGGTGTGCCGCGCGGCCATCGAGGCGGCCGGCGACGCCGTGGGGCACGTCTACGAGGACCGCGCCACGACCGGCACGACCACGGACCGCCGCGCCGGGTTCATGCGCATGGTGGCCGACGCCCAGAGGGGGCTGTTCTCGGCCGTGTACGTGTACAAGCTCGACCGCTTCGCGCGCAACCGCTACGACGCGGCCGTGTACCGCCACCGCCTGAAGCAGGCCGGCGTGCGGCTCGTGAGCGCCACGGAGCGCACCGGCGACGGCCCGGACGGCATCCTGCTGGAGTCGATGCTGGAGGGGCTGGCGGAGTACTACAGCGCGAACCTCTCCGAGAACGTGCGGCGCGGGCTGGCGGGCAACGCCATGAAGTGCCGCCACAACGGCATCCGGGTGTTCGGCTACGACCACGGGCCGGACGGCCGATACGTCGTCAACGAGGGCGAGGCGGCCGCCGTGCGCCGCGTGTTCGCCATGTACCAGCAGGGCGAGCCGTTCCGCGCCATCATCGAGGCGCTGCCGGCCGTGCGCTCGAAGGGCGGCGGCCCGCTCACGGTGCAGGCGGTCGGCAAGATGCTGCGCAACGACAAGTACTGCGGCGTCTACCGCTACGGCGACACGGTGGTGGAGGGCGGCATGCCCGCGATCATCCCGCGCGAGGAGTTCGACGCCGTGCAGCGGCGCCTGGCGCTGCGCACGAGGAGGAGGAGGTCCACGGTGGACTACCTGCTGTCCGGGAAGCTGTTCGACTCGGAGGGCCACCGCTACCAGTCCAGCAGCGGCCACGGGAAGTCGGGCAGGAAGTACACGTACTACCGCTGCCCGGCGACGGGCCACCAGGTGCGCCGCGACGCGCTGGAGGCGGAGGTGGCCCGCATGGTGGCCGACGCGCTCGCCGCCGACGACGGCGCCGTGGAGGGCATCGTGGCCGACGTCATGGCCGAGCAGGAGGCGGCGCTGGCCGACGACCTCGCCGCCGTGCGCGCCATGGAGAAAAGACTGGGGCAGAACGCCCGCGAGCAGTCGCGCATGGTGGACCTCGCCGCGAAGACCGGCGCCGTGGACGCCGTGGCCGAGAAGCTGAACGCGCTGTCCGACGAGCGGGCGGCGCTGGAGGCCGAGATCGCCGACGCGCGGGCCGGCATGGGGGCGCTGGACGCCGAGCAGGTGGAGTTCTGGGTGCGGCGCGTCATGGGGCGCTCCGACCCGCTGGAGGCCGTGCGGCTGTTCGTGCGCCGCGTGGTGGTGGACCGCGCCGCCGGCACGCTCACCGCGGAGTTCACGTTCGATAAGAAGGAACCCCCGCCGGACGGTCCCGGCAGGGGTTCGCGTAAGTATCTGGGGGCTGGGACGGAGGGATTCGAACCCCCAACAGCCGGCACCAAAAACCGGAGTTCTACCGTTGAACTACGTCCCAATGTGTGGCGTTGCCCAAAAGCAACTCGTTTAGTTTACCTAATCTGCGAGGGCATCGCAAACGCCATCGAGCAGGCGTACGGCGAGTGTCTGCGCGTCGCTGGCCGTGAAGGTGCCGTTGTAGCGCGTCATGCCCGTGAGCTCAATGCGAATGCGAGCCGGCTTCTGCTGCGCGGCGACATTGGCGGTGCGGATGCGCTGGGCCAGGTTGTGGCACTCGGCGAGGGCGATCGTGGCGCGCGGCGCTGCATCTGCGGGCAGCTCATCGCTTGCGATCTCGAGCACCAGGTCAACGTCGGTTGGGACCTCGGAGTCGCAGAGCATCATGCCGCTGTTGTCGGTCGTTGCCGTGGCGATATTCCACATGCGCGACGCAACGCTGCGTGCGATGGGGTCCTCGCCGATAACGGCAATCTGGAAGCGCTCGAGCACGTTGGCGGCGCGAGCAAAACCGATACGGGACTCGGCTTCGGTGACCGAGGGCTTGCCCTCCCACACATGGTGCAGGCGGTTGATGTAGGCGTAGGTGTCCTGGAAGGCCATGCCGTCGGCAAACAGGCCGACATTTTCCTGGAACTGCTGCAGGGCGGCCTCGGTATGCGGACCAAAGTAGCCGTCGTCTTCGCCACAGGCAAAGCCCAAAACGTTGAGAGCGCGCTGCAGGGCCTGCACATCGGCGCCATGGAAATTGGGCATGCGCAGATAGAGAGTGCGGTCGCCCAGCTTATACGAAGCGTCTACAAGGGCGCTCCAGCAGGGGATATCGACGGCATGACCGGCAGCAAGGCCGCTGTCGAGCCTGAAGGTGCTGACGGCCTGCTCAGTGGTGGCTCCAAAGTACTTGTCGGTGACTTCGGCGGCATCAATCGTGTAGCCGAGCTGCAGGAGACGAGACTGCACGTCCTCGACGGCTGCTCCTTGCATGCCCGTTGTAATAGGTTCCATGAACGAACCCCTTTCGGCGTACCATTCGTACTATTTGAGCGTCTGTCGGATAGACAACGCAAAGGGATGCATAAACATGCACTCAACAGTGTAGCAAGTTGTGCCTAAATACGCTGCTGACAGGTTTTATAACCCCCGTTAGTTAAGACGCTCCACAAAGAAATCTGCCATGGAGAGGAACAGCTCGCGTGCGTGCGGATCAAGCTCAACGTTCTCGATGGCCGCTTTGGCCTTAGCGGTCAGGTCGAGCGCGTAAGTGTGGGCGTAATCGATGGAGTCGGTCTCCTGGAAGATCTCCACGGCGCGTGCGAGCTGCGCGGGATCATCGGTGCCCGAGGAAAGAATCGCCTCGACCTCGTCGTGGTGGCGCTCATCAGAGAGGGCGTGTACGGCGACAAGCGTGCGCTTGCCCTCGGTGATGTCGGTGCGGAAGTCCTTGTTGGCGGCTTCCTTAGTGCCGACAAGGTTGAGCAGGTCGTCCTGAATCTGAAAGGCGAGGCCTGTGTGCAGGCCAAAGGCGCGCAGCGCTTCGATTTGCTCATCGCTGCCGCCGCCGATAATGGCTCCGGCGGCAAGCGGCGTGGCTCCGCTGTAAAACGCGGTCTTGTGCGTCGCCATGTCCAGGTAGTCATCAACCGAGATATCAAAGCGCCCGTCGCGGACCCAACCCAGGTCGAGTGCTTGACCCTCGATGGTGCGGACGATCATCTCGGTAAGCTCGTGGAGCACGCGCAGCTTCACGTCGGACTCCAACGTAGGGTCGTCGAGAACCGTCTTGGTGACCATGGTGAGCGCCAGGTCGCCACAATTGATGGCAAGGCCCGTGCCCTCGGTAAGGTGCATGCAGGGCTTGCCTCGACGAAGCTGTCCGTTGTCGGCGATGTCGTCGTGGATTAGCGCGCCCGACTGGAAATGCTCGATAGCTGCCGCGGCGCTGCGGGCGCTCTCGAAGCTACCGCCCACTGCGGTTGCGGCGAGCATGCAGATAAGCGGGCGGTGGCGCTTGCCGGCGTTGGCCGTAAAAGTCGAGAGCGGCGCGTACAGGTAGCGCTCGATATCGGCAGAGGTCGCCTGTCCGTCAAAGAACGTGGCCAGATAGTCGTTAATCTGGTCAAAGTGCTGGGCTAAAAAGCTGGTAAACGGACTGGACACGGGTTCTCGCATTCTTTCTGAGGTTGCGTTGATGCAATATGCAGATAACATATTGCCACATCAGGGCGTTTGGCGCGGCAGTTTTGGCGATTTAGGACAACGGGCGTGCGTTTGATGGAGCGCGCCTAAATCAGCCTAAAATGCTCGAGCGCCGCAACGACACCGTCGTGATCGACGGTGTCGGTCACGTAATCGGCCTTATCCTTGAGATAGTCCGGCGCATTGCCCATGGCGATACCGACATCGACGGCGTTCATCAGCGAGACGTCATTGCTGGCGTCGCCAATGCCGTATACGGTTCCGTGGTGGGGGTCGAGGGCGTCGAGTACAGACTGGATGCCCCCGCGCTTCGTGCATTCGCGGGGCGAGATTTCGGTCACCTCGAGTTCGAGCTCGTTAAAGCACAGCAGCGGCTCAAGTGCCTTATCTTGAGCGATGTGGTTGGCGAGCGATGTAGACATCAAGATCTTGTAGACACTGTAATGTTGCAGCTGCGTGACTGCGTCGCCCAGGGTGCGCGCGTATCCGGGAGCATCGGGCGCATCGGCACTCATGCGCACGACGCCGTTGAGGCCCTCAAAGCGGATGACCTCGCCCGATTGCTCAAGGTAGGGGGCAAGACGCTGCAGCATACTGGGCGTCATCGACAGATCGCGAATTGCGTGTCCGTTGATCTCGGCGTAACCGCCCGCAAGACAGACGATGCCGGTCCAAGGCAGCTCAAGAAGTTTGGGGTGGATGCAGCTGAGGGTACGTCCCGTGCAGATAAAGGCCATGTTGCCGTTGGCGACAAACTCTCGGATTGCCTGCGAAACCGCCTCGTTGGGATAGGGGGAGAGGTCCCGCTCGTCTTCGGGAAGGTCTTGGGCGAGCCTGGGGTCTTGCCAGGCGAGCGTTCCGTCGATATCGAAGAAGCAAATATCGCCGCGCTTATGGGCTGCGCTGGCGGCAGGGGAGGCCGAGGTGGTGGGCACAAATTCCGGCTCGAGGCCCATGATCTGGTCAAAATGCTCTTTAACGCGGGGAACGGAGATGCCGATGACCACCTGGGCGGTCTTGCCCGTAATGATGAGGCCCTTGGCGCCCACCGCGACAAACGACGCGTTATCTGCAACGATGGAAGGGTCTGCGACCTCGACGCGCAGGCGCGTGGCGCAGTTGGTTGCGCCCACGATATTGCCAACGCCACCTAAAAGCTGAATTACCCGCTCAGCGAGGACGTGATCTTGATCGGATCGACTATCGACCTCGTCATTGGGGGATTGCTCTTTGGCAAAGTCGCTTCCCGTTAAACAATCGATTGCTGCGCGATTGGCAACATGATCCTCGCGGCCCGGTGTCTTAAGGTCATAGACCAAGATGAGTGCTCGAAAACTAACAAAAAAGATGAGGCTAAAGGCAAGGCCGATACCGAGCGCCAAAAGATAGGCACCGGCATGCGTGCGCATGAGCGGAATAAAGTTGAAGGCTGCCATCTCCATGAGGCCGCCCGAGAAGATGCCGACGATACCAAAGAGATTCATGGTTGTGGCAAGGCAAGACGATAAGACGGCGTAGAGCAAAAAGAGCCCGGGGTGGGTGAACATAAAGAGAAACTCGAGTGGCTCGGTAACGCCGCAAACCACCGAGGCGATGATGGCGGGAACAAGGATGACCCTGAGGCCGGCGCGGCGCTCGGGTTTTGCGGTGGAGTAGAACGCAGCTGCGATGGCAGGAAGACCAAAGAGCTTGACCCAGCCGGTGGCGGTAAAACCGGCCCACGGCGCAAGCTCATTAAGGGGGCGCGTGCTATGGGAGAGGATGGGGAGCAAACTGCTCCACGTGGCGTAGATGCCGTCGTTAATGACCAGGTTGTCGTAGTAGATCGGCATGTAGAGCAGGTGGTGCAGGCCAAAGGGCTCGAGTGCTCGTTCTAAAAAGACAAAGATGCCCACGCCAAAGGGACCGACGCCTGCAAGCGCGTGACGCAGCGTATCGGTTACATCGTATACGTAGGGCACGATGGCGGCCGAGATAGTAGCAAGGGCAAACACGGCAAAAAAGCTGATGAGGTAGACCAGCGAGGAGCCCGAGAAGGTGCCGAGCCAATCGGGAACCTTGGCATCGTAGAAGCGGTCATGGATGGCAACGACGGTTGCCGATACCGCCAGCGGGCCGATAATGCCGGTGTCGAGCGTCTTGATGCCGTCGATGACGGTGATACCGCTGGCGGAGGTCAAAGATGACGGGTACTCAAGTCCAAGGTTGTCTCCGCTCAGCTTAATGATCTCGCTCAAAAAGAAGCAGTAGGCAAAATAGGCGACGAGAGCCTCGAGGCAGCAACGAGCCGGTTGTTTTTGGGCAAGACCGATGGGCAGCGCTACGGCAAAAAGGAGCGGGAGGCGTTTAAAGACCGTCCACGAGCCGCGCTGGATGATGGTCCAAAAAACGTACCAAGGGGTTCCGTATACGGCGAGATCGCCGACGATGTCCGCAGTCGTTGCGAGAGCGGAGACGCCGACCATGAGGCCTGATATAGAAAACAGCATGGCGGGCGCGAACATTGCCCCGCCAAAGCGTTGGATTTTTTGCAGCATGTTCTGCCTTCCGAATATCGAGGCGCGTTGCGCGTGGGGAAACGTTTAAACAATGGATTCATTGTAGAGGACCAGACGATTGTCGTACCGGCAGTTTTGAGCGAAACCGATTTGGGCATGACAGAAACCGTCAACGGTTAAATCCTGTCGCTTTACCGATATTCGGTTTAAACAACTTTAAGAAATGCTATCGTGCCTAGCCGGAAATGAATAATGTAGAGGTGAAACAATGCCAAAAGCGATATACGAAGGAATCTACCGAGAAATACGCTCGCGCATCATTAATGGGACCTATGCGTTTCAGGAGATGCTGCCAACCGAAGCCGAGCTGACCGCGGAGTTCGGATGCACTCGCAATACCGTCCGTCGCGCCTTGGGTATGCTGGCCGACGGGATGTTTGTGCAGCCCATACACGGCAAGGGCGTGCGCGTTATTTGGCTTAAGGGCGAAACCGACATGTTGGGCGCACTCGAAGAGGTTGAGTCGTTTGGCGAGTTTGCAAAGCGCAACAATGCCGTTGCATCGACGGACGTTAAGTCTTTCGAACATCTGGTTTGCACCGAGCAACTCTCTCGTCACCTGGGCTTTAAGGTGGGCGAGGAGTTGATTCGCGTAGTGCGTGTCCGAAGCCTCAACGGCAACGCGCGCCAAGTGGACCATGGCTATTTTTTGGCGTCGATCGCCAAGGGCCTGACTCCCGAGATCGCGGCAGATTCTATTTACGGCTATCTGGAGCACAAGCGCGGTGTCAAAGTGATGGCGAGCCGTCGTACGGTGAGTGTCGAGCTCGCCAACGATGAGGACTGCAGCTATCTTGACCTCGGCAAATACAACTGCGTTGCCGTCATGGAGAGTCAGTCGTACACCTCGGATGGCATCTTGTTTGAGGTGACGCACACTCGCACACACCCCGAGATCTTCCATTACCGCGTCAATTCCAAGCGATAGCCGGCTAGCTCGCAGCCTGACGAGACTCATGGCCTCAAAGAGAAAACGCCCGGTCAAACCGACGGTACATCGGCTTGACCGGGCGTTTTCTCTGCATTAGATAACAAATAATTGTTTATACAAAACTTGTCAAGTATCAAGTTGAAATTACCGTTCACCGAAGTTTTTCTACCGCTCTAGTAATACTTGTTCAAACAACTAGCCAAATAGCGTATCGTTCAAATCAGCAAAAGGGGCAAAGTCCCCGAGCCAATCTCCGAAGGCGGCGGCAAAGGGTGCCGCCACGGTGTGAAAGGGTGGATTGTAATGAAGAACGAAATGAGCAGAAGGCAGTTCCTGGGCTTTGCTGGTTCCGCGGCTGCAGTTCTTGGTCTGGGCCTCGTGGGTTGCGGTGGTTCTGCCGGCTCCGGCTCCTCTGCTTCTGGTGACGCTGCCGAGGTCTACTTCCTCCAATTCAAGCCCGAGGTCGACAAGGAGTGGAAGGAGATCGCCAAGGCCTATAAGAAGGAGAAGGGCGTCGAGGTCAAGATCGTGACCGCCGCTTCCAACACCTACGAGGAGAAGCTTAAGTCCGAGATGTCCAAGAGCTCCGCTCCGACCCTGTTCCAGGTCAACGGCCCCACCGGTCTTAAGAACTGGAAGGATTACTGCGCCGACCTGTCCGATACCAAGCTCCGCGGTGAGCTCATTGACGACTCCCTGGCTCTGCAATCCGACGGCAAGGATGTGTGCATCGACTGGGTCCAGGAGAGCTTCGGCATCATCTACAACAAGCAGCTGCTCGAGAAGGCTGGCTACAAGGCCGAGGACATCAACTCCTTCGACAAGCTGAAGGCTTGTGCCGACGACATCCAGGCCCGCAAGGACGAGCTTGGTGTCGAGGGTGCCTTCACTTCCGCCGGCATGGACGACTCCTCCAGCTGGCGCTACACCACCCACCTTGCCAACATGCCGCTCTACTACGAGTTTGAGAAGGAGCACAACCAGGAGGACGACGAGATCAAGGGTGAGTTCCTCGACAACTACAAGCAGATCTTCGACCTGTACATCACCGACTCCACCTGCGATCCTTCGCAGCTTGCTTCCAAGACCGGCGACGACGCCACCAACGAGTTCGCAACCGGCAAGGCCGTCTTCTACCAGAACGGCTCTTGGGCCTACTCTGACCTCGTCAAGGCCGGCATGACCGACGATCAGATTGGCATGATGCCGATCTACATCGGTGTTGACGGCGAGGAGAACCAGGGCCTGTGCTCCGGCGGCGAGAACTACTGGTGCGTCAGTTCCCAGGCTTCCGAGGATGCCCAGAAGGCCACCGAGGACTTCATGTATTGGTGCGTCACCGCTGACACCCCGACCAGCATCATCGCCGACAAGATGGGTCTGACCGCTCCGTTCAAGAGCGCCAAGGAGACCACCAACGTCTTCTCGCAGCAGGCCGTTGCCATGGCCAAGGACGGCAAGAAGACCGTCGCTTGGGACTTCGTCTACATTCCCTCCGAGGAGTGGAAGAAGAACCTCAAGCAGGCTCTGATTGCCTACGCTGCCGATAACAGCAAGTGGGACGGCGTCAAGAACGCCTTCGTCGATGGTTGGAAGACCGAGAAGGCCGCTTCCGAGTAAGCAGTTGCTGCCCAAGCTATCTGATTAGCGACAGGGGGCGGGCAGACGTTGGTTTGCCCGCCCCCTGCATATTGAAAGGACCCTTTTATGGGCAAAGCACTCAAGCGCTGGTGGCCGCTCTTTATGCTGCCCACGTGCCTGGCGTTTATGATCGGGTTCGTGATCCCTTTTATCCAGGGCTTCTATCTCTCGTTCTGCCAGTTTATTATCATTAGTAACGCGCACTTTGTCGGTATCGAGAACTACGTGCGCGCGCTGTCCGATCCGCAGTTCTCCACGTCGTTCTTCTTTACCGTGGCGTTTGCCTTCCTGTCGACGGTGCTCATCAACGTGATCGCCCTGGCCATTGCGCAGGCGCTCACCCGCAAGGCGCTCAAAGGCACCAACATCTTCCGTACGATCTTCTTTATGCCTAACCTGATCGGCGGCATCGTGCTGGGCTACATTTGGCAGATTCTGATCAACTGCCTGCTCTCCAACGTGGGCGCCCAGCTCATCGCTCTTAACTCTGCTGCTGGCTTCTGGGGCCTTATCATCCTGACCCTGTGGCAGCAGGTCGGCTACATGATGATCATCTACATCGCTGGTCTGCAGTCCATTCCGTCCGACTACATCGAGGCCGCCAAGGTCGACGGCGCTACGGCATGGCAGACGTTTTGGAAGGTTAAGATCCCTAACCTGATGCCGACCATCACCATCTGCCTGTTCCTGTCCATCACCAACGGCTTTAAGCTGTTCGACCAGAACCTCGCCCTTACCGGCGGCGCCCCCGCGCACTCCACCGAGATGCTCGCCCTGAACATCTACAACACGTTCTATTCGCGTGCCGGTATCGCATGGCAGGGCATTGGTCAGGCCAAGGCGGTTATCTTCTGCATCCTGGTCGTGGCCATCTCCATGATCCAGCTTAAGGCCACGAGGTCCAAGGAGGTGCAGCAGTAATGAAACGCGATAAGGTTATCAACCGCGCGCTCTCGATTTTCTTTACGATCCTGTCGCTCGCGTGGATCTACCCCGTGTTCATGATTGCGCTTAATTCTTTTAAGAAAGCGACCGCAATCAGCACCACCACGGCATTCGATCTGCTCACGCCCGAGACGTTCAACGGCCTCGCAAACTACATGCACGCCCTTAACGAGCAGGGCTTTGCCTCGGCATTTATGTACTCGCTCATCATCACGGTCACGTCGGTCGTGCTGATCTTGGTGTGCTGCTCCATGTGCGCTTGGTACGTGGTTCGTGTCAACAACAAGATCTCGAACTTCTTCTATTACCTGTTCGTGTTCTCGATGGTCGTGCCGTTCCAGATGCTCATGTTCACGCTGTCCAATTTGGCGGACCGCATCGGCTTCAACACGCCGTTCAACATCTGCTTTATCTATCTTGGCTTTGGCGCGGGCCTGGCGGTCTTTATGTTCGCCGGCTTTGTAAAGAACATTCCGCTCGAGATCGAAGAGGCGGCCATGATCGATGGCTGCAACCCGGTCCAGGTGTTCTTTAAGATCGTCCTTCCCATCATGAAGCCCACCTATCTTTCGGTCGGCATCCTCGAGACCATGTGGGTCTGGAACGACTATCTGCTGCCCTACCTTACGCTCGACTCCACCAAGTACAAGACCATTCCTATCTTGATCCAGTACTTCCGCGGCGGCTACGGCCACGTCGAGCTCGGCCCCATGATGGCCTGCATCATGATGGTCGTTATCCCCATCGTCATCATGTACATCCTCTGTCAGAAGTACATCATCGACGGCGTGGTGGCAGGTGCCGTCAAGGGCTGATGCCGTAACTGTTTTGCAAGTTTTGGCGGCGCCCCTCAGCGCGGTGCCGCGTATCGAAAGGTAGAGACATGGCCGAGATCGTACTCAAACATGTTCAGAAGGTGTATCCCAACAACGAGTCAAAAAAGAAGGGCTTCTTTGGCAAAAAGAAGAAGACCGAGGAGAAGAAGCACAACCTCAAGGTTACCGAGGACGGTGTGCTCGCTGTAGAGGACTTCAACCTCACCGTTCACGACCAGGAGTTCGTCGTCCTCGTTGGCCCCTCTGGCTGCGGTAAGTCCACGACGATGCGCATGGTCGCCGGCCTGGAGGACATTACCTCGGGCGATGTGCTCATCGACGGCAAGCGCGTCAACGACGTGGCGCCCAAGGACCGCGACATCGCCATGGTGTTCCAGAGCTATGCTCTGTACCCCAATATGACGGTGTACGAGAACATGGCGTTTACGCTCGAGCTCAAGAAGGTCCCCAAGGACGAGATCGACCGCAAAGTTCGCTCTGCTGCCGATATTCTGGGCATTACCGAGTACCTCGACCGTAAGCCCAAGGCGCTTTCGGGCGGCCAGCGCCAGCGTGTCGCTATCGGCCGCGCCATCGTGCGTGACCCCAAGGTCTTCCTGATGGACGAGCCGCTGTCCAACCTGGACGCCAAGCTTCGTAACCAGATGCGTGCCGAGCTCATTAAGCTGCGCCACGAGATCAAGGGCACGTTCATTTATGTTACTCACGACCAGACCGAGGCTATGACCCTCGGTGACCGTATCGTGGTCATGAAGGACGGCGTCGTCCAGCAGATCGCCACCCCGCAGGAGGTCTTCAACCATCCCGCGAACATCTTCGTCGCCGGCTTCATCGGCGTGCCGCAGATGAACTTCTTCGATGCCCAGCTGGTGCGCTCGGGCAACGGCTTTACCGTCAAGACCGAGGATATGAACGTGGCGCTCGCCCCCGAGACTTGCGCTCAGCTTGCCCTCAACTGGGACGGCGGCGACGTGAAGGAGATTACGGCCGGCGTGCGTCCCGAGCAGATCCTGCTTGCCGACAAGGGCGAGGAGGGCGCGCTCCAGGGTACCGTCGAGGTGACCGAGCTCATGGGCTCGACCGAGCATGTCCACGTGACCGCTCCCGACGGCCAGTTTGTTCTGATTATCCCCGTCGTCGATCTCGAGGCCAAGGGCGCGCTCAAGGCTGGCGACACCATCTGGTTCAAGTTCGAGAAGAACGCGACCCATCTCTTCGATAAGGTGTCTGGCAAGAACCTTATCTAGGCCCGGTGCATCCGGACCCTCCCTTTGGGCGACTGCGGTATTGCCATCCTTTTGCCGCGGTCACATATAAGGCTCCCCTCCCGTCCGCTGGGCGAGAGGGGAGCCTTTCTTTGTGTTGGGGTTGTCTGTAGGTTTGTTTGTCTCGAACTGTAACAGGTAGAGGGCCAAATTGAGCCTAGATGTTACAGATTGAGACAGCGTCGAGCTGCCTGTCCTTCCGTCTTGATCTGTAACAGGTAGACTCAATTATGTCGGCTAGATGTTACAGGTCGAGATTTTTGGTCGAGGCAGGTCACGGACAACACAGGGGCACAAAAAACGGAGCCGCGTTGCCGCGACTCCGCTTTCAAGAGGATGGGTAAAGGGAGCGAAATTAGCTCAGGTGCCAAATCTCGTCGTTGTACTGGGAGATCGTGCGGTCGGACGAGAAGGTGCCGGCGTTGGCGATATTGATGAGCGCCTTGCGCATCCAGGCGTCCTGGTCCTCGTAGTCGGCCAACACGCGCTCCTTGGTCTGGATGTACTCCTCGATGTCGAGCAGGGCCATAAACCAGTCCTTGCCCTTAATGTCGTCGTGCAGGCGCTGCAGGCGCTCGGCGTTGCCGGTCGCCATAAAGGCGGGGTTGGTGATGAAGTCCACCAGCAGTTTAATGCCGGGCTTGCGGTAAAGTGCACCGGCGCTGTAGGTGCCGTCGGCATAGAGCTGCTCGACCTGCTTGGACGAGGCACCAAAGGTATAGATATTCTCGTCGCCCACGAGCTCGGCAATCTCCACGTTGGCACCGTCGAGCGTGCACAGGGTTAGGGCGCCGTTGAGCATGAACTTCATGTTGGAGGTGCCGCTCGCCTCCTTGGAGGCCAGGCTGATCTGCTCGGAGATGTCAGCGGCGGGGATCACGCGCTCGGCGGCGGTGACGTTGTAGTTCTCGATCATGACAACCTGCAGGTAGGGAGCCACGTCGGGGTCGTTTGCAATCCACTGCGACAGCGTCAAGATCAGATGGATGATGTCCTGCGCGATAGTGTAGGCAGGCGCCGCCTTGCCACCAAAGATGATGGTGACGGGGTGCTTAGGTCTGTTGCCGTTCTTGATATCGAGGTACTTCCAGATGATGTAGAGCGCGAGCATCTGCTGGCGCTTGTACTCGTGGATGCGCTTGACCTGGACGTCGATGATGGCGTTGGGGGGAATGGTCACGCCCTGCTCGAGCGCCATGAACTGGCGCATGATGGCCTTGGCCTCGACCTTGGTGGCGGCCAGGCGCTCAAGAACGTCCTTGTCGTCAGCGAACTTGGCGAGTTTGCTCAGGTCGCCGGTGCTGCGCCAGTCGGTGCCGATCACATCGTCGAGCAGGCTGGCGAGCGCGGGGTTGGCCCCATGGACCCAGCGGCGGAAGGTGATGCCGTTGGTCTTGTTGGAGAACTTCTCGGGATAGATTTCGTAGAACGGATGAAGCTCGGTGTCCTCCAGGATCTTGGTGTGGAGGGCGGCTACGCCGTTGATGGAGAAGCCAAAGTGGATGTCCATGTGGGCCATGTGGACGGTATCGTGTTTGTCGATGATGGCGACGCGCGGGTCATCGTGCTCGGCCTTCGCGATCTCATCGAGCTTGACGATAATGTCGGCGATGGCAGGGGAGACCTTCTGTAGGCTGGCGAGCGGCCACTTCTCGAGCGCCTCGGCAAGAATCGTGTGGTTAGTGTAGGCGACCATGGAGCGTACGATGGTCACGGCCTCGTCAAACTCGATGTCGTGCTCGGTGGTGAGCAAGCGAATGAGCTCGGGGATGACCATGGTGGGGTGCGTGTCGTTAATTTGGACCACGGCGTAGTCGGCCAGATCGTGCAGGTTGCTGCCGCGCTCGACGGCCTCGTCGATCAGGAGCTGGGCGGCGTTGCTCACCATGAAGTATTCCTGGTAGATGCGAAGCAGGCGGCCCTGCTCGTCGGAATCGTCGGGGTAGAGGAACAAGGTGAGGTTCTTGGCGATCTCGGTCTTGTCGAAGTCGATGGAGCTGCCGGGGACCAGGCCGTCGTCGACGCTCGCTAGGTCGAACAGGCGCAGGCGGTTCTTGGTGGGCTGGCCGTAACCGGGCACATCGATGTTGACGAGCTTGGAGGTAACGGCAAAATCGCCGAACTCGACGGTGTAGGAGCGGCCATCGTCGACTAGGATGTCCTGCTCACCGAGCCACTCGTCGGGGACGGCCTTCTGCTGGTTGTCGACAAAGCGCTGACGGAACAGACCGTAGTGATAGTTGAGGCCCACGCCATCGCCGGTCAAGCCCAGCGTGGCGATGGAATCCAGGAAGCATGCGGCCAAGCGGCCCAGGCCGCCGTTGCCGAGTGACGGCTCGACCTCGAACTCCTCGATCTTGTTGAGGTCGTGGCCTGCGGCGGTGAGCTGGTCCTTAACCTCGTCGTAGATGCCGAGGTCGATCATGTTGTTGATGAGCAGCTTGCCGATCAAAAATTCGGCGGAAATGTAATAGAGCTTTTTCTTGCCGTTGTTGAGCGGGCGGGCGGCGGAGCGCTCCTGCACGAGTTTGACCAGCAGCTTGTAAATGCGACGGTCGTCGAGCTGCTCGAGCGAGGCGCCAAAAGACTGCTCGGCGAGTTCCATGAGGTTAATTTGGGGCATGTTTTCTCCTGTGATGGGTTGTTTCATGTCTGCAATTCATAAGAAGCCCGCGCGAGGGGATTGGGGTGGCCTCGCGCGGGAAAAGCAAGCGCGTCCGCACGGTGGGGAGGGGCCGGGCGCGGTAGCTCCTATTGAGGAAGCTCGATTTCGGCTTCCGACGGGATGCGGAAGTAGGTCTCGGTCCAGTCGGTGAGTTTGTGCTCGAGCTCGCGGGTGATGGCGCCGTCGAGCATGCGCCAGGTCCAGTTGCCGCCCAGCGTGGCAGGGGTGTTGATGCGCGCCTCGTTGCCCAAGTTGAGCAGGTCCTGCATGGTGTAGATGCACGTGTCGCTCACGCTGGCGGCGATGGTGCGATTGAGTGCATCTGCCATGGGTTCGCCGGCCTGCTGATGGGTGTACAGGGCTGCCTGCTCACGCTGACGCGGGGTGGCCGTTCCCTCAAACCAACCGCGCGCCGTCTCGTTGTCGTGGGTGCCCACATAGGCGACGGTGTTGGCGATGTAGTTATGCGGCAGGTAGTACGAGTTGGTGCCCTCAAAGGCAAACTGCAGGATCTTCATGCCGGGGAAGCCCGAGTTGTCGCGCATGTCGATGACGCCGGGGGTGAGGAAGCCCAAGTCCTCGGCGATGATGGGCAGCGTGCCGAGCTTTTCCTCGAGCGTCTTGAAGAACTTGAGGCCGGGACCCTGCGTCCACGAACCGTAGGACGAATCGGGAGAGGAGAACGGCACCTCCCAATAGGCCTCGAAGCCGCGGAAGTGATCCAGGCGGATGACGTCGTACATGTTGAGGGCGGCGCGAATGCGGCCCTCCCACCAGGAGAAGCCGTCGGACTCCATGGCGTCCCAGTCGTAGATGGGGTTGCCCCAGTACTGGCCGGTGGCCGAGAACTGGTCGGGCGGCGTGCCGGCGACGCTCACCGGATTGCCGGCGGCGTCGATCTTAAAGAGCTCAGGCGTCGCCCACATCTCGACGGAGTCACGCGAGACATAGATGGGCAGGTCGCCGATGATGAGAATGTCGCGCTCGTTGGCATAGGCCTTGAGGCGGCTCCACTGGCGATCGAAGAAGTACTGCGTCATCTGGTGGTAGAGCATACGCGCCGGATGGTCGGCGCAGACCTTGGCGGAAGCCTCGCCGCGGGTGCGGAGCTCCGCGGGCCACTCCCAAAACGCCTTGAGACCGCACTCCTCTTTGACGGTCATGAACTCACAGTAGGGGATGAGCCAGTCCTCGTTGGCCTGGATAAAGTCATCGAAATCGGCCGGCTTGTCGGCAGCAAAGCGCTCAGCGGCGCGGTCGAGAATCTGACGGCGGCCACCAAAGATGGCACCGTAGTCGACATTGCTGGGGTCGGATCCCAGATACACGCCATCGATATCGCGCTGCTCCAGATACCCTGCCTCGATAAGCTCGGCAAAGTCGATAAAGTTGGGGTTGCCTGCGCGGGCCGAGAACGACTGATAGGGCGAATCGCCATAGCTGGTCGTCGTAAGGGGCAGAATCTGCCAGTAATGTTGTTTGCACGAGGCGAGAAAATCGACGAAGTCGTAGGCATTCCAACCAAAGCCGCCGATTCCGTATGGTCCGGGCAGAGATGAGACGGGCATGAGGACGCCGCTTGCACGCTCCATGAATGCGCTCACCAACCTTCTTGTTGTGGGGTCGGCCTGCCGATGGGTGTGCAGTCCGCCTCCGATGTTCTGATTCGATACGCCTATTGTAAAACATGTTGTTTAAACATGTACAGGCAAGATAAAAAAGTTGGTCGATTTTCGGCGAATGGTTATATGCCATGAAAAAGCCCCGACCTCACAACGTGAGATCGGGGCAAGAGCGGTATGTAGGTTTTTGCTACTCGGCGTCGGCAAAGCCGTTGGGGTTGTGGCTCTGCCAGTTCCAGCTATCGCGGCACATGTCCGCGATGTCGTACTGGGCCTTCCAGCCCATCATGCGCTCGGCCTTGGAGGCATCGCACCAGTTGGCAGCGATGTCGCCGGCGCGGCGCTCGCGGATCACGTAGGGCAGTTCCTTGCCACAAGCCTTGGAGAAGGCGGCAACGACCTCGAGTACCGAGGTGCCGGTGCCGGTGCCCAGGTTAAAGATCTCGACGCCGGTCTTGCCGTTCATCCAATTAAGGGCGGCAACGTGACCAGAGGCCAGATCGCACACGTGGATGTAGTCGCGCACGCCGGTGCCGTCGGGGGTGGGGTAGTCGTTGCCAAAGACCTGAACGGCCTCGAGCTTGCCCACGGCAACCTGGGCGACATAGGGCACCAGGTTGTTGGGGATGCCCTTGGGGTCCTCGCCGATCAGGCCCGACGGATGAGCGCCAATGGGGTTGAAGTAACGGAGCAGCACGACGTCCCACTCGGGGTCGGCGGTGTGGACGTCCATAAGGATCTGCTCGATCATCCACTTGGTCCAACCATAGGGGTTGGTCGCGGGCTTCTTAGGATCCTCCTCGGTGACGGGCGGGTTGTCCGGGTCGCCGTAGACGGTCGAGGAGCTCGAGAAGATGATGGACTTGCAGCCATGGTTGCGCATGACGTCGATGAGCACCAGGGTGTTCTCGATGTTGTTGTGGTAGTACTCGACGGGCTTGCTCACCGACTCGCCGACGGCCTTAAAGCCGGCAAAGTGGATGACGCGGTCGATCTGATGGGTATCGAAGATCTTGTTCATCGCATCGCGGTCGAGCACGTTGGCCTCGTAGAAGGTGAGGTTCTTGGCGGCCTCGTCGCCCACGATGGTCTTGACGCGGTCGACGGCGACGGCGCTGGAGTTGGAGAGATCATCGACGATGACGACCTGGTAGCCACCCTCGAGCAGCTGAACGACGGTGTGCGAGCCGATAAAGCCGGCGCCACCGGTAACGAGGACGCAGGTGTCTTTGGGGTCGAGTGCTTTGGACATGTAGTCTCCTATCGAATCAGGAACACTTCTTGAGGGGAGTATAGCGCAGGCAGGGACGCCCAAATCGTGCGCTGTAGGAAAAGCAGAGGATTGTGCTAACGTACTCATCAGAAGAGCTTGCGTACGCATAACCTGATCTTTGGCATTTGCTTACGAGCCGCTGACCTTGCAGTTTCCTGCCGTTCGTGGAAATCGTTGGGACGCGCCATATGTACGCTAATATGTATGAGTTGAGCGACATATAAATAAGCATGTAACGGAGTACATATGTCACCAAACAGCGATTCCATCCTTTCCCAGGAGCTCTCGCGCCGCACTGCCCTCAAGGCCCTGTTCGGCGCCGCTTCTGCGGCAGTTCTTTTTGGCCTGCCCGCTCGCGCCCATGCGGCGGAGGCTTCCAAAGAAACCACCGATAAACTGAATGCCGCCCAGGCCCAGCTCGACGAGGTTCAGGCCCAGCTCGACAGCATCGCAAATGAGTATGCGGCGCTGGCCAACAAGAATGCCCAGACCCTCAACGACATCGAGAATGTCCAGGGCAAGATTGACGACACGCAGGCCCAGATCGATGAAAAGAAGGCCGAGCTCAAGAAGAAGCGCAACGACCTTTCCGATCGCGTGGCCGCCAGCTACAAGTCCGGCGGCACGAACATCCTGTCGCTGCTGCTGGCCTCTGGCTCGTTTGAGGAACTCGTCGCCAACGCGCATTACGTTGAGAAGATCAACAAGAGCGACCGCGACGCCATCGAGGACATTCAGACCATCCAGGAAGAGCTCGATGCGCAAAAGACCGAGCTCGAGTCGCAGAAGGCCGACTTAGAGAAGCTCAAGGACCAGCAGACTGCCCAGATGCAGGACATGCAGGCCAAGCAGCAAGAAGTCCAGACCGTGCTGAACGGTCTTTCCGACGACGTCAAGGAGCTCATGGCTCAGCGCGATTCCGAGATCCTCGCTGCTGCCCAGGCTGAGGAGGCCGCTAGGAAGGCTGCCGCTGCCGCGGCTGCCGCGAACAAGAACAATTCCTACTCGGGTGGTTCGAGCTCGGGTGGTGGATCGTACGCGCCCGGAACTCCGCAGCAGAATGCCGGCTCGGGCAAGCAGCAGGCTGTCGTCAACGCGTGCTACTCCACGCCTTCGCCGGGTCAGAACTGGTGCGCGGCGTGGGTCACCAATGTCTTCCGTAACGCCGGCGTTGGCTACTTTGGAGGCAATGCGTGCGACATGTTTAACGCCTGGTGCTATAGCTCCGACCGCTCGGCGCTGCAGGTGGGCATGATCGTGGCCGATTCCTCGCACAGCGGCACGGGTGCTCCGGGCCTTATCTACGGTCATGTGGGTATCTACGTTGGCGGCGGCATCGTTATGAGCAATGAGGGAGCCATTACGTCTAAGTCGCTCGATTCGTTTATTAGCTTCTATGGCACTGGCTCTGGCGTGCGTTGGGGCTGGCTTGGCGGTATTGCGCTGTCGTAGCTGCGGTTTGAAGTAAGTTGGTCCGGGACCGCGGGCGAGGCATAAGGTTGCCTGCTCTACAGTCCTGCGCAAGACGAAGGCCACATTAAGTGGCCTTCTTTGCGTGCGGAACTCGCGACCAACCTTATGCCTCGCCCGCGGTCCCGGACCTTCCGGGTTCGGGGCGCGACACACCGGACTGGGTTATCTGAATAAATATGGCGAAGGCCCCTTTCGGGGCCTTTTTTGTTAGAGGAATTCGCCGACTCGGTGGACTTCGGGTTCTAGGTCTACATCGAATTGGTCTTTGACGGTTGCTTGGATGTGGCGGATGAGTTCGTCGACGTCGGCGGCGGTGGCGTGGTCGGCGTTGACGACGAAGCCGCAGTGTTTTTCGCTCACCTGGGCGCCGCCGACGGCGTGGCCGCGCAAGCCGGCATCCATGATGAGCTTGCCGGCAAAGTAGCCCTCGGGGCGCTTGAAGGTGGAGCCGGCGCTCGGCATGTCGAGCGGCTGCTTGTCCTCGCGGCGCTGGCGGTAGTTGTCCATGTCGGCCTTGATCATCGCGGCGTTGCCCGGGGCGAGGTTGAAGGTTGCCGAGAGCACGATAAAGCCGTCGTCGGCAATGCGACTCTTGCGGTAACCCAGGTTGAGCTCATCGACATCGAACTCAATGATATTGCCGCTGCCGCGGGTGCCATCGTCGAGGACGCGTGCGGGCTTGTAGACCCGTACGGACTCCAGCACGTCGGCCATGCAGGCACCGTAGGCACCGGCGTTCATGTAGCAGGCGCCGCCGACCGATCCGGGGATACCCGAGATGGGCTCCATACCGGTGAGACCGGCCTCGGCTGCCGCCGCGGCGACATCGGAAAGCAAGGCGCCGGCTGCTGCCGTGACATGCGTGCCGTCGACCGTAATGTCGGAGAGGCCCTTGCCCAGCGCTACGACGACGCCGCGGATGCCCTTGTCACCGACGAGCAAGTCGGAGCCGTTGCCCACGATGGTGAGTGGCAGATCGCAGCGATAACAGGTATCGAGCGTGGCGACGAGGCCCTGCTCGGTGTCGGGCGTGACGAAGACATCGGCCGGGCCGCCGATCTTAAACGTGGTGTGCTCGCGCATGGGCTCGCTCATGAGTACGTTGTCCTCGCCGGCAACGCCGGCGAGCGCGCAAAGCAGGTCCTCGTTAAAAAAGTCGTTCTCGTGCATACGAATATCCGCCTTTTGGTGGTTGTTGTCATCGATCGATTGCAATATACCCCACCTGGACGGATTTGGTGCGCTGGCGGCGATAAAACAGCCGTCCACCGGATTGGTAAAGTGTTTATCACCGAGGTAGATGGGCAGTCGCTATACTTTCAAGAGATTGCGCGTAAACCCGGAAGGAGCGAGATGGCCAACAAAGTCACCCTCAAGCAGATCGCCCAGGAGGTGGGGCTTTCCCCTTCGTCGGTCTCGCTTGTTCTCAATAATCGGCCCTGTCGCATCTCGGAAGAAAACCGCAGGCTCATCAAGGAGGTTGCGGCGCGCAACCACTATGTTCCCAACCAGATCGCGCGTAGCCTGGTTATGCGCGAGTCGCGCACCTTAGGCCTGATCGTTCCCAATATCGAGAGTCGCTTTTTTGCCTCGCTCGCCGGCAGCTTGGAAAAGCGCTGCCGTGAAGACGGCTATGCACTCTTTATTACCAGCTCGGGTGGAAGCGCCGATGACGATCTGGAACTGCTACGCCAGCTGGTGACGCGCGGCGTCGACGGCGTCTTTCTGGTGGTGGGTGACGAGTTCTCCGACGATCGCGCCCTGCGCGAGGAAGTGAGCCATCTGCCTATCCCTGCCGTGATGGTCGACCGTGCCATTGAGGGACTCGAGTGCGACAAGGTGATGTTCGACCACGAGATGGGCGGCTACATGGCTACGCGGTATCTGATTGAGCAGGGTCATCGCCGCATCGCCTTTCTGGTTAACGCGCGTCGCTCCAATACGGGCCGCAAGCGACTCGCCGGTTACGAGCGCGCGCTGCGCGAGGTGGGACTGCCCATCGACGCGCGCCTGGAGTTTGAGAGCGAATATTACATCCCGAGCGCCTACGAGGCCTCGGAGGCCGTGCTTGCAACCGATGCCACCGCCGTGTTTGCAAGCTCGGATAACATTGCCCTCGGTCTGCTCAAGCGCTTGCACGAGATGGGGAAGAGCATCCCGGGCGATATCTCGGTCGTAAGCTATGACAACTCGGCGGCCGACGTTCTCTTTGAGCCGGCGCTGACTGCGATTGAGCAGGATCCCGGTGTCCTTGCGGAGCATGCTTTTGCCTGCATGTCCAAGCGTCTTGCCGGTAGGGGCGGTAAGCGTGCCGAAGAGGTCGTTCTGGAACCGGCGCTTATCGTGAAGGGCAGTGTGCTTGATCTTACCGAATATAGCTAAGCGCACTTGTTTGTTTGCATAGATTGCATGCGGAGTGTCCGCTATTTGCCGGCGAGGCCGGGGAGGCATACTTTGTTTTGAGAAGTTCGCGGAGCCCACTTCCAAAACCAAGCACCCCACCCCGGCCCTCGTCTGTGAACCCTTCCGCTGGGCGAGCCATAGACGCCGCGCACCGATGTGATAAAGCGTGAGCTTGAAATTGGTGCTATATTCGGCTTGAGTTGTTTAATGCTAGTACGGGAGGCTGATATGGGGCTGTTCAAGAAGAAAAACCCGCAGGATGCCTTTGATCCCGATGTGTTTACCATCACGGATACGATTTTGGACCCGCCGCGGTTTACGTTTTTGCCGGCTATCTACCAGGATGCCACGCGCCGCAAGTGGGCCGTGCATCAGCGCGGCGGCGAGCCGAAGATTTTTGACTATGCGGATGTGTTGCAGTGCGAAGTGGCCGAGGCGGGCGATCCGGAGGCCGAGGAAGTGGCCTCAAAACAGGAATTTGCCCAGCGTATCCTGGCAAATCCTGCCAAGGCGGCGAAAATAAACGCTGCCAAGCGTAATATGTGTCTTGGTATGGGCGTTGTTGTGGCGGTTCAGACGGGAAAAGACGAGGTTTCCAAATTAGAGATTCCCGTTATGACCGACGAAGTCAAACGCGATTCAAGTCTATATAAGTCGTATCGGAATGTCGCCGAGAAGATCAAGGCCGAATTTGATGCCATGGGAGGGCTGGTCTAATTTTGGCGGCATACGTTTCTGAATGAGGAGTCTGTGCAATGGCAGGCGAATCTTATGCAATTCCCCCCAAAGATCGTGCTGTTGAGGGAATTCTTTGGTATATCCAGCACCACCAGCTTGCCGGCGGCGATCGCCTGCCGGCTGAGCGCGTGCTGTGCGAAGAGATTGGCGTTTCGCGTACGGCGTTGCGCGCCGGTATCACGCGGCTCATCTCGTGTGGAACGCTCGAGAGCCGTCGCGGATCGGGTACGTATGTGTGTCCTCCCAAGCCGCTGAATATCTTCCAGGAAACGTATAACTTTTCCGATGCTGTGCGGACTGCCGGCCTGCACCCCTCTTCTCGTCTGGTTTCCACCGGGACCATCGAGGCGGATGAGGCGCTTGCCGACAAGCTTGGGGTGGCTGTGGGCGCTCCTTTACTCCGCATGCAGCGCATTCGACTTATAGAGGGCGAGCCGGCGTCAATCGAGACCGCTCACGTTAACCTGTCCCTGTGCCCCGCGCTTCCCGAGCACGATTTTGAGTGTGAGAGCCTTTACGATGTCTTGCTCAAAGAAGGTGGCGTGCGTGTTGAGCATGGACGTGAGCATATCTCCATCTCGCGTTTGAACGCCGAAGAGGCCGAGCTGCTCCAGCAAGAAGAGGGAACGCCGGTGTTCTATGAGAGCTCGATCGAATTCGATAAGGACATGCGTTTTGTGGAGCATTGCAAATCGGTGATTTTGCCCACAAAGTTCCGCTTTGCCGATAACGGCGAAGAGAACGGCATGAGGAGCGTGGCAGGTGAACAATGGCTGAAACAGTAGATGCCACCCCGGTTTATATGCGCATTCGACGCCGCATCGAGGAACGTATCGAGCGCGGTATATATCCCACGGGTTCCATGATTCCGTCCGAAAAAGACCTTGCCGAGGAATTTGGTACGACACGCTTGACCATCCGAAGCGCTGTCGATGAGCTGGTTCGGCGCGGGCAGATTCGCCGTGTTCGGGGAAAAGGTGCCTTTGTGGCGCAGAAAGTACCTGCTTTTTTTGAACGCACGGTCGGTTTCCGTGAATCGGTCCGTGCTTCGGGCGGCGAGCCGTCCGTCCGTATTCTCGCGCGTTCCAAGCGTTATGCGGGGCCATATTACGCCGACCTGTTTGGCATCGCCGAGGACGACCTGCTCTATTCCGTTCGACGCCTGAACTGCATAAACGGTAGCCCCGTATCGATTGAGACGGCGCTGATTCCCTGCCTGCTGTTCCCAACCATCGAAGATATTGACGTGTCGGTCTTCAGTTTGTACGAGACCTATGAGATGCTGGGCCGAAAGCCAGTCATGGCACAGGAAAAGCTCGATATCGAAGCGCTGGGCGCACGAGATGCCGGCCTCCTTGGACTGGAACAGGGCGATCTTGTTTTGCTTTTGGAATGCGTGAGCTATGACGCGAGCGGTCAGGCTATCGAGTATGTAAAGTCCTTCAATCGTGGCGATACGGGCGGCTACACCTATACGTACTAGCTGGTATTTTGTGAATAACGGCTGGGAAACTAACCAGTTTTGATCGTTGGGTCAGCTGTATATACAACCTTACAGGGCTCAAAATCGACCGTTCGCCGATGGGGATAAAATAATCGACAAAGAGGTATCAAAAAGCCGTAACCTGTAACTGTGATTGGTATCAAATACTAATGATTTGTTACGAGGTGAGACGATGAAGATGCTCGATTACGTTCAGCTTGCCCATGTGCGTATGGGGGAGAACCTCGAGCGTTCGTCTGAGCTGGTAGCGCAGCTCGTTGATATTTTCCAGTCCGGTTCTTTTGACGCGCTGCGCATCGTTGCTTCGGGTTCGTCGCGCCATGCCGCCGATTGCGCCCGCGATTACCTGCAAGATGCCCTGCAAATGCAGGTGTCCGTTGTGACGCCCGAGGCCTTCGTCGATTTTGAACACACCTATCCGCAGCATGTGCTCAACATTGCCGTTTCGCAGAGTGGCTATTCGACCAATACGATTGCGGCGCTCGATTACATGCGCGCACACGATATGGCTGCAGTTGCGCTCACGGCAAACGTCGAGGCACCCATCAAGGAACACGCTGACATCGTTCTTGACTACGGTGTGGGCGTCGAGTCGGTGGACTTTGTGACTCTGGGCGTCGAGGTGCTCGTTGAGTACCTGGTGCTCTTTGGTATTTACGGCGGTCAGGCGCGCGGAACGATTGACGCCAAGGGCGTTGCCCAGCGTCTTGACGACCTGCGTGAGGCTATCCAGGCCAATGCCGTGATGTGCAAGACCGCCGAGGCATATGTCCAAGACCACATGCTCGAGCTTTCTGAGCACACGCCCGCCATGGTCGTCGGCAACGGCCCCAACTATGGCGTTGCCGAAGAGGCGGCCCTCAAGCTGAGCGAGACCATCAAGATTCCTGCCATGCATCACGAAGGCGAGGAGTTCGTCCACGGTCCCGAGATGCAGATCGTTCCGGGCTATCTGGTGTTTATCGTCGACGATCCGCAGGGGTCGGAGCGTCTTGCGAATATCGCTGATGCGCTATCGAACGTTACGACAAAAACGGTGCTGCTCACGGCCCATCCCAAGGGTAGGGCTCACGAGGTTGCGGTGCCTCAGGTGGCTCCGCTGCTCAGCGCAATTCCCAATCTTGTGTTCTTCCAGACGATTGCGGCCATGATAGCCGAGCGTCTGAAGTCATGGGACGTGCACCCGTATCTCGATGCTGTCTCCAAGCAAATGGAGGTCAAGGCAGAGGGCTACGAAGAGTCAGTCAATGCGCTTAAGGCCAAAGCGGCCGAGTGTTACGGAATGTAAGCGGGTTTTGATGCCCGTTGGCATGGGGGATGTGGAAACAACCCCAGAAAGGAGAGACAAATGAAGGAAACCGAGAAGATCGAGATCATGCATTTCGACCAGGAGGGCTATCTCGAGGACGGCAAGGCGCTCTACGAGACCGGCAAGAAGATGACCGCGCTCGCCGACAAGGTTGCCGACGAGGGCTACGACACCGTGTTCCTGATGGGCGTTGGCGGCACCTGGGACGAGCTCATGCAGCTCGAGTACCTCATGAACAAGTTCGGCGACCGCGACCTCGAGGTCTACCTGATCCACGCCGCCGAGTGGAACGCCATGGGCCACAAGCGCATGACCGAGAAGTCCGTCGTGCTC
>JAXJCX010000092.1:0-3443 GCA_036302225.1 Collinsella sp.
GGGGCACCACAGAATCTGAGAAGCCCGTTGCCAATTCGGTAGCGGGCTTTTTGCTATCCATGTGCCGGGATTCGAACCCGACAGGGTGCGGAGCTGAGGAAACGCGCAAGCGTTTTCCAGCGCAGCACGCAAGGAGTGAAGCGACGCAGCGAATGCGGGCGGCGCCAGCCGCACGCGGACATCCCGCTGGGGGCACCAACTCAAAAATGTACGAACCCGTGCGAGTTACCATCGCACGGGTTCGTTCTTTCTTGACATTAGATGAAGAAGACTCAAAGCCCCTGCGCTAGATAAACAGCTCGCACTCCTTCCGTTCGGCGCAGACTTTGCTCAACATCTTGGTAGCCGCAGAGAGCATGACGGGATTTACCGCGCGAGCGCCCCACGGACACACGGCAACGCAACGCATGCAGGAAATGCAGGCCTTTTTGTCCACCCGCTTGGGATCGTCTTTATCGATAGCGCCAACAGGGCACGCTGCGGCACAAGCTCCGCAGGCGGTGCACTCCTTTGTGGCCTTAGGCACCATACCGGTGCCCCCGGCCTTCTTATAGGGACGATTGCCCGGAATAGCCGGCTCAGAAGCATCTCCTGCAGACATCTTTTGCTGAATCTGATCCGCAAACCCAATGAGCTGCGCCGCGTCCTGCGCATCTGGCCGACCGGCTGCAAACTGGCGAACAATAGAATGCTCGGCGATGGCAGAAACCGCCGCGATCACCCGAAAGCCCGCGCCCTTTGCCGCATCCTCAAGCTCGACCAGCGTGTCCTCATACGCGCGGTTTCCGTAAACACAAACCAGAACCGCCTGCGCACCGTTTCCCCGCATCATACCCAAGCGCTCCGCAGCCACAGCCGGGACTCGCCCGCCATACGAGGGCACCGCGATCACGGCTACATCCTCTTTTGTCATCGCAACCGTGCGAAAACCAAGCCCGCTATCGGTCAGATCTACAGCAACGGTTTCCCCTTCCAACGCATTGGCAATGTAGCCAGACGCCTTTTCTGTTCCACCCATCGGGCTAAACACGATATCGAATACCTTCATCGGATAATCCTCCCCTTTACGAACAAACGCCCGAAACGTCCGCGTGCCAAAACAGGTTACAACTTTCAAGATGCCCCGCGTGAAACGCCTGCTCGGCTGCAAGTTCAAAGCAGGTCCGAGCTACATAAAAAGAAGGGGCCTCGCACAGGCGAGGCCCCTTCGCACGCAAAATCAAACGTGTCTGTTACACATAGAACAGTATGTCGTCGTAGGTCGGGACCGGCCAGTAGTCGGCGGCCACAATCTCCTCCATGGCATCCACGGCAGCGCGCAGCGTATCCATAGCGGGAACGACCTCGTGTGCATACACGTTGGCCTGCTCCTGGCCATCGAGAGCCTCGGCCTTCTGATGCACGGCGTCGAGCGCCTTGATGGAGTCGTTGATGGTGGTGATGCCGTTGCAGAGCTTGTTGAGCGTGTTCTGCTCGCACTGCATGGCGGCCTCGGCACCGGCGGCACGAATAGTCTCAAGGCCCTTAGCGACCTTGGTGGCATAGGCGGTAATGACCGGGCGATAGGTACGACGCGCCTCGCGAACCATCGTGGTGGCCTCGATGTTCATGAGCTTGTTGTACTTCTCGAGCTTGCAATCGTAGCGGCACTGGGCCTCGGCCTTGGTCAGGACACCCGTCTCCTCAAAGAGCGCAATGGCCTTATCGGAAACAAAGGCGGGCAGGGCGTCGGCCGTGGTCTTGTTGTTGGCAAGGCCGCGCTTCTCGGCCTCGACGGGCCACTCGTCGGAGTAGCCATCGCCGGAGAAGAGGATACGCTGGTGGTCGGTCAGGACCTTCTTGCAGTACTCGAGCGCGGCGTCCTGGAAGTCATCCTCGGGCGTACCCTCAAGCGCGTCGGCGAAGGACTTGAGCGACTTGGCCACGGCGGCATCGAGCACCAGGTTGGAGTCGGAGACGTTCTGCTCGGAGCCGCAGGCACGGAACTCGAACTTGTTACCGGTGAAGGCAAACGGGGAGGTGCGGTTGCGGTCGGTGTTGTCCTGCATCAGCTTGGGCAGGGTATCGGCGCCCAGGTCGAGCACGCCGCGCGTGGCATGGACGGAAGCCTTGCCATCGATGATCTTCTCGACGACCTCGGTAAGCTGGTCGCCCAGGAAGATGGACATAATCGCCGGAGGAGCCTCGTTGGCGCCCAGACGATGGTCGTTGCCGGCCGAGGCAACGGAGGCACGCAGGAGCTCCTGATAGTTATCGACGGCCTCGATCACCGCGGTGAGGAAGACGATGAACTGCAGGTTGTCGAGCGGGGTGTCGCCCGGATCGAGCAGATTCTCGGACTCGGTGCCAAGCGACCAGTTGTTGTGCTTGCCCGAACCGTTGATGCCCTCGAAGGGCTTCTCGTGCAGCAGGCAGACCAAGTCGTGGCGGGAGGCGATGAGCTTCATTTTCTCCATCATGACCAGATTCTGGTCGATGGCCTCGTTGACCTCGCCATAGACCGGGGCGAGCTCATGCTGGCAGGGAGCAACCTCGTTGTGCTTGGTCTTGGCGGGAATGCCAAGCGCCCACAGTTCATCGTCCAAATCCTTCATATAGGCCGAGACAGTGGGGCGGATAGCGCCAAAGTAGTGCTCCTCGAGCTCCTGGCCCTTGCAGGGAGCAGCACCAAAGAGGGTGCGGCCGGTGATGACCAGGTCCTTGCGCTTGCGATAGGCGTCCTTCTTGATCAGGAAGTACTCCTGCTCGTCGCCCACGGAAGGAACGACCTTCTTGGGGGTCTTGCCAAACAGCGCCAAAACGCGCTTAGACTCACGCGAGAGCGCAGTCATGGAGCGCAGCAGCGGGGTCTTCTTGTCCAGGGCCTCGCCCGTGTAGGAGCAGAAAGCCGTGGGGATGCACAGGACATCGTCCTTGATAAAGGCGGGGCTAGTGGGGTCCCAAGCGGTGTAGCCACGGGCCTCGAAGGTAGCACGCAGACCGCCGTTGGGGAAGCTCGAGGCATCGGGCTCGCCCTGGATGAGGTTCTTGCCCGTAAACTTGGTAATGGCGGTGCCGTCGTGGTTGGGCTCCAGGAAGCTGTCGTGCTTCTCGGACGTAATGCCCGAAAGCGGCTGGAACCAGTGCGCGTAGTGCGTCGCGCCCTTGGAGATGGCCCAGACCTTCATGGCATGGGCGACGGCGTTGGCCACATCCAGGTCGAGCGGCTCACCGCCCTCGAGGGTTGCAGCAAGGCGCTTCCAAATGTCCTTGGGGAGGTAGTCCTTCATGACTTCCTCAGAGAACACCATGGTCCCGAAGCGGTCAGTAAGTTCGGCCATACGGAACTCCCTTCGTATCGGCACCGCGTGAGAAGCGGTGTTGATTACTAACGAACGAGTCATAGCTTAGACTCGCCGTGTTTCCGCGACATTACCGTTATGTTGCTGTCGCGAAACCAATCA
>JAXJCX010000093.1:0-27168 GCA_036302225.1 Collinsella sp.
CGTATCATAGACAGCCGTTGACGCCTCAGTTGCGCCATCACATGGCCGCCAGCGTAGCTCAGTTGGTAGAGCACCGCTCTCGTAAAGCGGGGGTCACCGGTTCGAGCCCGGTCGCTGGCTCCATTGCACAAGATAGCCGCCCTCGGGCGGCTTTTTTGTTGCCGATTTCGGGCACACATCCGCCAATCCAGGCACAACGCCGCCGGCAACTCCCCTACTCAACAAAAAGCCCCGTCAACCGCAATCCCCAAAGGAACCACGATCAGCGGGGCTTAAACGCGCTCCCCAAGGGGAACCACGCTAGCTCACGAGCAGTGCGCTACTCCTCCCAGTAAGCGTCTGCAAGCAGCTTAAAGCAGATCTTCTTGACCGGCTGCGCGCCATCGCCCGGGAACTCGAGCGTGGGCATGTGAGGCTCGCCGGCAACAAACAGCGCAAACTTGTCGTCAGCAAGATCGCCGGCGATCGAGGCGTCGGAATCGACCAGATCGTAGTCGTCCTTCTCGTCAAACTCCTGAACCAGCGTCAGGCTGCCCGTGGCAACCTTAAAGGCCTCGCGACCCTCGACGTCGATCTGCAGGTCGTGATAGCGCTGATGCGTCTCATAATGAGCCTCGGCTTCGGGACGCGTCGTGGGAGCCATGACGTTCGCAAAGACCTTGTCGCCCAGAATCGGATGGCTGCCGACCTCGAGCTTCGCCGGATCGTTCTCCTCGAGCCAATCGATCAGCACGTCGAGGCCCTTGAGCATTCCACGGTACTCCTCGATATCGCCCAATGCACCGTAAATCATCTAAATCCCCTCTCGGATCGTTTCTTTGGCGGCTACTCGGCAAACGCATTACCGACGCTGTTGCCACCCACATGCGTCTCGACCAGGGTAAGGTCGGGATTGAACACGACAGTGTCGGCGTCGCGCCCCGGCATAATGCTACTGCACTTGTCGTCGACATGAGCTAGCAACCGATGCCGGGGCCGCAGCACAAGCTCCTACAGCTCGGTCACGACAACGCCGTTGTAAACCTCGTCCCAACGATCCATAACCAAGTGGCCAGTCATGGGATCCATGGCATTGAGCTTGCCGCAGGTGTTGGCGGTACGCAGCACCGTCTCGTCGTCGGCTCCGGCAGCAATCGCATGTGCGAAGCCGGCAATGGTCGAATCGCCAGAGCCCGTAGCGTTAACGGCAGGGATGTCGGGCGTCTTGGCGCGGAACGCACGGCCGTTATGGAAACCAACGGAGCCGGCAGCGCCCATGGATACGACGACCCAGGGGATATCGGAGAAGCGGGCGTCAGAGGCGAGCGCGGCGCGGAGCTCATCCACATCGTCGGTGGTAAAGCTCGTGCCCAGAAGGCCGTTAATTTCGGTCAGGTTAGGCTTAACCAGCTCAGGCTTGACCTCGGACTTGAGCGCAGCCTCGAGCGAGGCGCCCGAGGTATCGAGCAGCACCTTGGCGCCGGCGTTCTCTGCAATGCCCGTGATCTTAGCGTAGTAGTCCGCCTCGACGCCGCGGGGCAGCGAACCCGAGATGGTAACGACATCGGCCTTGCTCGCAAGCTCGGCGAACTTGGCGGTAAAGGCATCGAGCTCCTCGGGGGCAATCGTCGGGCCGCTCTCGAGCAGCTCGGTCTGGTTGCCGGCGTGGAGGATGTTGAGACAAATGCGAGTCTCGCCCTTGATGGGCACAAAATCATTCTTAATGCCGTTAGCATCCATGAGCTCGGCCATATAGGCGCCCATATGACCACCAAGCAAGCCGGTTGCCACGACATCGTCGCCCAGCTGGCCCAGGACGCGGGCCACGTTGAGGCCCTTACCGCCGGCGGTCTTTTCGGGCGTCACGCGGTTGACGTCGTCGATAATGAGCTCATCGAGCTGATAGCGCGTATCGACGGACGGGTTCATCGTAACGGTGAGGATCATTTCTAGCTCCTTATCTCGCAGGCTCCTTATGCCTTGCAAAACGAATTGGCTACATGCGACTACAGAATCTTAATCGTGAACGAGCGAACGACGGTCTCCTTGGGCTTGGCGACAAGGCAGCCGCGCTTGTGCTCAAGCACGTCGTCCTCATCGGAGCAGGTCGAAAGGCCGCCCCAGGGCTCAACCGCCACAAAATCGCCCTCGGGCTTACTCCACACAATGAGATATGGGAAGCCCTCAAAGCTCAGGCGGACGCCCTTGTCCTCGTCCTTCTTAGAAAGCGTGACCTGACGGCTCTCGAGCACATCAAAGATGGTCTCCGCAAAATCGAAGAGCTCATGCGACAGAGGCAGTGTCTTTCCCACCATGGGGTTCTTGGAGCGATTGGTCACGTCAATCAAGCCAGTCGAGGGGACGGCAGTGCAAAGCTCCGCAGCCTCGTCCTTCTCAAAGCGCAACTCGTAGTCCGTATAGGCCTCGCCCTCATCGAGCGGACACCTAAAGCCGGGATGACCGCCGATAAAGAACGGCATGTCCTCGGTTCCCTCGTTGGTCACCTCATAGGAGACGCGCACGGCAGCGTCCTCGAGCGTATAGCGGGCGACAAGCTTAAACGGATACGGATAATCGCTCAGCAGCGCGGCGTTATCCTCGGAAGCCAGGCACATCACCAGCTCGTTTTCGCCTTGGCTCAGCAGCTTCCACTCCTGTTTGCGCGCAAACCCGTGGCGAGCGAGCTTTACATGATGCCCGGCAAACGTCATGGCGCTGTTATCGCGCAAACCTCCGCAAATCGGGAAGCAAATCGGTGCCTGGCCGGACCACACGGCGGGATCGCCCTGCCACAAGTACTCGCGACCTCCAGCCTCTATTGAGGTAAACGAACCACCGGCCGTGGAGACCTTGATAGAAATCGAATCGTTGGAGAGAGCGTATTCCATTGTCCATCCTTTCGAACAACTGCTTTTTGCTCGCAAGAACCCGTCTCGGCCCTGACCAAAGGACAAACCCGCACGTTCATCGATGCGTCCGGTTTCCCAGGCATGCAACGGGGTACCATACAGACATTGATGCAATTACAGCTGAAAGGCCTTCTTATGCGAACCATCATCCTTTATGCCTCACGCCACCACGGCAATACGAAAAAGCTCGTGGACGCCATCGTTGAGGCACACCCCGAAATCGATACCCTCGACGTGAAGTCACTCGGTAAAAACGAGTACCCCGACCTGCACGAATACCATCTGATCGGCGTCGCCACGGGCATTTATTACTCCGAGATCGACAAAGATATGGCGCGCGTGCTCACGAACGTGCTGCAGCCGCAGGACAAGGTGTTTGGCCTTATGACCTACGGTGGCAAAAACAAGTGGTACGGCAAGGATATCGATGGCATCTGCCGCATGAGGCAGGCCATCTTTATGGGTGTCTACGGCTGCCCCGGCTTTGATACGTGGGGACCGTTCAAGCTCGCCGGCGGCGTCCAGAAGGGGCACCCAACTGCCGAAGAGATTAAGGGAGCCGTCGATTTCTTCAACAAAATCGAAGACGAGTACGGCGACATCATCGTCGAAGAGTATGCCAAGCGCGAGAAGCGTCTAGCCTACGAGAAGGAGCATCCTGCAGGAGGTCTGGTGGCCGGCGTCAAGCGCACGGCAAAGAAGATCGCCAACAAGCTGTAACTGTAAAGGTGCTTTTGAGCGTTTAACCCATACGGCGGGTCCGAGCAGATTCGGGCCCGCCGTCTTTTTCTATCGTTACTCGGTAAAGGCGTTGCCGACGCTCTGGCCGCCAACATACGTCTCGACGAGGGTGAGCTCATGGTCGAACACGACAAAGTCGGCGTCGCGACCCGGCATGATGCTGCCGCACTTATCTTCGATGTGTGCAGAGCGCGCCGGCACCTCAGTTGCCATGCGAATGGCGATATCGGCGCTGGCGATGCCCCAGTCGACGATGTTCTTGACGCCCTGGGCAAGCGTGAGCACCGAGCCGGCAATGCTCTTGCCGTCGGCGAGCCAGCACAGGTTGTCCTTCATGATGACGTCCATGCCACCACTGGTGTAGCTGCCCTCGGGCATGCCGCCGCAACCCAGGCAGTCGGTGATGAGCACCGTGTGCTGCCAGCCCTTTGCCTGCAGCAGCGCCTTGATGGCGGCAGGGTTTACGTGCTTACCGTCACAGATGATCTCGGCGTAGGTCTCGGGCGTGGACATGGCAGCGCCCACGACACCGGGCTCACGGTGATGCAGCCCGCGCTGGCCGTTATAGGTATGCGTAAAGCAGCTGGCACCGGCGTTGATGGCGGCGATGCACTCATCGTAGGTGGCGTCGGAGTGACCGATGCTGGTCACCACACCCTTGGCGTTCAGAGCAGCCGCATAAGCAGCGGCACCGTCGCGCTCGGCCGCCATGGCGCTCTTAACGATGCGACCGCCCGCAGCCTCCTGCCACTGATCGAAGACCTCCTCGGAGGGATCGATAAGATAAGCGGGGTTCTGCGCGCCCACGTGCTTCATGGTAAAGAAGGGGCCCTCCAGATAGATGCCCTGAATGCGAGCACCGCAGAAGTCGGGGCCGCGACCCTCGTCCGCCTGGGCGATGGCGGCGCAGGCATCCTTGATCTGCTCGACGCCATCGGTGAACGTCGTGGGCAGCCAGCTGGTGGTACCGCGACGGGCGAGCTCGGTCGAGCTGATATCAATGCCCTCGGGATCGTTATCGGTAGTCGAGTGGTTATAGAAGCCATGGATGTGAGTATCGACCATACCCGGTGCGATCCACGATCCCGTGTAGTCCTTAATCTCGCAAGAGGGCTCGTCGGCCTGCCAGGCGCCAAAAACGCCATCCTCGACCATAAGATAGCCGCCCAGTTGCGGGCCTGCCGGCAAGAAGAACTTGTCAGCCTTAATTGCGTACGTGCTCATATGCACTCCTTGCTTCTAAAGCAGTTGACTGTGGTAATGCTTATACCCAGCCCACGTAAAAACAAAAAGCGCCCGCCCGCCGTTATGAGCGGACGGGCGCCCTTACAGGGGGACGCGATTAAGCGGTGAAGGGGTGAATCGTCACGCCCTTAACCACGCGGTTGACCGTACCGGTGGGGCTCGGCGTGTCGGGCGTGTTGCCCACGCGCACGGAGTTGAGCAGGCTGATAGCCTGAGCAAACATCACGAACGGCAGAGCAAGGTAGCCCTCGGGAAGCGCCTCGTAGCCCTTAAAGGTGAAGGACTCGCCCTCGTAGACGGTAGCGCCATCCTGCTGAACGGCAACGGTGTGCTGAGCGATCTTGTCGCCACCGATCTCGTTGAGGATGTCGATGTCGTACTGACGGGTGTAGGCGTCGTTGTTGACGAACACGAACACGAGGGTCTTATCGTCGACGAAGGACTTAGGTCCGTGACGATAGCCCATGGAAGTGTCGTAGGAAGTAGCGACCAGACCGTGAGCGAGCTCGAGGATCTTGAGCTGGCTCTCCTGGGCAAGGCCACCGAAGGAGCCAGAGCCCAAGTAGGTCACGCGGTTGAAGTCGCCAGCCAGGTAATCGGCGATCTCAGGCTCACGAGCGATGACCTCCTCGCCCATCTTGGCGATGGTCTCGACCCACTCGGCCTTCTGCTCGTCAGAGGCAGTGTCGAAAATAAGGGTAGAGAGCAGGGTCATGCAGGAATAAGAACCGGTCATGGCGAAGCCCTTGTCGTTGGCGCGCGGAATGAGCAGCGTCAGCGCATTGGGATCATCGGCAGACTCGACGGCGAGCTTGCCCTCGGGAGCGCAGGTGATGTTGAGGAACTTGACGTTGTGGACGAGCTCCTTGGCAACGGCAACGGCGGCAAGGCTCTCGGGGCTGTTGCCAGAGCGGGCAAAGGAAACCACGAGCGTGGGATCCTCGGCGCGCAGGAAATCGCGCGGAGCGCTCACGATGTCGGTCGTGGCGATGGGCTTAAAGTCGTAGAGATCAGTGTTGCCAGCGTGACGCAGGTACGGGGCGCAGGTATCGCCAACGTAGTCGGACGTACCGGCACCGGTGAAGACAACGGACAGACGGCCCTCGCCCATAGCGCGAGCCTCGGCCAGGAAGGCCTCGATGGCCTCCTTGTTCTCGCGATAGATGTTGAGCGTATCACGCCAAAGCTCGGGCTGCTGAGCAATCTCGGCCGTGGTGATCTGGGCGCCGAGCTCGGTGAGCTCCTCGACACTCTTCTCGAACATTTCTAATACCTCTCTCTAGAAGTAATCCTCTGACGTGCAATTATACACTTCGGTTGGTTATCTGGTAGTAACCAGTTAAATGCAAAGAATCACCATATGGAAACGATGCGAGCACTAGTTACTGCGCTGGTGGTAAACCTTGTATTTAAACTGATCGGCACGAGCAACCGAGAGTGTGTACTCCACCACCTCGTTTGACTCGTTATACGTAGTCCTGACCAAATCGAGCACAGGCGAGCCCTCGACAATTCCCAAAAGGTGGGCATCGGTGGGACGGGCTATGCTCGCATAGAACTCCTCTTCGGCCACGCGAATCTTTTGCTGAAAGTCCTGCTCAATCACATCGTAAAGCGGCTTACGCTCCAGCAGCGGTCGCTTTAGGGACAAAAATTGACGAACTGGTAGATAGCTGCGTTCGACCATCATGGGCATGTTGTCGGCAGAACGAAGGCGCTTAAGCTTAAAAATGCGATCACCTATACGCAATCCCATATGCTCGGCCAGATTTTTATCGGCCTCCATCTCGCAAAACTCGAGAATCGTGGTCTCGGGGTCGCGACCCATCGCGCGCATCTGCTCGGTAAAGCTGTAGGACTGCATAAGATTGGTTGCTTTTGCCGAACGGTCGGTCACAAAGGTACCGCGACCGTGCTGCCGAACCACCAGTCCTAAACGCTCCAGTTCCTGCAGAGCCAGGCGTACCGTAGTGCGAGAGAGACCATAGCGCTCCGAAAGTTCGCGCTCGGAAGGAATCATGTCACCGGCGCGATATTCATGGTCAATCTTTTCGGTCAGAATATCGACCAGCTGATCGTACAGCGGTTGCTTACGCGCTCCGATCGCCATCCTATCCTCCCTTTTGCTCGAATTCGGCTAACTACCTAGGGTGTTATGCATTATCTGTCTGCCACACCCGAATCATTAAGAAAACAAAAGCCGCGCGCTCTTTCGAGCACGCGGCTTTTAACATACACATGGCTTAAGGGGTCGGGGTGTGAGCCGCGTAGGGACACACCCCTCAAGCTAGAGCCTTACCAGATGCTCGGCCAGAGACCAAGCGGGCCAGCGCCCAGGATGCCAAGGACGAAGAGCAGGAGAATGCCCTTGGTCGGGGTCCAGCTGTGCTTAGCGAACATGTAGTAAAGCAGCAGCGTAAGCATAAGCGGGACGAGCTTCGGGACGATGGTGTTGAGGGTGTCGGCAACAGAGAAGTTGACCGGATCCTCGGTAACGGTGCCGTAGGTCACGGACTCCATGCCGTTACCCAGATCGGTGACGCCGCACTCGACAGCGTTGCCGTCGGCATCGGAAGCGGTAAGGGCGTTGCCGTCCTTATCGGTCATGGCGATGGTACCGGCCTCAGCGGTCTCGGTATCGATGCCCTCCATACCGGTGAAGTTCTCGGCCTCCTTCTCGGAGACGATCACGGTAGTAGCGGAGAGACCACGGGTGGTGCCGTTGGGGATCTGGAGGTTGATCTGGGTGCCACCCATGGTGACGACCAGGCAACCGACGACGAAGACGCCCATGATGGAAGCGGCACGCGTGAAGGCCTGCATGTTGGCGGTCAGAGCGTCAATAGCGCTGGTGCCAAGCTTGTAGGACCAGTTCATGAGCCAGAAGCGCAGAGCGAACTGGACGACGTTGAAGATCACCAGGAAGATGATCGGTGCAGCGGCGTTGCCGTTGATGGCCATGTTGGAGGTGATGCCGGCCGTGATAGGCACGAGCGTCAGCCAGAACAGGGCGTCACCGATACCACCGAGCGGGCCCATTGCGGCGACGCGGACGGCGCGGATCGTGGGGATGTCAACCTTGTTCTGCTCGAGCGAAAGCACGATGCCCATAACAAAGGTGACGAGGAACGGGTGGGTGTTGAAGAACTCCAGGTTGTGGCTCATGGAAGCCGCGAGGTCGTTCTTGTTGGTGTGGATCTTCTCCAGACCGGGGATGATGGAGTAAAGCCAGCCAGCGGCCTGCATGCGCTCGTAGTTGAACGATGCCTGCAGGAAGCAGGAGCGCCAAGCCATCTTGTTGAGGGTCTTCTGGTCGAGCTGCGGAGCAGGAGTGAGATCCTCGTAGTGCTCCGGGATCACATACTCATTAGATGCCATCTTCGAAGTCACCTCCGTCAGAAACAGCTGCACCCTTCAGCTCGGTCTGCTGCTGGAAGTCCCAGAAAGCGATGCCGAAGCCGATGAGAGCGAGGATGAGCAGAGCAGGGGTTGCCAGCGAATCGTTGGCAACAGTGATGAGCGCGAGGCCAAAGCCCATGAGGAAGAAGCCCCACATATCGCGGTTCATCATAACCTTGAGCAGGACGGCGAAGCCGACGAAGCGCATCATGCCGCCTGCAGCGGACAGACCGGTCTGCAGCCAAGTCGGGATGGCGGAAGCGATGGTCTGACCAATGGTAGCGCCAGCGATGAAGAACAGGGTGACGACGACAGCGAAGATCAGGCCGAGCAGAGCCATGGCGAAGTAGTTCAGGCGCTCGATGCCCTTGGTGTCCGCGTTGTGAGCCATGTTATCGGCCGTGGACATAAGCGGGGACATAAGCGTGAAGACCAGGGTAACGCCAAGCTGGCCAAGCAGAGCGAACGGAATGGCGAGGCCGACTGCCGCGTTGGGCTCGAGGCCCGTGGCGATAGCGAGAATGGCTGCCATGATGCCGCCGATGACGGCGTTAGGCGGCTGAGCGCCTCCGATCGGCATGTTGCCGATCGTCATGAGCTGATAGGTACCACCCACGAGAAGACCGGTGTTGAGGTCGCCAAGGATAAGACCGATGACGGCGCCGGTGACGATGGGCTGATAGAGAGACTCGAGGAAGTCAAACTGGTCGATTGCCGCGATGAACGTGACGACGAAGACCAGAGCGATCTGGATGATCGAGTATTCCATCTTGCTCCTCCTTTCAAAATGTATGTACGCACTTTGGATTTCACGTACAGAACGTCAGGGTTTCACTCCTGACAACGTGGATCACGAGGATTACGAGAAGAGCTTGCTCGTGTCCTCAACAGGCGTGCTCGGAACGCGCCTGATCTCCAACTCCACCCCCAATTCCTGCAGCTCTTTAAACGCAGCGACATCCTCGTCGTTAACTGCGACGGAGGTGGCGACTTGGCGCTTTCCTTCCGACATGTGCATGTTGCCGATGTTTACCTTCTTTATAGGCACACCGCCCTTGACGAGCGTAAGCACGTCTTCCGGTGTTTCGGCCACGATGAAGATCTTCTGGCGCGGGCTCGCCTTGCCAATGACGTCGATGGTCTTCTGCAGAGAGAAGAAACGCGTAGCGACGCCGGCGGGAGCGGCCATCTTCATGAGGTTCTGGCGCATGGTGTTGGACGCCACGTCGTCGTTGGCGACGAGGATGAGGTTGGAGCCCAGAGTGGAGTTCCACTGGGTGGCAACCTGACCATGAACCAGTCGGTTATCGATGCGGGTAAGAAGAATGTTGGGTTCTGCCATGTTGATCAGCTTCCTTTCGTTATTTGCTGACGACAGTTACTTGATCTCCTGAATCGCGTAACGCGAAACATCTACGACGGCTCCGGATCGGACTTTGATCTGGACCTTCTCGCCTTCGATGCCTTTGACGGTTCCGTAGATACCGCCGGCGAAAAGAACCTCTTGACCCGGCTTGAGCTCGGTGTGCAGCTCCTTGAAGTACTTCTGCTTCTTCTTCATGTTGATTTGCGACCAGATGGTGTAAATCAAGCCCATGATGACAAGCAGGCCTAAAAGGGCGACCGAGGAGCTCAGGACGTTGGCTCCGAAATCGGCCATTAGATGCCGTCCTCGTCGCCGAAGATATCCTCTTCGTCGGAGCCGGCAACGGATGCGACCGTCTGGGCGGTGATGCCCGTCTGGCCAACGGTCACGGCCTGCTCGCCAAGCTCGGCGAGCGTGGCGTTGCCGCGGAGGAACAGAAGCTCAATAACCATGGGAAGGTTGGTGCCGGTCAGAACCTCGACGTTGTCGACATCCTGGGCAATCATCATCGCCTGGTTGAACGGGGTGCCACCAAGCAGGTCGGTAAAGACGAGCACGCCATCGCACTCCTCGCGCATGGCGGTAATAGCGGCGCGGAGATCCTCACCGTAGGAAGCAGCCTGGTCGCCCTCAAAAGGAACGACGGTAAAAGCGGGCTGGTCGCCAGCAACCATAGCGATAGCGCTTGCGAGGCCGGGTGCGAACTGTCCATGACCGGTAAGAATAAAGCCAACCATTCAAATTTCCCTTCCGAAGGTGTGTACGATCTGAGTCCGATGATTTTCGGAAGCCAGCGGGCACTCGCCCTTAAAGCTTCTTAGAAAGCGTTCTTTGAAGACCAGTGGTTTCTAAACTGGTAGTAACCACGTGACGTGTTGTTGTCACTATATCACCCCAGAAGAGGTCGCTTTCGTTGATTCATACGGTAAAACGTTTTTGCACCGCTCACGGTGATAAATCGACCGTTTACCGGTCGTTAACACTTCTACCTGCGGTTTTGAAACCGTTTCGAAATGCTTTGGCAAAAAATCGGATCTTTTCCTGTGTCTAAACAACGCAGGGCGGCTAAAAATAGCGTGTAGAAAAATTGCAGGTCATTGTGAAGATATATGAATTGGTCTTTTTGACTTAATACCAGTTAGAACCAGTTTTGAGATTATCGGTGAACGGTAGTTTTCGACCGTTCACCGGTCACTTGCAATCGTTTGCAGTTGTTTTCCCAGATGAATTAGGGAAACGCGATGGAGCGCTTGTGCGATCACGGGAAGTTTTTGGCATTTGTCCTCATCCCCCGAACGCCAAACTCCGGCATCCAAAATGAGCTAATAGCTCACGCTAATCGTTTTCAATCATTACTTACTCAGTATACGTAATTATTTATCGTTTATCGTTAATTTTGATATGATACAAGTATCATCCAAAACGCCGATTGGAGGGGTTATGGTCCACCGAAACGCATCTATATCGAATGAAACCATCAGCCGCGAACAGACGATAGCCAAACTGAGGAAGCTCGCTCGCATCTGCAAATGGGCCACAATCTGCATTACCACAGCGCTCGCTCTGGGACTCCTCGCAGTCATTGCGATTGACCTTCTACTTATATTGCCCGGCCTCTCCCAAGGGTCGTGCCTCCAATCCGTAGAACTTCAAGCCGGCGAAGGGCCGTGCCTGGCTATTGTCGGTACCGATGCGCAGGCCCCACTTATGCTCGTCGCACACGATGGCCACACTGCCATAGGGAGCCTCTTGATGACATGCCTCGCGCTTACCATCGCGATAAGCGTGCGCAGGCTTTTCTTCAACATTGAAAAGGAAGGCAGGCCCTTTGACCTTGAATGTAACCAGACACTTCGTCGAGTAGGACATTTATTCCTTATCGGCGGCGTTGCCGTGAGGCTTCTTGGTGCCGTAATCACGGGAATGATACTCTTAGGATTTGGCGGCAGCTTTACGGATGCGTTCGCCGGCCAGTTATTCGAGCCCTCCATGCTCTTTGCAGGCCTGATTATTTGCCTGATTGCCAGCATCTTCCGCTACGGGTATATCCTGCAAAAACAAGATGACGAGTTGCTCTAGGAGGAATCCATGATTATTCTGCGGCTTGACCGCATGCTCGCCGAACGCAAGATCTCATCCAAAGAGCTTGCGGAACGCGTGGGCATCTCCCAGGTCAATATGTCACGCATTAAGACGGGCAAGGTTTCTGCCATACGTTTTTCAACTCTTGACGCGATATGTCGGGCACTCGACTGCCAACCGGGCGATGTACTGGAATATATATCCGACGATGAAGCCGATAGCCTTTTTGGACTTAAAGATGAATAGCCATAATTAAGCCGCCAATCACGCCCTCAACGCAAAAAGTCCGCCAGAACGACTTCCGTACTGGCGGACTTTCTGCTGTCTATCGGCTAGATGCTCGATGAGCCGTGCGACTCTTTACGCAAACAGGCCGTAGATGCTGATGTTGGCCTTGGCGTAGAGGCCGTTAGCATACTCGGTCCACTTGGAGCTGGCGCTCGAAGCCTGCGAAGAGTACTGCTGGTAAGCAGTGTAGTAGGCGGTCATGGCCTGCTTATAGGTGGCGCTATCGGCCGTAAAGGCATCGTCGGCAAAGGCCTTAGCGTAGGTGCCGTTCTCGTCCTTCCAGGTACCCTTCGAGCTATCCCACTCGTCGCCGGCAAGGTTGATGATGTAGTCGGCGTAATCCTTGCTCGCGGTGTCCTCATTGCCGTCAGAAGGCTCGGTCGGAGCGGTCGGCATGCTTGCGGAGCTATCGCCCACCTTCTTCTTGTAGAGCTTCTGCAGCGTCGCGGACTGGCGGACGATCTGCTTGGCCTGGTCCTTGGACACGCCATACTGCGTGGCCATGGTCTTGTAGTCCGAAGTGCCGATGGATTCCTCGGCGTACTGCTTCATCTCCTTAGAGGAGACGGTAATGCCCTCGTCCTCGGCAGCGTCGAGCAGGATCTTGTTGCGCACGTAGGACAGGATGACGTCGGCAGAAGGAGCGGTGTAGTTGCCATCGCTATCCTTGACGGTGTCGAGGCTGTACTGGCTCTCGATGGCCTCGCGCGCGGTGATGTCGCTCTTCTTGCCGTTGTAGCTATAGCTTGCCACGGTCGAATCGAGCTGGTCCTCGGTCAGGGTCGACGAGCCGACACCCTTGCCGCCAAAGCCGCCACTGCCAATAAAGAAGCCGACCACGGCGGCGATCACGACGGCAACCACAAAGGCGGCAATCATCGTCTTCTTGTGCCTGGATGCATGGTCGTCTTCATCGGAACCCAGAATATCGTCGTCCTCATCCTGGGCCTCGGGCATCAGATTCTCGTCAGCGGCATCCGCGGCAATCTGAGCCTCCAGTCGGGCGTCCTCCTCCTCGGCCGTCGTGCCGGCGGCAATGTGCTCGGCAGACGTACCGGCGACCAGATCGATCTTCTCGTCCTCGTCACCGTCGGGGCCTTCGCCGCGCTCGATGATCTGGATGCCGTCGATCTCGTCCTTCTCGTCCTTCTTTTGAATCAGACCCATATCAGTTACTCCTTGTTAGGAAACATAGTCTTCAATAGAATACGCCCGACAGAGTGCCGGGCGTATTGATTCTTAGGTTATACGCAAACACTTAAGTACTATTTAGGCGTTTGCAGCCTGCATGTCTTAGGCCAGGTGCGCGATAACGGCATCGGCAAAGGCCTGCGTGCCCACGGCGCCCTCGACGGAGCCGGTCTGGGCACGACGTACGTCGCCGGTAACCTGCTTACCCTCGTCGAGCGTGGCGGACACGGCGGCGCGGATACGATTGGCCGCATCGTTCTCGCCCAGATGATCGAGCATCATAGCCGCAGACAGAATCTCGGCCGTGGGGTTGGCGATATCCTGGCCAGCGATATCGGGCGCGGAGCCATGCGTTGCCTCGAAGATGGCGCAGTCGGCACCGATGTTGGAGCCGGGGGCCATACCCAGGCCACCTACCAGGCCGGCGCACAGGTCGCTGACGATATCGCCGTACAGGTTGGGCAGCACCAGGACATCGAAGTCGTTGGGGTTCTGGACCAGGCCCATGCAGGTGGCGTCGACGATCTTGTCGTTGAACTCAATATCGGGATAGTTGGCGGCCACCTCGCGCGCAACGCGCAGGAACAGGCCATCGGTCGCCTTCATAATGTTGGCCTTGTGCACGGCCGTCACCTTTTTACGGCCGCAGCGGCGGGCGTACTCAAAGGCGTACTCCACAATGCGGCGGCTCTTGGCGATGGAGATGGGCTTAATTGAGATGGCGGAATCGGCGGCGAAGGTCTTCTGACCCGAGCGCTCGACAAGCTGTGAGAGCTCCTCGACCTCGGCAGCGCCCTCATCGAACTCGATCCCGGCGTAGAGGTCCTCGGTGTTCTCACGCACGATGACCAGGTCGACGTCGCGGAAGCGCGAGCCGTCGCCCGGCTGCGACAGGCAGGGGCGCACGCAGGCGTACAGGTCGAAGTGCTTGCGCAGGGCCACGTTAACGCTGCGGAAACCCGTGCCGACCGGCGTGGTGATGGGGCCCTTGATGGCAACCTTGGTCTCGGCGACCGCATCGAGCACGTGCTGGGGCAGCGGCGTGCCAAACTCGTCCATGACGCCGGCACCTGCCTCCTGGACGTTCCAGTTGATCTGGACACCGGTGGCCTCGACCACGCGGCGCATGGCCTGCGTAATCTCGGGACCGATACCGTCACCGGGAATCAGGACTACATCGTGCGCCATAATCTGTTACTCCTCGTCTTCGGCGTCGTCAGATTTTTTAACGCTAGCACGCTTCTTCTTTTTGGAGAGATCCAGGCCAAAACGTTTAACAAGCATTTCGCAAATCTCGCTCGAACGGGCCTTGAGATAGCTGCCCTTGCCGTTCTCGGCGTCGAACTTAAGGCGCAGCGCAAGCTTCTCGGCGACCTCGGCGTCGATCTCGCCCTGGCCAAACTCGTACAGGCAACCGAGCATATCGCGATACTCAAGGTCGCCGTGGTAGCACTGGATGGCCTCGTCCAGGATGGGCCAAGCCTCGCGCGAACGCTCGACGCTCGTGGCGCCCCACACGCACAGCAGGCGGAAGGCGGCATAGCGCAGCGTGGAGGAAATCTCGTCGAACAGCGCGGTCTCGGCGCCCTCAAAGGCATCGCCCAGCTGCTCGGGGCAAGTGGTGGCGAGCGCCGTCAGGGCATCGAGGGCCTCCCAGCGGGTCTGAGCCTCGGGGCGATCGAGCGCCTCGATCAGCGCGGGCACACAGGGCACGACGCGCTGCGGATCGCGCTCGGCAAGCAGGTGCAGCACGCGGGCGGCAAACTGGCGGATACGGCGCGTGGGGCAGCCGAGCTCCTTGACCAGGCGGTCGACGGCGTTCTCGTTCTCCTCTGCCAGCTGGAGCTGTGCCAGCTCCTCGTCGGTGAGCTGTTCGTCTTTGTTTTCTGCCATAGTTACCTCTTTTTACTATTTCTTAGCGTGCTTGCCAGCACCTTTGCTGTCATCGGTGACCGAGATGAGCTGTCGGTCGGCCGCGCCATTGCGACGCGCGCGGCGGCGCTCCTCGGCGTCGCCCGCGTCGGCGGCGGCGCGGTGAGCCTTGTTGACGTTAAAGACCTCGTCGTGCTTGCACCACGGGCCGACGGATTCGCCAAAGCTCATTTTAAGGCCGGCGATAAAGCCGCCGAGCCAGCCGATCGGCGCAAACTGCACTAGCGGGAACAGCGAGAACACCCAGGTCAGCAGGATGACTGCCGCCGCTCCCGCAAAGTTGGCAATCCAGTAGTCACGCTTGGTGATGACGCGCTTTTCGCACGCCCACTGGCCGCACAAAAAGCCGATGTAGATCGCAAAGAGAAAGAGCACCAGCGCAAGCACCACGAACGTCCAGCTCATGGGCGCTACTCCCCGTGATGGTGGCCGCAGCAGCACTCGTGGCCGTCGTCATGGCCGTGGCCGCCGCAGCACTCGTGGTCCTCGCCATGGTGGTGGCCACAACCGCACTCGTGGTCGTCGCCATGTTCGCCGCAACCGCAGCCTTCCTCGTGAGCACCATGCTCCTCGGGACGATACTGCGACCAGTCAAGACCGGCGGCGATGGCGTCGGCCTCCTCCTTGTAGAGCACCGTGATGGCCTGGGTGCCCAGCTTGGCGCCACCGATGGCATCGAGCATGTCGTAGAGCGTAAAGGCCACGTCGGCGCCGGGCAGCGCAAGCTCGCGGTCGTCGGCATAGGCGAGCGCCAAGCGCAGATCCTTGATGAAGTGCTCGACCATAAAGCCGGGCTTGTAATCGCCGTCGAGCGCCTTGGGCGCCAGACTCTCCATGGCGCCGGACTTGCCGGTACCGCCCAGAATCATCTGACGGGTCTTCTCCAGATCGAGGCCGCTCAGCTCGGCAAACGCCAGCGCATCGGCCATGCCGACCATGCAGGCGCCCAGCGACACCTGGTTGGCGAGCTTGGCAGCCTGGCCCTTGCCGGCGCCGTCGAAGCAGCAGATGGTTGCCGCAAAGGTGGAAAGGATATCGCGGACCGGGGCAATGTCGTTCTCGGTAGCGCCCACGATAGCCGTAAGCGTGCCGGCGATAGCACCCGACTCGCCGCCGGTGACGGGGCAGTCAAACGCCATGCGGCCGGAAACCTGGGCGGCCTCGGCAATGTCGCGCGCCAGCTCGGGCGAGCTCGTGGTGAGGTCGATCAGGACCGCGCCGGGCTTAGTGCACGCGAGCAGGCCGTCGCCCGCCAGGTAGAGCTCCTCGACCTCGGAGGGATAGCCCACCATGGTAAAGACGACGTCGGCGTTCGCCGCGGCATCTGCCGGCGTATCGGCCCAGACGGCACCGCGCTCAACGAGCGCTGCAGCCTTGGACTTGGTGCGGTTGTTGACCGTGACGGGATAGCCAGCGTCCAGAATGTGGCCGGCGATGGGGGCACCCATAATTCCGGTGCCGATGAATGCGACGGAGAGCTTGTTTGCCATGAAACCTTTCCTTTTGGGTTGGGTGTTGTTACCAGGTTGAATACTCGGTGCCAGCGTTTGGGCTGTGAGTCGAGGGCGATTACGGACGCAGCGCTTGCCTACTGACCGCGCACGCGGCGGGCGATACGGTCGGAAAGCGACGCCTTGTCGGCGCGGTTCTTACCCCAAAACGCGCAGCCCACCATGCCGGGGCCCACGTGCGAGCCGATGGTGGGACCCACGGAGCCGCGAATGATCGTGACGTCGGCGCAACCCTCCTCCTTGCGGATGGCGGCTTCGAGCCAGTCACCATCCTTTTCGGCATCGGCCGTCATGATGGCGATGGGCATGGTGCGATCGGGCACGTAGTTCTCGCGGAACGACTTGAGGATGGACTTGAGCGCCTTCTTGCGGCCGCGGTTGACGCCGATCAGCGACAGCGAGCCGGCCAGGTCGTAGGAGAGCTCGGGCTTGACGTCGAGCTTTGCCGTGAGCTGCGCCGCCGCGGGAGGAATGCGGCCGCCGGCAGCCAGTGCGTCGAAGCTCTCGAGCGTAAAGTAGCCGTGCACGTAGGTCTTTGCCTCGTTTGCCCAATCGACCAGCTGCTTGGCGGTCAGTCCCGCCGAACGCTGGCGCACGGCCTCGAGCGCCAAGAGCGCACCGGTCGCGCAGGGCAGAGCGTTGTCGACCACGTAGAGCTCAAAGTTGGGATACTCGGCGCGCACGACATCTGCCGCCTGGCACGCGGAGTTGTAGCTCGACGACAGCGCTGAGGTAAAGCACAGGTAGACCGTGGGCGTGCCCTCTTTGGCGCACTCGGTAAAAAACTCGATATAGCGACCGAGCGACACAGCCGAGGTGGACACGCGGGCACCGGCGCGCATGCGGTCGTAGAACTCCTTAGGGCTCATGCTCGACCAGATGTCATCCGTGCGCTCTTCGCCATCGATAATGAAGAGGAAACCCAGGATATCGACATCGAGGTTCGCGGCGACCTCGGGACTAAAGTCGCAGCAGGTATCGACGACGATGCGGCAACGGTCCGAATGGCCGGTAGATGCAGCCTTGTCCATCAAAGCGACTCCTTACGTAAAAAAGGCGGCCACCCGCATGGGATGGCCGCCAACCGTTAACTCATGCAAGTTAACGTATTTTACTCGTCAAGTGTTTCGATGCGAGGCTTGATGATGCCATATCCACCATTCTTACGGTGATACACCACATTGATGAGGCCGGTCGTCGCGTTCTCAAACACGTAGAAGTCGTGACCCAGCAGATCGGTCTGCACCAGCGCCTGTTCCTCGGTCATCGGGGTGACGTCAATAACCTTCTCGCGGACGAGCAGGTCGTCCTCCTCCTCGGGCAGCAGCAGGTCGGCCAGATCCTCGACGCGCTCGACCGGTGCGACATCCGCGGCGCTGGCACCACCCTGGCGGTTGTCCACGACCTTGGTCTTGAACTTGCGCAGCTGGCGGGTAACCTTATCGGCGGAGAGGTCGATGGCAGCATACATATCTGCGCCGTGCTCGGCAACGCGAATCACCGAACCGCGGGCACGAACCGTGACCTCGACGATTGCCGGGTTGGGGTTCGAGGGGTTCTTCTCATAACGAAGCACGACGTCGACTGTCATGGGCTCGATGTCGAAAACCTTGAGCGCCTCGCCGATTTTCTCATCCACATGCGCACGCAGAGCATCGGTTACCGTCGTCTTGCGTCCAGAAACCTTGATATCCATACGTGGCTCCAATCTGCCTCGGGGACTTACTGTACTGGCTATGTACCCATTGCCGTGCATTTAATCACGCGAATTCCCAAAGACCCGAATAACGACTGCTTGATACCGCATACCGAAGTCTCGCACTTTTCCGTGACAAAGTGCGCTATAGGAAGGCGTCGACGGAGTTAATTTTTCTCCTGGAAATTAGCTTTGACCTGCTAGTTTTACCAAAATAGAAAAGCCAGGCTCCCCTATTTGGGAGACCCGGCCATGCGTGTTGAAACCGTGAAGAAGCGCCTTGTTCGGTGTATGGCAGACGCCACCCCTACCAATAACTAGCTATTGAGCTTGTTGATGTCATCGTCGGTGATGGCGCCCTCCTGGCTAGACGACGGACTGTCGCCGTTGTTATCAGAGGCGTCGCCATCGGAGGACTCGGTCTCGTTGGACGTGGAGTCGGATGCCTGCACATTGGCCCCCGAAACAGTCTTGGCGGTAAGGTCATAGGGCATTTGGCCATACCAGACGCAGTGGACCGCCTCGAGCGTGCCGTCGACCGTGATGCCGTCGAGGGCATCACTCACGGCACGGCACAGCTCATCGTTAGAGCTAAGGCCTGCGACGCCAAGCGTGGAGGGTGCCTCGAGCGTGCCGACATAGGAGATCTGGCTCATCAGGCGCGCGAGGTAACCACCGGCCGTGGAATCACAGATCACGTAATCGACCTCGCCCGACTCGAGTGCCTCGAAGCACTCGTTGATGTTGGAGAAGGTCTTTTGGTTGGCCGTGATGCTCTGCTTGGCAAGCGCTTCCTGCGAGGCTGAGGAGGTCTGAACGCCCAGGGTAGCGGTGTTAAGCGTTTCGGTGGAAACGCTCAGCGACTCGCCGTCACTGCTCTTGCCGAATACGGCGGGGGCGTCGTACAGACAGGTGCCAAGTGAGCTGATATCGCCGTCCGTAGACCTGGCGTCGCCAATAAAGATGTCGGCCTTTTTATCGCTGAGCGCGGAATCGGCCGAGGACGCATCGACAAAGGCGACTTTGAGACCCATGCGGCATGCAAGGGCACGAGCGGCATCGACCGCATAGCCCGTGAGGTTTCCGTCGGCATCCTGCATGGCTTGCGGGGCATCGGAAGTATCGAGGGCGACCGTCAGGGTTCCCGGCGTGACCAGGGCATCGTCCGATACCGTGGGGGTAACGGTCTCGCGCTCGATCTGGTCGATCGTGGGCGTCGTGAACGTGGACAGTGGATTGAACGCACATCCACTCAGGCCCAAAACGGCAATGACCGCCGCGGTCCCAGCACCTAACCGAGCCGCATGCATCAAGCTGCCCCTCACCATGTCCACTACCCTGCCTTCTGTGTCGCATACAATCCGTGCCCTGCACGGAATATCGGGTTGTTCCCACCAGCTGACCTGGTATTTGACCCCACACTTGCGCACCGGGGCGTTTGCTCGGGAGGCCGCAGCCACCTTCACGACTGGCCCGCTCGCCCGCGAGGCGGTATTGCCCCAAAGAAAGTAGAACGGACGGTGCGGCTTACATCTAGGACGCGCCATGATCGCGCCGCGCGCACGCGGTCGCTTACGTGGATCCCTTTGACCGCGTCTGTCTTGGACTAGGATGGGCATTTCGTCCGTCCGCAACCACAGCCTGGCAGGAACGTAGCGCATTATAGCTAAGTTCAAGCTATAGTTTAAGGTTAGGGACGTTATTCGCATCGCGAGCACAGATTTCGCAGGTCGGGGCGGACCATTCGTGCCCCCATGAAGCCCGGAGCTCCCCCACGGGGAGCCCCGGGGCACCCGTCTCAGGGTGCCGTGTGCAAAAAACGGCAAATATGAGTACTGCTACCAATTTAGTAGCAGCGTATTTCCGCCCCACGAGCCCTTTTTGAGTTCCGCACAGCCCGCTTGGCGCCAAGATATTCCACATTCGTTTATTATCTCTTCGCTGAATCCAGTTTTTCGGCCCAAGTTTCTTTATTTTTGCTGTCACTAATCTAGTAACAGTACTCATATTTGCCGTTTTTTGCACATGGCATATAAACAGACCCCCTATAAAGCCATAGTTTTACGCCGGCTTGAGCCCAAAGCACGCTCGGAGCGTATTCAGCAGAGCATCTTGCCTCTTTCGACGAGCCTCTACACGATTCTGATATCGTTTACCCATACGCTGGTGGATGCGCCATGCGAGCGCTTCCATCGCTTCCATGTCGCAGAGCATCTCGTTGTTGACCGTCGCGACCTCGATTCCCATGGACGCCAAACCCGTATTGCGTTTTTCATCGTGAATGCGCCCGCCGCGAGACGAATGGCCCTGCTCACCGTTGTATTCCAGGTCAAACCGAGCTGCTTCCTGATAGGCATCGCAAACCGCATACGGCATCCCCGAGATCGCCTGCGCACGGTCGTTGAACTCGATCTTGTGGTCGGTCTTAAAGGGACCGCAGGCAAATCCGCCATAAGAAAACGGAAGCGAAAACATGGCAAGCATGATGCATTCCATGGGTGAGCGCAGGTTTTCCGACAGAAAGGGGCACAGCCGCCGCAGCTGCTTGGCCGCGCTCCCCTTGCATGCCGCAAGGTAATCTGCCAGGCGATCGGGCGTCAGCACTGGCTCTACCTCAAAGTAGCCCACATCTGACGGCTGGTCCTTATCCTTTGCAAGCCTGTTCACGGTAGGCGAGCTGTAGGGAGGCAAATACTGCCCGCGATCGCTCAGCGAAATCTTGGAGCACAGCTCCTGGGCCAGGGCAAATGCCTGGATACAGCCGACTTCGCGCGCAACGGCGGCACAGAGGGCCTCGGGAGACAAGCTGTACACCCCCGGCTCCACCTCCAAAATCGAAGCGTCCGGCAGGCCTGTAGAACAAACGGACCAGCTTGCACCAGGCATGCGGCGACGCTGCTTTGCAGACCCCACCAGTAGGCACAGGTCTTCTTGAACCTCGCCACTCACGACCCCGATCCTCACCAAATCGGGAAGATAGATGTCCTCGGCCGAGGGCGACGATGCGCGCAGCACACGGCACTCTTCATCGGGAGCGAGGTCCCTCCAACTGATGTAACCCATTTGTCGGCGCTCGGCGCGCATCATGCGCAGCGCCGAGGCGCCAGTCAGGATTACAGAGGCCGCCAGTTGCTCGCTTGTCGGCTCGATGCGTCGCGCTATCTTCACTGCCACAAAACCACCCCTACCAAACGCGTGCGATAGCGAGGCCATCGACGGCCGCGGCACCGGCACGTTTGAGCTCCGCCGAGGCTGCTGCCATGGTCGCGCCCGTGGTAATGACATCATCGATGAGCAGCAGACGGCGGCCGCGCACATCCTCGACCGTCTCGTACACGCCCCGGGCATGCTCCCGGCGCTCATCGCGGCCGAGCTCTCGCTGGTCACCATGACCGTATTTGACCAGGGCGTCCAGCAACGGGACACCCGAAAGATCGCAAAACGAGCGCGCAATTGCTTCCATATGGTCGAATCCACGCCGCCGAAACGCCGCCGCAGTCGCGGGCACAAACACCACCGCGTCCGCACCGGACAGCACACCGCCGTAGCGATCGGGGGCTGCCGCCTGGGCATGCAAGACGGTGTCGTAGAATAGCTCCGCCAGATACGGTGCCAGACGGCGCTCGCCCGCATCCTTGTACGCCTTGATGATGCGCGGCAGCGGATGTGCGTAGACGGCACACGCCAGACAGCGATCGAGCGCCTCGGCCATTGCCGAAGACGCGCCCTCGACCGAGCACTCGGTGCACAGCAAATCCCCAAACGGGGCACCACATCGGATGCAGCTATGGCACGGGTCGATGAGCGCGAGCGATGCCAGACAATCCTGGCAGATCAGCGCACCGGAGCGCTCGCAGCCGGCGCATCGCGTGGGCGACAACGCCTCGAGCGCCTCGTATGTCACGTGCTCGGCAAGCGGTAGCAATTCGTCCGCAAACGGTAGGACACCTGCGCCCTGCAAGCGAGTCAATACGTTCAGATGTCTCTTCATGACACAACCCTCCCTACGCGAAGGCGAAGGGAGGGTTGTCGGTGTAGAGCCATGATACCCAGAGGTGCTGGGGTCAGACAGGTCGCATCCGTTTACGGGCGCTATTCGCCGGTAGGCGGTTGCGGTGCGGACGAGGTGCGGGTCGAGCCTTCGCCGCCGTCCTGGCGCGGCTTGCGGGAGCGACGGCGACGGCGACGCTTTTGACCCTGGTCGGTCGAGCCCTCGCCACCGCGATTCTCACGCGGTTCGCACTCGTCGCGAGCGCCGCCGTGCGAAGCCTTGGCGGCAGCTCCTCCGCCATCGCCGGGGCGACGGCGCGTGACCTTGACTTCGCCATCCGAAACCTGATCGGCCACAGAAGGAACCGAGGGCTTCTGCTGCGTGCCCGAGGAATGGCGACGACGCGGACGTGGCGCGCGCTCCTCCTCGCCACGCGGCTTGCCAGCCTTGTCGGCAGGCGTGTCGGAACCCGTGCCACCCTTGGGAGCGGCACCGGCCTCGCGAGCGGCTACGGCGCGGAAGACGTCCTCGCGCTCCTCGCTCGACAGATGATGGCGGCGACGGCGCGTGGGATTCATGCCACCGCCGCGGTTTTGCTGCTGGGGCTGCTGAGCCTCGCGCTCGCGGGAAGCGTTCTTGCCCGCGGCCTCGCCATTGTCGACGGACGCCGCGCGCTTGCGGCGGCGACGACCACCGGCTGCCTCCTCGGCCTCGGGTGCCTCGGTCTTGCCGCGGCCCTTTCCACGGCCACGGCCCTCGCTCTGGCCCTGGCCGGCGCGAGCATCGGATTCGGCATCGCGACGACGGCGCTTGGGCATCGACGTCCCGGCCAGACGGTCGGCACTCGACAGGCCATCGCCCACGTCGACGCCGTTCTCGCGATCGAGCTCCATGAGCGCCAGGCGCATCTCGGGCGACTCGATGCGCTCGAGCACGTCGCGCGTCACGCAGTCGGGGCGGCAGTTGCAGCCCTGCTCGGCGGCCTTCTTTTTGCAGCCCTCCGAGCACGTCATATCGGCCAGGTTGACCTTAAAGACTTTGCCGTTCTCCAGGCGCAGCACCAGCTGCTCACGCGGCGTGTCATATTCCTGGATACGCGCCTTGCCAAGCGGCGTATCGATGAGCGTCTTCTTTTTGGGCGCACGGCTCTTAAAGTCCTTGTACGCCTCGAACTCATAGCGCAGACAGCACATCAGGCGGCCGCACACGCCACTGATCTTGGACGAGTTGAGCGGCAGGTCCTGCTCTTTTGCCATGCGAATCGAGACGGGCTCAAACTGTCCGCCAAAGCGCGTGCAGCAGAGCTCCTGTCCGCACTGGGCATAGCCGCCCACCAGGCGGGTCTCGTCGCGCACGCCAATCTGGCGCATGTCGACGCGAATGTGCAGCGTCGAGGACAAGTCCTTGACGAGCTGACGAAAATCGACGCGCTCCTCGGCCGCAAAATAGAACACGGCCTTCTCGCCGCCAAACAGGTACTCGACGCCGACCGGTTTCATCTCGAGGTCGAGCTCTTTGACCAGACGGCGGAAATCGACCATCGCCTCGTCGCCCTGGATGGCCAGGTCGTCGGCAAGCTGCAGGTCGATGTCGCTCGCCACGCGCAGCACGGGCTTGAGCGGCTGGCCGATCTCGTCCTGCGGCACCTCAAAGGGATCGGCCGTGACCAGTCCGATCTCGGTTCCGCGCTCGGTGGAGCAAATGGCATAATCGGCCTCGAGGATATCCAGATCCTGCGGGTCGAACCACAGGTCGCGCGAGGCGTAGGTAAACTTAACGGGTACGACTAACGGCATTTCAGTGCCTTCCTGATATCGAACAGCATGACCTCGATGGCCAGCTGGGGAGTAACGTTTCTGGCGATGTTGCGCTCGGCGGTCGCGACCGCCTCGAGCGCCCGGGTGGCACCCGCAACATTCGTCGCGGCGGCAAGCCGACCGATCGTGTCGCGCACGTCTTCGTTCACGACGTCGGCCGCCTCGTCCTGAAGCGTCAGCAGCACGTCGCGCATGAGCGTCCGTGCGCTCGCCAGTGCTTCCATGATACCCGAACGCTCGCGCGCGTTGAGTTCGCGCTTGTTACGGTCCTCAAGCTGCTTCAATGCTCCACGCGACAGGTAATCGGCGTTTTGCTCGAGCACCTTTTCCTGCGTGGACTTGACCTCGGCGAGCGGCGCCTTGACGGCGACGATGAGCGACTTGGCGCGACTGAGCACATCGGCCTCGTCGGCAGCGATGAGAGAATCGATGGCGCGGACCATCTGGCGGCGAGCATCCTGGCGCTCGGCACTCTTAAGGAACTCGATGCCGCGCGTGGGGCTCCCCGCCACGGCGACCGCCATGCGGCAACGCGCGAGGTCCTGACCCGTCGCGCGACTCACGGCACGCGCGGCCACGGCGGGCGACACCAGCCGAAACGGCACGCACTGGCAGCGGCTCACGATGGTGGGCAGCATCACGTCTGCCGAGGTGCCCAGCAAGATAAACATAACGCCCTCGGGCGGCTCCTCGAGTGTCTTGAGCAGTGCGTTGGCGGTGTTAGCGCGCAGCTGCTCGGCACGGTCGATGATGTAGACCTTGGCCTTAGCGCGGATGGGCGCCAGCGGCACGTCGTCGAGCAGCTCGCGGGTCTGGGCAATGAGGTAGCCCGTGGCGCTCTCAGGCGTGTAATAGTGCACGTCGGGGTGTGTGTGCCGCGCAACGCGCACGCAGCTGTCGCATGCGCCGCAGCCGTCCTGCTCGCACAGGAAGGCCTGGGCGAGCGCCCATGCGGCATCGAGCTTGCCGGCGCCGGGAGCGCCCAAAAACAGGTAGGCGTGCGATGCACGGCCGCTGGCGACGGCGTTGGTCAAAAAATCGCGCACGCGCTGTTGGGTGTCGAGCTTGGCCAGCAGGCTTGCCTGAGCGGGGGCCATGTTACTCGGCCTCCTTGGCAAGCGCGGCGACGATGGCGTCTTGCGGAATGTCGAGACCGTACGCGCGAACCTGCTCGACCGTCTTCCCGAAGACCTCCTCGATGGGCGCGGTGGCGTCGATAAGCTTTACGCGATTTGGCTCCTCGGCGGCAATTGCGCAAAAGCCCTGGTAGACACGCTCCTGGAATGCCATGCCTTTTGCCTCCATGCGATCCGCCGCGCCACGGGCGGCCATGCGCAACGCCGCCTGCTCGGGCGTGATGTGGTAGACGAGCGTGAGCGCCGGGTGCGTCCCCGCGACGGCCAGGCTGTTGGCATCGCGCACCATCTGGCGATCGAGGCCGTCGGCAAACGCCTGATAGCAGGTTGTGGAATCGTAGAAACGGTCACACAGGACCACCTTGCCGACCGCGAGGGCGGGAGCTATGACCTCGTGCACCAACTGGGCGCGCGCCGCCTCGTAGAGCAGCAACTCGCAGGTGTCTCCCATCGCCGTGTTGGCGGGGTCGAGCAGCAGAGCGCGAATCTTTTCGCTGATGGCGGTGCCGCCCGGCTCGCGCAGGCTCACAACCTGGTAGCCAGCGAGTTCGAGCGCGCGGGCAAGCAGGCGCGCCTGCGTGGACTTGCCGGCACCATCGACGCCCTCGAGCGTGATAAAGCTATGTTGAGCGGGCTCAAAAGCCATGGGCGCAGCCCCTTCCTACAAGGCGCGTAAATGCAGATATATCAACCAAGCCATGATACCCCAGTGCTCGGCGCGTCCCAAATCCCACCTAGCCATTGGGGACTCTCTTGAATGACCAGGCGACAGTTAGGGACGTTCCTAAAGTGCCGTCCGAAAAGGAACGTCCCTAACTACCGGCTTTTTTGGACGCTGGGTATAATCGTCGTATTAATTTGAAATGTGGCGAAAGGAGTGGCAATGTCTCGGTATTGCGCCTCGTGCGGCAAGCTTCTTGCAGATGATGCCAAGTTCTGCACCTCGTGCGGTGCACCCGTTGAGCAGACAACCGCAAGCAATGGCCAACCCGCGTTTGAGAAGACCGGCTCCCTCGATACGCCGCAAGCTAAGCCGGACGACCCCCTCGCCTATCGCCCCGACCCCGCCGCCGGCCCTGCAGCGGTCGAAACGACGCAGCGCATACCCGTCGCGGACACCCCGCCCCAACAGCAACCGGCGTCTACATACGCGTCTGGTTCACCGCAGGCCCCCGCCGCCAAAAAGAGCAGCACCAAGGCGCTTATCGCCGTTATCGTTGTGCTGGTGGCAATCATCATCGCCTTGGTCATCTTTTTTGTGATCAAGCCGTTCGACAACTCCGCTACGCAGACGACTGCCGAGGTAGCTAAGCTGCACCATGACGTCGACGACGATGATCTAAAGCCTCTCGGCAATCCCAACAGCCTGTACGACGATGATGACGATGACGACGAGGATGGCGGCGAAGCAAGCCTCTCCGAACAGAACCTCTACCGTCGCCTGAGTGAATACTACGACCTGCTGGAAGATCTCGATAGCCAGGTCCGTGCCTGCGCAGAGACGTTTAATGGCAGCTATCTGGAAGAGGATCGTACCACCCGTCAAAATCTCGCTGACGTCGCCGAGCGCACGGAGGACACCATCGAGCAGTATTACGACATTGTCGAGGACCTGGACGTCCCCACAAGCTCTAAGAACTACAGCTCGTGGAAGGACATCATTGCTCTGTACGACGACCTGGATCACCGCATCGATGCGATCTGCGATGCCTGGGAGATCAGCTTAAAGTACGCAAAGCCCGCGGACCATAAGAACGAGATCGTGGCGCCGCTGTCGCGCGACAACGTGGCGGGCACCAATGACAATAAGTACCGCCTAGACTTTGAGGAGCGCTATCCCGGCGCCAAACCCGTCGAAGTGAACTAACGCCTTGTCGTTTCCGAG
>JAXJCX010000094.1:0-3094 GCA_036302225.1 Collinsella sp.
GCAATCGCACGCAGCTTGCGAAACTTGGCGTACAGCGTCGACTGCTGCCACGACGGGCAGGAGGCGCTCGACCTGCTGGGCGTCGAAGTCTTTGACCTCGTGGTACTCGACCTCAACCTTCCCCGTATCGATGGCATGACCGTGCTCAGGGAACTTAGGAAAACCGACTGCGAGACCAAGGTGCTGATTCTGTCCGCACGTGGCGGAGTATCCGATAAAGTCGCCGGACTCGATGCCGGCGCCAACGATTACCTCACCAAGCCGTTCCATCTGGACGAGCTTGCGGCAAGGATCCGCAGCCTTACCCTCAGGCGCTTCGCACAAAGCGACATAGTATTAACCTGCGGAAAGCTCCGCTTTGACACCAAGGCGCGCATCGCTTCCGTGGACAGCGAGGCTTTATCTCTTACGCGCAAGGAAACGGGAATCTTGGAATACCTGATGCTTAATCAGGGGCGTCCGGTAAGTCAAGAGGAGCTTATCGAACACGTTTGGGATAGCAGCGTGAACAGCTTTAGCAACGCAACCCGCGTTCACATCTCGTCACTCCGCAAAATGCTACGCAGCGCTTTGGGATACGACCCGATTCGCAATCGGATTGGAGAGGGCTACGTTATGGAGGATAGCGAATGAAAAGGCTTTCCCTTCAATGGCGCATAACGATTATGACGGCACTGCTCACGTGTGCGGCATGCGTGCTGACGAACTGCCTGGTCGGCTATACGGGCATGCGCTACATGGATGCCATCGGCAGTAACATCTCGGCCTTTAACGCAACCGGCGAAGATTCGCCCCAGGCGTTCGACCCAACGAAAGCGACCCCCGATGACAAGGTCACGATCGTCGTAAACGACGCACAAGAGTCTTTTGGCACGACAACCTGGTGCATCACGGCTGGAGTCACACTCCTTGGCGGCGTGCTGGCATACTTTGTGAGTGGCCGTGCACTCAAACCGCTACGAGCTTTTGCCGCCCAGGTTGAGCGCGTGCAGCCTGACAACCTAAGCGAAATCAGACTCAGTGAAGATGTGCCCACCGAGCTACAACGATGTAGCGCCTCTTTCAACGACATGATCGCCCGTCTTGGCGAAGGGTTCTCTGCACAGCGTCAGTTTACCGGCAACGCCGCACACGAGCTGCGCACCCCGCTCGCCCTTATGCAAGCACAGATTGAGCTATTCATCTCCGAGCGCTCCGGTTTGCAACCCGAAACAGTCGAGCTGCTCGGCCTGCTACAAGAACAAACCGAGCGCATGTCTCGAATGACCAAGGTATTGCTCGAGATGAGTGAGCTCCGCAGCGTTCCTTGCGAGGACGATGTCGAACTTGGCCCCTTGTCCGAAGAGGTCCTCACCGATCTTGCGCCACTTGCCGAGAATAAGGACGTAACCCTCGATTGCACCGGAGATGCTCTGATAACCGGAAGTGATACGCTCCTCTATCGGCTGGTGTTCAATCTGGTCGAAAATGCCATCCGTTACAGCCGCTCCGGCTCGACTGTCAACGTCTCCATCAGCGACAACGACAGCAACGTGTTCCTGCGAGTCGAGGACCAGGGCCCGGGAATACCAAAGCAGTACCGTGAGAGTATCTTCCAACCGTTCTTTCGCGTCGACAAGTCCCGCAGCAGAGCATACGGCGGCGCGGGGCTTGGATTGGCGCTTGTTTGGGAGATTGCAGCGCTTCACGGTGGCTCGGTAGAGGTCGAAACAAGTTCCGAGAACGGGACCACCATGCTCGCAAGCCTTCCAAAACGATCCGCAGCGTTAACCGAACAGTAGAACGAAAGGGGTCCCGAGCAACAGGAGTACAATTGCTGCATTGTTGCCAGCTGTTGGGAGATGGAAGATGGACTGCGATGGCTACCCATGCGTTCCCATGCCGTTGATGTGCACCGCCTTTGTGCCGGGGCAGATTGACGCTGCGGTTGCAGGCATTTCCGACCCCGATTCGCGCGCCATTGCCACGGCAGAAGCGCTGTACTTTCGCGGACAGGCCACGCTCGCTGCCAAGACGGCGCGCCCCTATCTTGACGCCACCGATCCCGCACTGCGCTATTCCGCATGCCTTATCTGCGGATATGCCAGTCTGTCGCTCAACCGTATCGCCGACGCCCGCCGGTGCCTTGCTGGCATCCTCGATACGCCAACTGACGAGGAATCGCCCGCCGTCCACGCCACGCATATCCTGTTCGCCTCGGCCGCGAGTGTCCTGCTGCACTTGCCTTCCCCGTATTCTGCTGAAGAGTTTTATCCACTTGCGGCGCATCTGCCCGAAGGCCTGCGCCTATTCGCCAGCTACGTGATGGCGCACGCCTTGTACCTGCGCGGCGATTACGGCCGCAGCCTGGGCATGGCGGAAAACGCCCTGATTATGAAACAGGGAAGCTATCCCATCTCGGAGCTGTTCCTGCACCTGGCAGCTTCCATGGCATGCATGAGCCTCAAGGACATCGACGCCGCAAAAACGCACTTCGGAGCTGCTTGGAACGTTGCGCGCCCCGACGGCCTTGTCGAACTTATCGGCGAGCACCACGGCCTTTTGCAGGGGCTTATCGAGGCGTGTCTAAAAACGCAATACCCTGACGACTTCGCACGCATCATCGAGATTACGTATCGATTCAGCTACGGCTGGCGGCGCATCCACAACCCCGATTCGGGCGAGGACGTGGCCGACGATCTAACGACCACGGAATTCACCATGGCCATGCTCGCCTGTCGCGGGTGGACCAACGCCGAAATCGCACGCCATATGGGAGTATCGCCGGGCACCGTCAAAAACCGCCTATCCGGCGTATACGCAAAGCTTGGCATCGGCACACGCGCCGAGCTGGTCACGCATATGTTACGTTAGCGACCGGACTGCCAAGCGCATCGAACGCGTTCCGGAACCCGGCGCTTCGCTCGATCAATTTGGACATTTTGACCCTTGAACGGCACTACCGCCACGGGGCGCCTTCTCGCAAAATTGGATTATTTCCACCGATACCTGCGGGATGGGAGCCAAAGATGCTTGATCGCCGTTCGTTACTTGTTGCCGGAGCGTCCTCGCTGGCGAGCATTATGTTGCCGCGCGTGCCGGGAAGCGCAAACGC
>JAXJCX010000095.1:0-12394 GCA_036302225.1 Collinsella sp.
CTACAACCCCGAAAAATACAGCATGCTCAAGGATGCGATTGATCGCGGCGGCGAGATTTCCAACGCGAGGAATGCCATGTACGAGAACGGCCAACTTACCGAGCTGGGCCGTATTGCGCAGGAGGCCTTCCAGGGCGCTTACAACACCGATCCTACTGAGTTCTCGGCGCTGCAGGATGCCTATGCGTACAACTCGTACTATGCCGTGACCGAGTCGTGGCTCAAGAGCGCTCTTGGCATTGACCTCTCCGGCCGTGCCGACTGCGTCAAGGGCATGGTGTGGAGTATCACCAATATGTGCGGCACCGGTGGCTGCCAGGACTTTTTCCGCTGGGCAAACCTTTCTAACAGTATGACCGACCGCGAGTTTGTGACGGCGCTTTCCAACAGCGTGGTCAATAACGTGGCGACCAAGTATGCAAGCCAGCCCCAGTACCACGAGGGCTGGAAGAACCGCTACCGCAATGAGCTCAAGGATTGCCTGGTCTACATTGCCGAGGACGAGGCCGCCGCGGCAACGCCTGTGGAGCCTGAGCCTGAGCCCGCGCCCGGTCCGAGCATGGCGCCTGCTGCTCCCGCCGCACCGACGCCTGGTACCGATGACGATGCGGGCGACGATAGCGATACTGATACGTCCTCGACAGATGGCGGCAGCGATGATGCCGGCAATGGTGGAGCTGCGTCTGGCGACACTTCGGCTGGCGATTCGTCGACTCCTGGCTCTGACGGCGCTGCAGGCGGTGCGGATTCTGGCTCTTCCGATGCGGGCACTTCTAACGGTACCGGCGACTCTTCTGCCGATGCCGGCTCCTCTAACGGTTCTGACTCCGGTGCTTCCGAGGGCGGCTCGAGCGAGGGCTCCAAAGCTGGTGATTCCTCGACGGAAAATAAGCCTTCTACCGGCGAGCAGCTTGGCTCTATGTTGGGCTCATCTTTGATGGCGGGCATTAACGGCGGCTCTTCTTCTGGCGAGGAATCGTCTGAGCAGGGCTCCGGCTCTAATGCCAACGGTGCTGCTGATGCTTCTGCCGGTGCGGGTGCGAAGCAATCCGACGCTGATGCCCAGAAGGCCGGTGACAAGGGCGGTACTACGACCACCGCGACGACCAAGACCTCGGGTGGCAATATGCCCAGGACGGGCGACCTCATCGTGATGGCGAGCCTTGCGAGCGCGAGCTTGGCCACGCTGGGTGCTACGTCTATCGTGAGCGGTAAACATAAGCTCGATCAGCAGAATAAGGCCGCTGGTGAGGACGGTTTCGAGGAGTAGCTTCTCGCTTGCCGAATAACTTAAGAGTCGGGACGGGGTCCGGTGCGAATGCATCAGGCCCTGTTTTGTTGTACAACGATTAGTTATGCCCCCCTCACACCCCATGTTGCTACCGTTGCCCGATATGTTTGCGCGGCGACATTAGTACGTGTGAGGCGGCCATTACAATTGGCATCGTGCTGCGATTTAGGGGGAACGTTTTGGTGTCTGAACAGGCAAATAATTGTTGTGCTGCCTGCTTTGGCGTGCGCTTGATCGGTGGTGCCGACGATGCGGTTTTGCCGATTGACATGCATGACTATATGGAGGCTCTTGGTCGCTGCACGCTGGTCGACAAGACCATGTTTATTGCCGATGTTCTGAATTGCGATGCGTCCGTTATGGTGTGCTGCCGACCCGAGGGTTTTGGCAAGAGCATGAACTTGTCGATGCTCAAGGCTTTTCTGGAGCGTTCCGTGGTCAGTCGCGCCGGTCGGATCTCGTTTGCCGATGCTCAGATTTGGGATGCGGACGGCGGGCGCTATCGGGACGAGTACGCTTGCTATCCGGTGATATCGCTGGACTTTTCTGGTGCTGGGAGGCGTGGCGCCGCTGTTGCCGACGTCGTGCTCGATACTCTTTCGGGCGAATGCGCTCGTCTGTTGACGCTCTTGGAGGCTCCGGATTTAGCACGAGATAAGGTGCGTCACATCGAACGCGTTGCGCGTGGCGTAGCGAGCTCGGACGAGGTTGACTCGGTGCTCGGTGTGCTCATTGAGCTGCTGGAGATGGCCTGCGATGAGCAGGTTGTATTGCTCGTTGATGGGTACGACGCGGCGTGGTCGCGCCGTGCGAGCGCGAGGGACGCATCCGGCGCCGGTCCGGCGGAGCTGCTCGATCGCGTGCTGTTCGACGCCATTGCCGCTGCTGGTAATTCGCTACGCTTGGTTTGTCTGATGGGGGAGCGCCCCGGTCCTGCCGAGGCGGCACTTTCTTCGCGAAATTGCTCGTATTGTCTTTCGACGCCGCTCTCGATGTGGTGTGACCGATGGTTTGGCTTTTCGGATGCCGAGGTCGAGGCCCTGTTAAGTCATGCTGGACGCGAGGAATGCCTGGATGATGCGCGTGAATGGCTCGAGGGATATCGGTTTGGCAGGACCTATTGCTCGAGTCCGGCGCGTGTGATCGGCTTTCTGGACCGAGGCTGCACGGCGCCTGTGCGAGCCGACCTGTATGGGTATGCCGATTGCCTGAGTAGGGTAATTTGTGACTGGAATCTTGACCGCCTTTCGGCTCTGTTCGATTTGCTCGAGGCCCATGGATGCGTTGAGGTCCCGCTTTGTTTGGGCGCTACGGGGCCAGAGACCTCGTCTGATGATGACCTGTGGACGGAGCTGTATCTGTCCGGATTCCTGACGACGGATATGACCGAGGAGCCAGAGCATGACAATCGCCTCCGTGCTCTGCGACTGCCCAATAATGAGCTTCGCCAAGCCTTGCGTCTGGTGATTATTGAGTGGTTTGAGTGCGCTGCCGAAGACGTTCGAGACGTCGATGCGTTTCGCGACGGGTTGTGCCGTGGGGACGAGGATGCGGTGAGACAAGCGCTCGATTGCATCCTGGGGGATGCGGGAATCGGTGAGACCGACCCAGATAAGCCGCTGCCATATCATCTGCTCTTGCAGGGGCTCTGCTTTGGCTTGCCGGGCTATGCCAATCCTGCTTCGAGGCGAAAGTGTGGCGCGGGTCGCTGGGACATCCAGGTTTTTCCTACGGTCGCTGTGTTCGACGTAGCTGACACGATCGGCATGCTGGACGAGCGCCCGCTTATAACGATCAATATGATGTTTGACCCCGATGTGGATGCGCTGGGGTTGGAATTGCTGGCCGTGCAGTCGCTACTCGACATAGAGCGCGATGGCATCGACGAAATCCGTGTACCGCGCCCCGGCGTGGGTCGCATGCGCTGGGGGTTCGGTTTTGATGGGCAGCATGTGGCTACGGTGTGCCAGCGGCTTTGAGCGCCGAGGTGTTTCCGGCTTCCGTTACTCGGTGTCCTTCATGGGCGGCATGGGCTTCCAGTCGGGGTCCTTGATGATCTTGCGGGCGTCCTTCATGCCACGGCGCAGCGCCGGAATACCGGTCTTAAAGCATTTGTCGACCGCAGCCAGGCGAATGAATTCCTTGCAGAAGGTCGCGGCATTGCCCAGGCGGAATAGCATGGGGTGGTAGTCACCGTAAATCTGCATGTAGCGGGCCAAAAAGCCGCGATTGCGCATGATGTAGTAGCGGTTGGTGTCGCTCGTGGAGTTGAGCTGGCGTTTGCCGGCGATATCCCAGTTAGAGACGGCGCGGGCGCGCTTGAGCACCACGTCGGCGACCACGGCGGCGGGGAAGTGCTGGCTGGCAACGTAGCCATAGCAGGCATCGTCGCCGTAGATGAAAAAGCGCGCATCGGGCAGGCCGATCTTGTCGACTACGCGGCGCGAGAACAGGCCGCCTTCAAAGCACAACTGGTTCATGGCGCGGTAGCCCTCGGGGCCCAGGTCCCACTTAGCGATGGGGTTGGGGATGCCAAGCGAAAGGATAAGCTGGTATTGCCAAAAGAAGGCGCCACCGTCATAGTCCAGGCGCGAACCCTGGATGACATCGTAGCGGTCGGTCCACTTGGCAAGACGCTCGATGCCTTCGGGAATGACGAGCACGTCGTCGTCCATCACCCAGAACCATTGAGCGCCCAGGTCGTAGGCGCATTTAGTGCCGGCGGAGAAGCCGCCCGCACCGCCGCCGTTTTCGAGCTGCGGGGCGTAGATGACACGGTCGGTGCCGCCCTGCGCGTCAGGCTGCTCGGTGTCGATGTCCCACAGGTTGGCCAGGCGCTCGTTGAATGCGGCGCACATGGCCTTGGTCTCGCGCGAATTCTCGTTATCGACAATCACGATGCGCCAGGGCGTTGCCGTGAGCTCGGTCATGGAGTCGAACAAGTTGGCCAGGAGTTCCTGGCGCTTGTACGTAACGACGACGATGGCGAGCTTGTCGATGGGAGCGGGGAGGGTTGAAGGCATGGGGCAATATATCCTTTCACGCGCGGCGGGCGAGTGCTGCGCGGAAGCTATCGAATACGTCCTTGGGACTGTCCTATTGTAAAGGCTCGGCGCACCTTGGCGGCAAGCTTTGAATAAAACGCAGGAACCTGCCATGGGCCCGCCGCATGATGTGGGGCTGCTTTGCCCGCAAGAGGCTCCATAGATTATATAAACGCCCGCTGGCGCGCTGGCCCTTTGATACCATGAAACGACAGGTATTTCCTAAGGAGCACATTTGTCTACTAACGCCTCTGGCAGCCCTGTTCTGTCGCTGCTTATTCCCATTTACAATGTTCAGCGCTACCTGCGCGAGTGTCTCGATTCCGCCCTGGCGCAGACGCTCAAGGATATTGAGATCATCTGCATTAACGACGGGTCGACCGACAACTCGCCGGCGATTATCCGCGAGTATATGGAGCGCGATGGGCGCGTTAAGATGATCGACAAGGCCAACAGCGGCTACGGCGACTCGATGAACCACGGTCTGGAGATGGCGCGTGGCAAGTACGTTGGTATCTTGGAGTCCGATGACTTTATGGCGTCCGACGCACTCGAAAAGCTTGTCTCGGCCGCCGATACCAATAATGCCGACTTTGCGAAGGCGAACTTTGATTTCTACTGGTCTAAGCCCGAGGAGCGCCGTTCGCTGCACGAGATGTTTAGACCTCGGGATTGCGGAAAGCCGGTGCACCCGAGCGATACGACGCAGTTCTTTAAGCAAAAGCCGTCGATTTGGTCGGCCGTGTACCGTCGCGATTTTCTTGAGCGCAACGGCATTACGTTTCTGCCGACTCCGGGGGCATCCTTTCAGGACACGTCATTCGCCTTTAAGGTGATCGCGTGCGCCGATAAGGCCGTTTACCTGCATGATGCCGTGTTGTCGTATCGCCAGGATAACGAGAATTCCTCGGTCAATTCTTCGGCTAAGGTCTTTTGCGTCAATACCGAGTATGCCGAGATTGAGCGTTGGATTCGAGAGGATTATGCCCGCGGCCACGCAAGCGGCGATGTCGCGCGCATGCTCAAGTTTAATCAGGTCATTAAGTACGATTCGTACATGTGGAACTACGTGCGCCTGGCGCCTAAGTTCTATAAGGAGTTCCTGGTGCAGATGGCCAAGGAATTTCAGGCGGCCTTGGACGCGGGGGAGTTTTCGCTTGACGATCTCAAGTCGTGGAAGCGCGCAAATCTCGCTGCCATCCTCAAAGATCCTGAGGGCTGGGTTGACGAGCATCCGAGTTTTGCGACGGATGGTGCCTTGGGGCGTGCTAAGTATTACGCCTCGGTTGGAGGCCCAGGCGTGGTTGCTGCCTTCCTCATCGAATCGCTGAGGGGGTAGGTCGGCATGGGAGAGGCCTCTCGTCCTAAAGCTACCATTGTCGTCCCCGTTTACAACTCTGCGCGCTCCATTCAGCGATGTCTCGATTCGCTGTTGGCCCAGTCCGAGCAATCGATTCGGGTTGTCTGCGTCAACGACGGTTCGACTGATGATTCGTTGAACGTGTTGCGCCAGATCGCGCAGGCTGACGATCGCGTACTGGTGATTGACCAGGAAAACGCGGGCGTCTCGTGCGCTAGAAATGCCGGTATCGATGCCGCCGAGGGCGAGACCGTCTTTTTTGTGGACGCCGACGATTACATCGATGCCCAGACGGTCGAGCGCGCGCTGCATGCCATGGAGTCTGCGGGTGCCGAGGCCGCCGTTTTTGGCGGCGTCTGTGAACCTGCCGATGCTGCCCCCAAACGCGTGCAGCAACTCATGAGCCCCAAAGCTGGTACTTTCGGCGCCCGTGACCCCCAACTGCTGTTCCATTCGAATGCGCAGCCCTATGCCTGCCGTGCGGCTTTTTCGCGCGAGCTGCTCAATCGCGAAGGCATTCGCTTCGCCCCCGGTTTGGCTTTAGGCGAGGATGTCGTCTTCCAATTTGCGGCTTATGCGCTTGCCCGCAGGACCGTCGTCATGCCTGACAAGTTCTACCACTACGTGATGGAGAGCGAATCGGCGACGCACGAGTTCAACAGTGCCGAGGCTCGTGCCAAAAAGCTTGACGCCCACATGAGGATGCTCGAGGAGGTCTTGGAGGGCTGGGCGGCCTACGGTCTTTTGGACCTGTGTCCCGGCGAGCTGATAACTTGGTTTTTAGACCTAATTGTGTTCGACCTGACGCGCTTGGATTCCGATGACTTCCATCGCGTGGCGGCTCGCGTCAACATGGACCTCACGACGTTTTTGGGAACGGAGTGGGCGGATATGCCTGCTAAGGGTGCCGTTCGCCGTGTTGCCCACAAGCTCGTTGCGGCGACCTCGGGCGTTTCGATGGCAGACGCCACGCTGTTCTATCTTTCGACTCGCGGTCTCAAAGCCTGCCTGGAGCGCTTTCTATAATTCCAAGCGCTGCCGCCCGCCGCAACTCGGCTGCTAAAATAACCCTGTTACACGCTATTCAACGGGAGGTTCTCTTGCAGAACTCTGATACCCCTAAAGTTTCGCTGCTTGTCCCCATTTGCAATGTCGAGCGCTATCTGCGCGTGTGCCTCGATTCCGCCGTGGCGCAGACGCTCAATGACATCGAGATCATCTGCATCAACGACGGCTCCACCGATAGCTCGCCGGATATCATCCGCGAGTACATGGAGCGCGACCCCCGTGTAAAGATGATCGACAAGGCCAACAGCGGCTACGGCGACTCGATGAACCGTGGCCTGGAGATGGCGCGCGGCGAGTACGTGGGTATCCTTGAGTCCGACGACTTTATGTTTGAGGACTCGCTCCAAAAGCTGGTTGCCAAGGCAGACGCCGAACATGCCGATGTGGTAAAGGGCGATTTTTACCTGTATTGGTCCACGCCCAGCGAGCGCCGTGAGCTGTTTGGGATTATCGACGAGCATATGACGGGTGCGGCGTATCGCCCCGTCGATCGTCCGGGTATCTTCTACCGCAAACCTTCCATTTGGTCGGCTATCTATCGACGCGAGTTCCTCAACGACAATCAGATTCGTTTCCTTCCTACGCCGGGCGCCTCGTATCAGGATGCGGGTTTTAACTTTAAGGTTTGGGCGTGCGCCGAGCGCGCCGCGTTTATTGCGGATCCCATTTTGTGCTACCGCCAGGACAACGAGAAGAGTTCCGTTAATTCGCCCAACAAGGTGTTTTGCGTGTGCGACGAATACGCCGAGATGCAGCGCTTTTTGGACGAGCGTCCCGAACTCAAGGCTCAGCTCCAGGGCATTTTAATGCGCATGAAGGTCGATACGTACCGTTGGAATGATGAACGTCTGGTCGATGAACTGCGTGAGCAGTTTTGGAAGAAGGCATCTCCCGAGCTCAAGGCCGATTGGGATGCCGGTCGCTTTGACCTGTCGCTGTTTGATCCGCGTGGCGAGACCGACTTGCGCCTGATGGTCAAGTCGCCCCGCGCCTATATCGATTCGCGCTTTGACTTTAAGAAGCCGGGCAAGCTCAATACGTTTAAGCATTACTTTAAGATTGGCGGCCTGCCGCTGGTCTGGCGCGTGCTGACGTATCAGCGCACCTACGGCGACAACCCGCACCCTGATGACGTTCCGGCCGCACAGTAGGAGCGAGTGATTATGGTTACCCCCAAGATTTCCGTTGTCGTTCCCATCTATAAAGTGGAGGAGTGCCTGGCCTGGTGCCTGGACTCCCTGCTTGCGCAGGACATGCCCGATTGGGAGGGCGTGCTGGTCAACGATGGCTCGCCGGACGGTTCGCGCGATATTGCGGCTGCCTATTGCGAAAAGGACGCTCACTTTACGCTGGTCGATAAGGAGAACGGCGGCCTGTCGAGTGCACGTAATGCAGGCATCGCCGCGTCCACGGCACCTATCGTCGCGTTCTTGGATTCCGACGACCGCTTTACGCCCGATGCATGCCGTGTGATCGTCGATGCCTTTGAGCGCGAGCGCTGTGATGTTTTGACCTTTGGTGCGAATCCGTATCCGCTGGAGGCGGGGTATCCGTGGCTTAACTATGTGCTGAGCCCGCGCGATGTGTCGTTTGAAGGCTATAGCTCCGACCTGCTGTTTAAGGAAGCATCTCGCCCCTTTGCATGGCGCACCGCCTGCGGGCGTGAGTTTTTGCTGGGCAACGGGATCGTGTTCGACGAAACCGTTAAGTATGGCGAGGACCAGGTCTTCGATTTTGCCGTGTACGGTCGTTCGCACAAGACCGCGCTTATCTCGAACAAGCTGTATGACTACCGCGTGGCGCGCAAAGGCTCGCTCATGGACACCATGCGTTATGACGACGAGACGCGCCTGCTGGAGCACGTGAAGATTTACTCCGCGGTGCTGGCTGACTGGCAGCGCGACGGTCTCGATGCTCAGCATGCCAATGACCTGGCGTACTTCCTCTGCGATCTGGTGCTGTACGATGCGCTCAGGCTGTTGAGTACGGACTGCGGTAAGGTGTTTGCTGCCGTTGCCACGGCGCTCGCCGGCTCTGCCGTGGGCAGCGTTGCTGCGCTCGCACAATGCGCTCCTTCTGTTGCTGTTATGGTGCGTGCGGCGCTTACCAGCAAGGCCCCCAATGCCCGCGAGTGCAAAAAGCTCATGTTCGATTACGACGTCTTGAGGTTTGGGCGCCTGGGTGCCTGCAAACGCATGGCAGCGAACGCCCTGGGAAAGCGAGAGGTGTAGATGAGTATCAAGCGTTTGGCGCTTTGCCGCAGTCAGGGCCGTCTATTTGTGCTGCTTCGTTTTGCCGGTCAGGATGTCGCCGCGCTTATTGAGCGGGATGGTTCTCAAGCGTTTGCCCATGCGACGACGAGCGGTTCTTGTGTGCCGTCGCTGGTACTCCCGGTTGACCATGGCCGTGTGCTGGCGCTTTGCCCTTCCGTTGCCGATTACGAGCGCGAGCTTGCCGTCTTGGTGCTTCCGTTTTTGGATGGCTCTGCGATCGACGCTGCATTTGTGTCCGGTGGCCAAAAGCTTGGCTCCATTCGCCTCGATAGCCGCGTGGCCAAGCTGGAATCCAAGATTAACTACAAAGCAAAGCCTGCGATGTGTGCACTCGTTCGCGATGCACAGCGCAGCGAGTGCTGCGGTCGCTATGAGATCGATGCCGTTCGTTATTTACCGGCAGACGCCGGCGCGGTGTGGCGCTATGAGGTTACCTGGGCTGGAGACCTCCAGTGCGCACCTGAGCTCCAGATCTTCGATGCGCATATGAATGTCATCGATGCCACCGTGCATGTGTTTGAATCGCAGGGCGATGTGCCGCAGCGCAACGGTTGCCGCGTCAATAAAACGTATCTGAGCGTAGAGATGCCTCAGGATATACGGGATTTTGTCGCGATTGCGAGTGATCCCACAGAGCAGATTCAGAGCGGTTTTTGCGCCATGGATGGTCGCCTGTACAACGGCATGGTCGACGACAGTTGGAACCGCATGAAGGACGCGCGTGCAGACGACGCAGCTTATCGACGTTGGTTTGAGCAGCATCGCGCAAAGCCGGCCGATTTGGCGTGCCAGCGTGTCGCTTCGGCGGCCTTTGCCTATAGACCGCTCGTGAGCATTGTGGTGCCGTGCTACAAGACAGATCGGGTCTACCTGCGCGAGCTGCTGGACTCGGTGCTAGCCCAGAGCTATGACAACTGGGAATTGCTGCTTATGGACGCCTCGCCCGAATGGGATGCGGTGGCCAATCTTGCGGCTGCCGCCAATGACGAGCGGGTTTGTCGTATTGAGCTGCCTGGCAACGGCGGCATTGTGCTCAACACCAACGCTGGTATTCAGCAGGCGACTGGAGACTACATCGCGTTCTTGGACCATGACGACATTCTGGAACCGGACGCGTTATTCCAGTATGTTTCCGCGCTGAACAAGGCTGCCGAGGGCGAGCGTCCCCAGGTCCTGTTCTGCGACGAGGACATGTTCCAGAAAACGGGGGAGTGGGGCCAGCCGGTCTTTAAGACCAAACTCAACGTTGACCTGCTCTATAGCCATAACTGCGTGACGCATTTCCTGATGGTGGAGAAGGCGCTTATTGATCGCATTGGCATGTCCCCAGAAGACGTTGCGGGCGCCCAGGACTACGACCTGACGCTTCGCTGCCTTGCGGCGGGCGCGCGGTTTGAGCATGTTGCGCACGTGCTGTATCACTGGCGCGTTCATCCGGGGTCGACCGCCGATGGCTCTGCCGATAGCAAGCCGTATGCTATTGAAGCCGGGCGCCTTGCGCTGCAGCGTCACTTTAACGAGCTGGGCATTTGCGGAACGGTCGAGGAGACCGAGACGCCGTTTGTCTATCGCATGCGCTATGCGCTGCCGGAGCCTGCGCCGCTGGTGAGCATTGTGATTCCCACCAAGGACCACGTTGAGACGCTCGATGCCTGTGTGATGTCGATTGCCCAGAAGGCCACGTATGCCAACTATGAGATCGTCTTGGTGGAGAACAACAGCGAAGCCCCGGATACGTTTGCGTATTACGAAACCCTGCCGGAACGCGTGGCTTCAGCATCAGGAGGCAAGGGCATCGCGCGCGTTGTGTACTGGCCGGGTGAGTTCAATTACTCCCAGATCATCAACTTTGGCGTTGAGCACGCCAAGGGCGATTATCTGCTGCTGCTCAACAACGATACCGAGGTCATAAGCCCCGACTTTATCGAAGAGATGATGGGCTATCTGCAGCGTCCCGATGCGGGCGTGGTGGGCGCCAAACTCTACTTTGCCGATCATCTGGTGCAGCATGCCGGCATTTTGGTTGGCGTGCGTGGCGCACTTGCCCATGCCAACCAGGACTTCTCGGCAAAGCGCGAGGGCTATCTTGCCCGCGCTGTGCGCCCGGGCAACTTTAGCGCCGTAACGGGTGCCTGCCAGATGGTCCGACGCGACGTATTTGAGCAGGTTGGCGGTTATAACGAGGAATTCGCCGTCGGTTTTAACGACGCTGACTTTTGCCTTCGCGTGTGGGAGGTCGGCTACCGCACCATCTTTACGCCCTATGCCGAGCTGTATCACTACGAGTTCACCTCGCGCGGCAGGGAAGAAGCTAACGAGGAAAAGCTGCGCCGCTGGAAGCGCGAGCAGGCGCTGTTCATGCAACGCTGGCCGGAGTTCTTCCTGACGGGCGATCCGTGGCTCGGGCCGAACTTATCCTCCGACAGTGAGTACTTCTCGCTTTAGTGCGAGGTGACGTGAAAATCCAGCATAGGGTGCTCAAGGGCTGTGAGGGCGTTGGGTTTTTGCTAAATTTCTGGAGTTTGATTCGTGGAGCCTACGCTTAGCTTTTCTTATACGTGTCGATGCGATTATTGGAATTTCAAATGCGGTCCGCTTGTCTAAGGGTGAAACAGCATGAGATTATCGAGAACGATCGTAATAGCGTCATCCATCGTTGCGGCTATCTCGTTTATTTTCTATATTTGTCCTCTAAACGCGGTCATTTTAACGGATGAACAGATGAACGAGGTTTTGTTGGCGGTTTTAGGCGCAGGAATATCATCTTTGTTTGTCGGCACAATTGAATACTGCGATCGCTGTCGGGAGCTTGAAGATCGTTTTTTATTTGGCATTCAGCCGTTATTGTCTGAGCTGGGCGGAATGGATGAATGCTGCATTGAGCATCTACCTCGATGCGAAGACACCTTGGGACTTCTTTTGGCTTATTACGAGGAGGAAGAGTCATGCGTCTCCCAATTGCTTTGCATATCGGATGATAGGCATGAACAAAGGGATTCTTTAATTCAGGCAATTGAACATTGCGAAAGGGCTGAATGCGAGCGCTACTACTCAGATGAAGATTCTCATACGCGACGATATCTGCTTCATTTGGAGAATAGAATTCGAAAGTCAGTAGGATCCTATCTTCGATTGGAGGCTAAATTTCCCTCTGAAGACGACGTTTACGTTCTGAAATCGAAATTCGCCTACTTTCCTGGTGTTAGCGTCGGATTATTTTAGCCAAATATAGTCGGCCGAGATTGACCAATCCCGGCCGACCCATTTTAGCCAACACGCCCGCATCTATGACTTTCCTATCGCATTCCTACATCCCCTCGGGCTGGATCCCCCTCACCTTCACCGCCTGGGGGACGGC
>JAXJCX010000096.1:0-11017 GCA_036302225.1 Collinsella sp.
GCCCCACCAGCAATCGTACGAGCCGTCCTCGTGGAAATAAAACGCATCGCGCCACGGCGAATCCTCGCTCTGCCACGCGCCCACGCCGGGGTAGTTGCCGTAGCGGTTGAAGTAGATCGAATCGTCGCCCGTGTGGTTGAATACACCGTCCAGGATGATGGAAATGCCGAGCTTTTCGGCCGCCTGACACAGCTCGGTAAAGTCCTGCTCGGTGCCCAGAATCGGGTCGATCTTGGTATAGTCGGCCGTGTCGTAGCGGTGGTTGCTCGCGGCCTCAAAAATCGGGTTGAGGTAGATGGCCGTAAAGCCCAGCTCGGCAATGCGGGGCAGGTCATTCTGGATACCCTTGAGCGAGCCGCCGTAAAAATCCCAGGTCTTGATGGAGCCGTCTTCGGCACGCTCGTACTCGGGCGGTTCGTTCCAGTCCTCGACCATGCGGCGCTGGATTCCGTTGCGCGGCTTTTCGACCTCGGCCAGCGTGCGCTCGCGCCAGTTTTCGTCGCGGGCATAGCGGTCGGGGAAGATCTGGTAGACCATACCGCGCTCGTACCAGGTGGGACGGTTTTCGCGGTGCTTATAGACGGTAATCTGGAAAGACGGAACCTCGGCGTAGTCGTAGGTTACGCCCTCGCCACCGGTGCGACCCTGCGGTGCACCCAAACGGACCTCGGGCTGGCCCTCGATGTTGCATATAAAGCTGTACCACATAAGGCAGGGCTCGGTGCACTCAAGCTCTACGGTAAATATGCCGTCGCCCTCGTGCGTCATGGGGTACAGAGACTCACCGATTTCATCGACCCAGGTACGCAGGGTAAGCGTTGCCTGGTTGGGGTCGGCATCCTCCAAAATCACCGATAGCGAGACGGAAGTTCCAGTGGTCACAGCGCCAAACGGAGTACGAAACTGCGGCAGACGGCTGTTGTGAATTAATCTCATAATACGGTCCAGTTCAATAGAATCATGGCCTACGGGCCATGGGCTTTACGCACAGGATGTAAGTATATCTGTTGTACACAGGCTGTATAAACAACATCCGTTTACCATCGGCGAACGGTTGTCCTAGAAAATCGTTTTACCATCCAAATTATCGCGATATTCGAAAACGCCTAGACGGATACTATTTGTAGCCAACCAAAAGTACCCCGGTTTACTACGACAAGTTGAATGAGCTCAACCACAGTCATTTTAGTGATACTAAAACCGCAGGTAGAAGCGTTGCAAATTTCATAGATTACACGCCGTGGTTGGTCGGAGCCATTTTGTCGTAGTAAACCGGCCCTCTTTTTAATAGAGAAGTTCAATCAAGAAGAGGGCGCCTGGTTGGGGCGCCCTCTTTTGCGTTGGATTAAGTTTTAATCGTCCAGACTAGTGACGCTTGCGGGTGGCCGTTGCCTTGCGGACGGAGGTCTTCTTGGTCGGAGCCTTTTCCTCGGCTGGAGCGGCGGGGGAGACCGGGGCCTTCTTGGCGGGCTCGGTCTTTGCCTTAGTCTTGGGAGCGGTCTTGGCCTCAGCGGCCTTCGGCGCCGGCTCGGCCTTTACTGCGGGCTTGTCCTCGTCCTTAGCCTCTGCCTTGGGAGCAGCAGCCTTGGTCGTGGCCTTTTTGACCGTCGTCGTAGCGCGCTTGCGCGTGGTGGTTTTGGCGGCCGGCTTTGCCTCGACAGCTACCTTGGCCTTGGGCTCGGAGGGCGCCTCCTCGACCTTGACGGCGGGCTTTGCAGCGGCCTTCGGGGTCGTCTTCGCGGCGGCTTTCGTCGTAGCAGCCTTGGTCGTCGTCGACTTCGCAGCCGTGGCCTTCTTAGCGGTCGTGGTCTTGGTCGCGGTCGTCTTCTTGGCAGCGGTCTTGGCCGGAGCCTTTGCCGCGGGCTCGGCCTTTACCTCGGGAGCGACCTCGGCCTCGGCGGCCTTTTTGGCAGCGGCGGTCGTACGCTTGCGCGTAGTCGATGCCTTGGCAGTAGTTGCCTTAGCGGCGCTAGTCTTGCTAGCAGCGGCCTTCGTGGTCGTGGCCTTCTTAGCCGTCGTCTTGCGGGCCGTCGTCTTCTTGGCGGCAGGCTTCGCGGCGGGCTTAACCTCAGGCTCGGGCTCGGGAGTAGCCTCGACCTTCACTTCAGGATCGGCCTTAACGGCCTCAGCTTCAACCGGCTCCTCGACAACCGCCGCAGCCTCCACACCCGCCGGCCTCTCAATCTCCGGATGCATAAAGAAATACAGGTCCAGATACTTGTCGGCCGAGCGCGTCCAGCTAAAGTCCTGGCTCATGGCCTGCGTGACCAGCTGGTTCCAAGCGTCACGGTTATCCCAGAACAGGCGCGCCGCGCGGAACACCGCGTCACCCATCTCGTCGCCGTTAAAGTTGCTAAACGAGAAGCCCGTGCCCTCGCCGGTAAACTCGTTGTACGGCTGCACGGTGTCCTTCAGGCCACCGGTCTCGCGCACGATGGGCAGGGTGCCGTAGCGCATGGCGATGATCTGCGACAGACCGCAAGGCTCAAACTTCGAAGGCATCAGGAACATATCGGCGGCGGCGTACATGCGCTGCGACAGCGCCGGGTCAAATTCGATGCGTGCGGCCATGGTGCCGGGGTACTTGTCCTGGAAGTAGGGCAGGCCGTCCTCGTAGTCGCGGTCGCCGGTGCCCAGCACGGCCACCTGAACGCCGCCGGACAGGATGCGGTCGAGCGCGTACATGACCAGGTCCATGCCCTTCTGGCGCGTCAGGCGCGTGACCATCACCATGAGGGGACGGTCGTCGCGAACCTCGAGACCCAGCTCCTCCTGCAGTTTAGCCTTGCACACGGCCTTGCCGGAACGGTCGTCAACCGTGTAGTTGGCGGCAATGCGCTTGTCGGTCGCCGGGTCAAAGCCCGCAACGTCAATGCCGTTGAGGATGCCCTGCAGCGCGTAGGAGCGCTCGCGCAGCACACCGTCCAGGCCCTCGCCAAACTCGGGCGTCTGGATCTCGTTGGCATAGGTGGGGCTCACCGTGGTAATGGCATCGGCATAGTGCAGCGCGCCCAGCATGTAGTTGATGCTGCAGGCGTCGCAACGCAGCTGCGAGGCGGCCGCGGGAATATGCGCCACACCCAGGATGTCCTCCATCACGGTGTCGCTAAACTGGCCCTGGAACGCCACGTTGTGGATCGAGAACACAGTCTTGACGCGGTCGTACAGCGGCAGGCCCTGGTAGAACTCGCGTAAGAACACTGGTGCCAGTGCCGTCTGCCAGTCGTTGCAATGCAGGATGTCGCACTCAAAGCCGGCCGGCAGGTGCTGCAGGCTCTCGGTGATGGCCTTGGAGAAGAACGCAAAACGCTCGCCGTCGTCAAAGAAGCCGTACGGATAGTCGCGCGCAAAGTAGCGCTCGTTGTCGATGAACATATAGGTGACGCCGTCGTGCTCGAGCTTCTCGAGTCCACAGTACTCATTGCGCCAGCCCAGGCTCACGTAAAAGTCGGAGAAGTGCTCCATCTGCGCCTTGTACTCGTCCTTGATGGTGGCGTACTTGGGCACCATCACGATAACCTCGGCGCCGGCGCGCACGAGCGCCGCAGGCAGCGAGCCCGCCACGTCGCCGAGGCCACCGGTCTTAACAAACGGTGCGCACTCGGCCGAGGCAAACACGATCTGCATCTTTTTGCTGGTTTCTGCCATATTGTCTCCCATGTTGTAATTCGAGAATAGCCGCCTGGCGCTAACCGGGCGGCTATTCTACATGTTACGAGCGATGTTGCGGTGCCAACGTTAACGCACGATGGTGGTGTCGGAAGTTAACGGAGCCTTGCCCAGCACCAGAATGTTCTCGGGCGTGCCGCGAAGCTCGGTATTGGTGGGGACCACGTTGTTCTTATCCAGGATGGCATTCTCAACGCGTGCGCCGCTCTTGATGATGCAGCTCTGGTTGATGATCGAGTTGGTCACCGAAGCGCCTTCCTCGACCACGACGCCGCGCGACAGGATCGAGTTGCGCACGGTGCCTTTGATGATGCAGCCGGCCGAGATGATCGAGTTGCACGCGTGGCTGCCGGTCGCATAGCGCGAAGGCGGCACGTCGTGAGCCTTGGTCAGGATCGGGCGCTCGGGGTCAAAGAGCTGATCGGCCACGGTCTGGTCGAGCAGGTCCATACTGCGGCGGTACAGCGACTTCTCGCTAAACACGCCCACGACCTCGCCCTTGTACTCGTAGCTGCACACGTCGATGTTGCCAAAGTCGCCCTGGAGTGCCTCGAGCAGGTCCAGATAGTCGGCGGCCTGGTAGTGGTCGATAATCTCGAGCAGCGTCTCGCGGTTGACGATGCAGCAGTCCATAGAGGCGTTGTCGCCGTACACGACGCCGGCGCTCACGCCCGTCAGGCGGCCGTTCTCGTTAATCTCGAGTTTGGTCTCGTCATCGACGTTGCGCGTGGCCTTGCAGTACACCACGGTCATCTGGGCGCCGGAGTTCTCGTGTGCGTCGATGATGGTGTTGAGGTCCATGTTAAAGATGATGTTGGTGCCCATCATCACGACATAGGGCTTGTCCGAGCGCTGGAACAGCGTCTTGTTGGAGATGATGTCGCGCAGCAGGAAGCGCATGCCGCCCTTGGTGGTGCCATACGCGTTGCCGGGCACCATGAACAGGCCGCCCTTCTTGCGGTCCAGGCCCCAGTCCTTACCCGAGCCCACGTGGTCGATCAGCGAGCGGTAGTTTCCCGGCATAACGACGCCGACGGTCTTGATGCCGGCATTCATCATGTTGGACAGCGGGAAGTCGATCAGGCGGTAGCGGCCCAAAAAGGGAACGGACGCGATGGGACGGTCCTTGAGCAGCACGCTGCCGTAAGTCGAAGAGTAGTTAGCGGTGATATAACCGATGGCCTTGCGATTGATCATCGGATCATTCCCCCTTCCCGATAACGACGTCATTTCCAACGACGGCCGTATCCTTGGTGGTATCGACAGAGCCGAGCTTCACGCCCTCTTCGACCGTGGAGTTCTCGCCCAAAATAGCGCGGCAGATGTGCGCACCGCTCTTGACGTGCGCGCCCGGCAGCAGCACGGAGTCCTCGACCACGGCGCGCTCCTCGATGATGACATCGGTCGAAAGGATCGAGTGGCGAGCTGTGCCGTAGATCTTGCAGCCGTTGGAGACCAGGCAGTCGTCCAGGCGGCCGTCCGGGCCAATGTAGTGCGGCGGACGCGTGGTGATGTTGGACATGATGGGGAAGTGCTTGTCGAACAAATCGAACTCGGGGTTGTTGCCCAGCAGGTCCATCGAGGTCTCGTGGAAGCTGGCGATGGTGCCGACGTCCTTCCAAAAGCCGTGGAACTCGTAGCTGTACAGGCGCTTGCCCTCGCCGAGCAGCTTGGGGATGATGTCCTTGCCAAAGTCGTGGCTCGAGCGCTGGTCCAGAGCGTCCTCTTCGAGCGCCTCGATCAGCACGTCTGCCGAGAAGATGTAGATGCCCATGGACGCGAGATTCGAATCGGGCTTATCGGGCTTCTCGGTGAACTTGGTGATGTGGCCGTCCTCGGGGTCGGTGGTCAGGATGCCAAAGCGGCTGGCCTCCTCCCATGGCACGGGCATAACGCTCACCGTGAGGTCGGCGTTGTTCTCAATGTGCGTCTTGAGCATCTTGCGGTAGTCCATGCGATACAGGTGATCGCCCGAAAGAATCAGGACGTACTTGGGGTCGTTGGCCTTGATGTAGTCGAGGTTCTGCGTAATGGCGTCGGCCGTGCCCGCATACCAGGCGCCACCGGTCTGCGTCTCGTACGGCGGCAGAATCGACACGCCGCCGTCGCGGCTGTCCAGATCCCACGCCTCGCCGGAGCCCACGTAGGCATGCAGCAGGTAGGGGCGATACTGCGTCAGAACGCCCACCGTGTCGATGCCCGAGTTGGAGCAGTTGGAGAGCGAAAAGTCGATAATGCGGAACTTGCCACCAAAGCTAACCGCCGGCTTAGCGATCTTTTGGGTGAGTGCCCCCAATCGGCTGCCCTGTCCTCCTGCGAGGAGCATCGCGATGCATTCTTTCTTACTCATCGATTTCTCCTTCTGTCATCGATGTTCCTAAACCCATTAGCGACGGGCGCGGCGCAACGTCACGCCCGTCGAGTAATGCCGTGCTGGCATAGGGGAGCTCGCGCGCCTTTACGCGTGCCAGATCTCGTCGCGGTACTCGCGAATGGTGCGGTCGCTCGAGAACCAGCCGCTCGAGGCGGTGTTGAGCAGGGCCTTGCGGTTCCAGGTCTCCTGGTCGCCATAGCTACCGGTGAGCTTCTCCCATGCATCCACGTAGCTGCGGAAGTCTGCCATGACCAGGTCGGGGTCGTTGTTGTTCATGAGCTCGTTGTAGATGCTCTCGAAGTTGCCCGAAAGGCCGGCAAACGTGTTGCCCTTGAGCTCGTCCATCACGCGGCCTAGACGGTCGCGATCGTTGTTGAGCGTATCCCACGCAAAGTAGCTGTTCGATGCCCAAAGCTGCTCGACCTCGGGGGCGGTCAGGCCAAAGATGGCCTCGTTCTCGCGGCCGGCCAGGTCGGCGATCTCGATGTTGGCGCCGTCGAGGGTGCCCAGCGTAATGGCGCCGTTCATCATGAGCTTCATGTTGGACGTACCCGAAGCCTCCTTGCCGGCCGTGGAGATCTGCTCCGAGATCTCGGCGGCGGGGTAGATGAGCTGGGCGTTGCTCACGCGGAAGTTGGGGATAAAGCAGACCTTCATGACTTCGTTGACGCGCGGGTCGTTGTTGATGACGTCGGCCACGGAGTTAATGAGGCGGATGGTCTCCTTGGCAAAGGTGTAGCTCGAGGCAGCCTTGCCGCTAAAGATGAAGGTCGTCGGCGTCACATGGAAGTTGGGATCGGCGATGCGACGGTTGTAGATGTCCATCACCTTCATGATGTTCATGAGCTGGCGCTTGTAGGCGTGGAAGCGCTTTACCTGGACATCGAAGACGGTGTTGGGGTCAATGACCAGACCGGTCTCGGCCTTGACGTAGGCGGCCAGGCGCTCCTTGTTGGCGCGCTTGGAGGCACCCACGGCCTTCAGGAACTCGGTGTCGTTCTGGAAACCTTTAAGCTTCTCCAGCTCAAAGGCGTCCTTGAGCCAGCCGTCGCCAATGGCCTCGGTCACGAGCTTGGCATAGGTGGGATTGGCCTCGGCAAAGAAGCGACGGTGCGAGATGCCGTTGGTCTTGTTGTTGAACTTCTCGGGCGTCAGGGCATAGAAGTCCTTGAGCACGATGTTCTTGATGATGTCGGAGTGAATCTTGGCCACGCCGTTGACGCTGTGGCTGCAGATCACAGACAGGTTGGCCATGCGAATCTCGCCGTCCCACAGGATTGCGGTCTGGCGCAGACGCTCCTGCCAGCCCTCCTGCGTGGTGTCGAACGACTCGTGCCAACGACGGCTGATCTCGTCGATGATCTGGTACACGCGGGGGAGGAGCTTGGAGAACGTGCCGATGGGCCACTTCTCCAGGGCCTCGGGCAGGATGGTGTGGTTGGTGTAGCTCACGACCTGCGTCACGATGTTCCAGGCGTCGTCCCACTCGAGCTTCTTCTCGTCGATGAGGATGCGCATGAGCTCGGGGCCGCACATGGCGGGGTGCGTGTCGTTGGTGTGGATGGCCACAAACTGCGGCAGCAGCTCCCAGTTCTCGCCGTGCTCCTTCTCAAAGGTGTCGAGCAGACTGTAGATGCCGGCCGAGACAAACAGGTACTCCTGCTTCAGGCGCAGCAGACGACCGTGCTCGCCGGCGTCGTTGGGATAGAGGATGGCGCTGATGGCCTCGGCCTCGGCACGCTCGGCATCGGCCAGGGCATAGTCGCCGCGGTTGAAGGCCTCCAGGTCAAAGTGCTCCTCGACCGGCTCGGCGGCCCAGACGCGCAGCTTGTTGACGGTCTCGCCGGCATAGCCCACCACGGGGATGTCATAAGGTACGGCCAGGATGTCCTGCGTGTCCACCGTGCGGTAGAACGTGCGGCCGTTCTCCTCAAAGCCCTCGACGCGGCCACCAAACTTAATGGTCACGGCCTTGTCCTGACGACGGACCTCCCAGGGATAGCCGTGGGTGAGCCACTCGTCGGTGGCCTCGACCTGGCTGCCGTTAACGATCTCCTGCTTAAACAGACCGTAGCGGTAGCGCATGCCGTTGCCGTAGCCGGCAATGCCCTCGGCTGCCATGGAATCCAGGAAGCATGCGGCCAGACGGCCCAGGCCACCGTTGCCCAGCGCCGGATCGGGCTCCTGGTTCTCGATGACGGACAGGTCAAAGCCCATGTCGTCGAGCGCCTCGGCGACCATATCGCGCACGCCAAAGTTGAGCAGGTAGTTGTCAAGCAGGCGGCCGATCAAAAACTCGATCGAGAAGTAGTACACGCGCTTTTTGCCCTCGGCGGTCACACGGGCGTCACTCTTGGTGGCAACGGTGCGTGCCTTCTCGGCCACGAGCTTGGCCAGGGCGTTAAAGCGGTCCAGGTCGCTGGCGGCCTCGACGCTCTTGCCGCTGATGCTCATGACGGCATCGCGATAGAGCTCGGTAAACTCCTGCTTGTTGTCGAAGATCTTATTCATACGTTCCTTTCCCCCGGGGATGTTTCTCCCGGAACGGTTATGACTTGTATCCTACGCCCCCGCGGGGCGGGTAATTGCAGTGGTAACGCTTTTGTTACGCTTTCTTGGCAGGAGCCTTAACAGCAGCTGCCTTGGCCTTGGGAGCGGCCTTTTTAGTGGCTGCCTTTTTGGCCGTGCTGGACTTGGCCGAAGCCTTGGCCGCCTTCGCCTTGGCCGGAGCCTTCTTGGCTGCCGCGGGCTTGGGCTTCACCGAGGACGCACGCTTGCGCGTCGCCTTTTTGGGCTCCTCAACCACGGGCGGCTTATAGCTGCTGGGGCCGCGGCGCTTAAGCACCACACCTGCCAGGCCGGGTACCTTAATCTCGATGGAGTCCATCTGCCCGTTCCAGGGATAGGGCTCGCTCGAGCAGGTGTAGGGTTCCTCGCCGGCATAGCCGCTGCCGCCAAACTCGGGACGGTCGGAGTCGAAGATGACCTCCCAGTCGCCCTCGCGCGGCACGCCCACGCGGAAGCTCTCGTAGCTCGCCGGGTCAAAGCTGATCAGGATCACCAGGTCGTCGTCGATGTCCTCGCCCTGACGCACAAAGCTCACGATGGACTGCTTGGAGTTGTCCGCGTCGATCCAGGTAAAGCCGTCGTCGGTGTATCCGCGCTCGTACAGGGCGGGCTCGGCAGTGTACAGGTGGTTGAGCGCCTTGATGAACGCCTGATGATGCTTGTGAGTCTCGTACTCCTCGGTCAGGAACCACTGAATGGACTCGTAATAGCGCCACTCAATAAACTGGCCGATCTCGTTGCCCATAAAGTTGAGCTTGGCACCGGGGTGCGTCATCTGGTAGAAGGCCAGCGTGCGCAGGCCGGCAAACTGGCGCCACCAGTCGCCCGGCATACGGCCGATGAGCGAGCACTTGCCGTGCACGACTTCGTCGTGGCTCAGCGGACAGATAAAGTTCTCGGTAAAGGCATACATGATGGAGAACGTGAGCAGGCCGTGGTTGCCGGGGCGCCACGGAAAATCGGTCTGCATGTAGTGCAGGGTGTCGTTCATCCAGCCCATGTCCCACTTGTAGTGGAAACCCAGGCCGCCGTCCTGCGGCGGGTAGGTCACGAGCGGCCACGCGGTGGACTCCTCGGCCATCATCATCACGTCGGGGTAGTGCGCCTCTACAGCGCAATTAACTTGACGGATAAACGCGCTGGCGTCCAGGTCCTCCTCGGTACCGTACTTGTTGAACTTCTTTTGGCTGGGATCGTCAATGCCAAAGTTGAGGTACAGCATACTGGACACGCCGTCCATGCGAATGCCGTCCACGTGGAAGTTCTCGAGCCAGTACAGCACGTTGGAGACCAGGAAGGAGCGGACCTCGCCGCGGGCGAAGTCAAACTTGTGCGTGCCCCAGTTAGGGTGAATCTCGTGCTCAAACAGCATGTGGCCGTTAAAGGTGGCAAGGCCGTGGGAGTCGGCGCAAAAACCGCCGGGAACCCAGTCCATGATCACGCCGATGTCTGCCTCGTGGCACGCATCGATAAAGTGCATGAGCTGCTGCGGGTTGCCGTAGCGCGACGTGGCGGCGTAGTAGCCGGTCGTCTGGTAGCCCCAGGAGCCATCGAAGGGATGCTCCATAAGCGGCATGACCTCGATATGCGTATAGCCCATGTCGCGCACGTAGTCCACGAGCTCCACCGACAGGTCGTCGTAGGTGTAAAACTCACCGCGCTGCGCGGGGAAGGGGTCCATGGGACCGGGGTAGTTGCCGTACTCGTCGGGCTCGCCCTGCGGCGCGTCGCCGTGGCGCTTCCACGAGCCAATATGCACTTCGTAGATGTTAAGGGGTTGCGACATGTGGTTATGGCCGGCGCGTCGCTTGAGCCAAGCCGCGTCGTTCCACTGGTAGCCATCGAGGGTCCACAGCACGCTGGCGGTACCCGGAGGGCACTCGGCCTTAAAGGCATACGGATCGGCCTTGTAGAGCTTTTCGCCCTCGTTGGTCTCGATGAGATATTTATAGAGCTGGCCCTGCTCGGCGCCAGGAATAAAGCCTTCCCAAATAGAGCTCGTATGCACGGGCACCAGCGGGTTGGCCTGCTCATCCCAGTCGTTAAATTCGCCAATGACGTGAACGCTCTTTACGTCGGGCGCCCAAACGCAAAAACGCCAGCCACGCGTACGGTTCTGCGTGTCGGGGTGCGCGCCCATCTTTTCCCAGCTGCGTTCCCACGTGCCAATGCCAAACAGATAGACATCGTCTTTGGTGAGCTCCGACGCGTGCGGGGCGGCTTTACGGGTAGCAGGCTTTTTGGTTGCTGGCTTTAGCTTTGTATCGCTCACGTTTGATCCCATCATGACGCGGCAGCGTGTTGCCTTGGTGACTAGATGCGAAAGGTCCAAGGCTGCACGAATCGAAGGGACGGCGATAGTTCTATGATTCGTTCCACCTCGCGTGCTCGGTGGAACTTTCGGCA
>JAXJCX010000097.1:0-8000 GCA_036302225.1 Collinsella sp.
CATTTCAAATGGTTCGATGTCTGCCCGGATGCGACACTGAAGTAAGTGTCCATCCTCGCAGTATCCGGTTCTCAAGGTGCACGCCCCGCGGCTGATCCGGTTGCACCGGGCCGCGCGGCAAGGAGATATATTGCCAGACCGGAGGGGTCCCGGGGGCGGGAATCTGGCACTCCATATTTTGTTCACAAATGAATCGATCCTTCAGTTGTTCCACTGAAGTCATATCTGAAGCATCGGCTTCTGGTATTGGCGATGACCAGCTGGTTTATAGGTGTTGAGGCATCGGTCATCTCTGGTGGGCTACTTTACTCTAAAGGCATCAGGTTTTTGTTTCCTGTCGGTAAAAGGCTGGTTTTGGCCGCCAGGCGTCCTTATATATAGAGAAGATCTGGTTCGAACCCGTGCCGCGGCAACAAAAAAAGCGGCCGGCATCCACCAGTCGCTTCTCTATTCTATGGTGGGTCGTCAGGGGTTCAGCCTGCTCCGCAGGCGGCCGCTGCGGCGCTTTCGCGCCTTGCGCGCTGCGCTGGCAAACGCTCGCGCGTTTCCTCGGCTCCGCGCCCTTTCGGGCTCGACCCCATGAAGGGGCGACAAAAAAAGACGGCCAACCGAAGTTGACCGCCTCAACAATCTATGGGTGGGCCGTCAGGGGTTCGAACCCTGGACCTTGGGATTAAAAGTCCCCTGCTCTGCCAGCTGAGCTAACGGCCCGCGGGTGGCATTGTACCACGGTCTGGGACTATTCCCAACTCCATTGGCCGTTCTGGAAAATCACAACTTCGCGTCCATCGGGCGTAATGCCTACAATATCGATGTCGTCCGTGCCAATCATAAAGTCGACGTGCGTGCTCGAAACGTTGACGCCATGCTCCAAGAGCTCCTCTTTGGACATATCATATCCACCCTCAATGCACTCGGGGAAGCCGACTCCCAGTGCAAGATGGCAGCTGGCATTCTCGTCATAGAGCGTGTCATAGAACAGGATGCCGCTTTCGCGAATCGGCGTGTTCTTGGAAATGAGCGCAACCTCTCCCAGATGAGCAGCGCCCTCGTCAGTATCGATGATACTTGCGAGTGTCGCCTTTCCCACACGGGCGTCGTAATCCACCACACGACCGTTCTCGAACTTGATCCAAAAATCGTCGACCTTGTTACCGTGATGGATAAGCGGCATTGCGGAATAGACGATTCCGTCAGCACGCATACGATCGGGCGAGGTGAAGACCTCCTCGGTGGGGATGTTGGGGAAGAAGGGGTGACCGTCGGGGGTCTCGCCCTTACCGCCGGCCCACTCATGCCCCTTCGTCATACCAATTACCAGGTCGGTTCCATTCGAAGCGGTATAGCGCAGGCAGTCGAAACGATTTTCGTTCAGAAAGCGCAGGTTCTTTTCAAACGCCGCATCGTGAAGCTCCCAGTCACTCTCCGGATCTTGGCCGTCAGCACGGGCGGTATGCAGAATCGCAATCCATAGTTTATAGATTGCAACTTCATCGGCGTCTCCCGGGAACACCTCGCGCGCCCAAGCCACGACCGGCGCTCCGGCAATGCACCACGGGTTGATGTTGTAATCCAGTCCGCGGCGGAAAATCTTGCACTGCGTGTTCCTCGCCTTGGAAGCGGCAGCGGGCTTGGCAGGATCGATGCCCTTGAGAGCGGCGGGATCAGCACCCTCGATAAAGATAAAGCAGGCACCGTCCTGGGCCAGAGAATCCAGCTGTATGCGCTTCCACTCGGGCGTCTGCCCAAAATAGCTTTTCTCGACATGCTCGTACGCAAGCCTCGTCACGGCGTCGTCGGCCCAGATGACCGTCACGTGACCGGCACCGGCGTCATAAGCCTCCGCAACCACCACGCGCGCAAATGATGCGCACTCGACGGGAGACTGAACGACGACCTCCTGGCCGGGCTTAACGTTTACACCCTTGCGGACAACGAGACGCGCATAATTTTTAATCTTGGGCTCAAGGGTCTTCATGCCCTCAAGAGCTTCCTCGACCGTTAGGGCAGCTCGAATCATGTGCCACTCCATCTATCTATAGAACAGTAAAAAGGCGCGCCGCAAAAACGACGCGCCTTATATCTTAGCGATATGTATGGATACAAACGCTACTTCTTCTTGGAGTCCTTCTTGTCCTCCTCGGCAGCCGAGCGCTCGATAAGAGCGTTGAGCTTGTTCTCGGACATGCCCTCGGCCTGCGCGCGGTACATGTTGCGCAAGGGACGAATACGAACGAAGTCGTAGATAAAGTCACCCAGGATGATGACATAGGACAAAACGATGCCGACCATCTGAACAGGACTGGACACCGTGCCGCCGGGAGCGAAGTAGAGCGAAGCCCAAATTGCCACGACGAGCACCATGCCGATGGCGAGCACGGCCCACCAGATACGACGGCGCTTGGTGTAGTCCTCATCCTGCTTGAGAAGAATATTCGACACCGTATAGATACGATCCTCGCGAGCACGCTGCTTGGCCTTGCGGGCGCGCTTCTCCTCCTTGGAAAGGCCTTCCAGGTTTTCACCCTTCTCGAGCTCTTTGCGGCGAGCTTTAGACGAAGCCGGCACGACGCGAACGGAGCTCGCTGCTTGGCGGGCGGGTTTAGCAGATGCGGCGGACTTGCGCGCAACCCCGGTAACTTCGTGGGATTGCGTGCGCTTGTTCGTGGCGCTACGGGTACTCACTTATGCGTTCTCCTTCATGCTTGTGAACTGGGAGCCCGTGATGATCTGGAAGGCCTCGCGATAGCGCTCGGACGTGCCATCGATGACCTCGGCGGGCAGGTGCGGGGTCTCCCCCGTCATATCCCAGTTGGCCTTGAGCCAATTGCGGACGAATTGCTTGTCGTAGCTAGGCTGGATCTTGCCCTCCTCGTAGCTGGCGGCGGGCCAGAAACGGCTGGAGTCGGGCGTGAGGCACTCGTCGATCAGCGTGACCTTGCCATCGATAACACCAAACTCAAACTTGGTGTCGGCAATGATGATGCCACGGGTCGCTGCATACTCGGCAGCAGCCTTGTAGATCTTGAGAGACAGATCGCGAATCTGCCTGGCGATGTCCTCGCCAACGATCGCGCAGCAACGCTCAAACGAGATATTCTCGTCGTGATCACCGATCTCGGCCTTCGTGGACGGCGTGAACAGCGGCTCGGGAAGCTTGGAGGCCTCGGTCAGACCCTCGGGCAGCTGGATGCCGCAGACGGTGCCGTTCTCGTCGTAGGTCTTCTTGCCCGAACCGGTCAGATAGCCGCGGACGATGCATTCGATGGGAATCGTCTGGGCCTTCTTAACCAGCATGGCGCGGCCTGCGAGATAGTCACGATACTCGGCAAACTCCTCGGGGAAATCCGCCGGATCGATGGAGACGAGGTGGTTGGGGACGATATCGGCAAACTTGTCGAACCAGAATGCCGAGATGCGGTTGAGCACCTCTCCCTTAAACGGAATCTCGTCGGGGAGAATAAAGTCGAACGCAGAAATGCGATCGGTGGCGACCATCAAAAGGTTTTCGCCGGCATCGTAGATATCACGAACCTTGCCACGGGAATCCGGACGACGCTCCATCGTTGTCACGTGAGTCACTCCTTACCTAAATTCGACACAAATGCGGGTTCTTTCCCGCACGTTTTCGCAAACTCGGAGCGGCAGGGACGCGGCCCCTCCTTCACCGAGTAGCGAAAAGCTAGTGCTCCATTGTAGTAGATGCCGCGTCCGCCGTGTGCTCACGAGGCAGATGAATCGTAAAAGTCGTACCCTTTCCAAGCTCCGACTCCACGGATATGTAGCCATGGTGACGCTCGACGATTTGCTTGGTCACGGCGAGGCCAACGCCCAGGCCGCCGGCTTCGCGGGCGCGGCTGGCATCTGCGCGCCAAAATCGCCCGAAGATGCGCGACAGGTCGTCCTTGGCAATACCGATACCGGTATCCGAAACGGCAATACTGACATGTTTGCGGTCACTGAGCACCGATACCACAACCCAACCGCCCTCGGGGGTGTAGCGCATGGCGTTGCTCATGAGGTTGATGACGCACTGCGTGATCATGTCGGGATCGGCCTCGACAACGTCATCGTGGCCCTGCGTCTCATCTGCAAAGCGCAAACGCAGGTCACGGTCAGCAAACAGGCGCTCCTGGCCATTCACAATCGAACGCACAAACGGCACCATATCCACCGGCTCCAGGTTGAGCGGCGCCGTGCTGTTTTCCATACGTGATAGGTCGAGCATCTGCTGCACCAAACGAGCCAGGCGGCGCGTCTCGGAAGCGACCGTCTCCAGATGCTCATCGTCGGTGGGATACACGCCGTCCTGCATGGCCTCGACCGTTGCAAGCATGGCCATGAGCGGCGTGCGAAGCTCGTGTGCGACATCCGAGGTCAGGCGCTTTTCGTGCTTCATATCTTTCTCGAGCGAGGTGGCCATCTCGTCAAAGGTCTCACCCAACTGATCGATTTCATCGTCGCCGCGCAAACCGGTACGAGCGGACAAATCGCCGTCGCGAATTTGCTTGGCTGTGCTGGTTATACGATGAATCGGTCTGGTAAGCATGCGCGACACGAACGATCCGATAACAACTGAGATGCAGACCGCAACAACCGCGGCAAGGGCCATGGCGTTAAAAGTCTTTTCCCTAAACGCAGAATCCGCCTTGGTGAGCAGGGCATCGGAGCCGATAGCCCATAGCTTCACCTGTCCGACATGCTCGCCAGAAGACGTTATGATTTCGACGTTGGCAACGCTATCGGAGTCGGTGGGCGCCGACGAGACCGGGCTATGCGAGGCCTTTTTACCGCTCGAGCTGCTCGACGCCGATTCGCTCTCGCGCACATCGGCGGTCGCACTTGCCGAAGGCCATGAGTCGTCATAGACGACAACGCCCTTTTTGTTGACAACCTGCATACTCAGGTCGTCGGACACCAAGCTCGATGTCGCGACCGTGCGTAGCTCGCCCGCAGTCCAGTTGCCGTTTTCCTCGTACGACGTCGCAAGCTTTTCGGCGGCAGAATTGGCAATCTCGACGATATTGGAGCGCGTGTAATCCGAAAAGACGGTACCCCACACAACGGAGACAACGCCCACCAGCACCAATACCGTCATGAGCGACGTCAGGGCAAAAGCCAAGGCCATGCGCGAGGGATAGCTCATCGCTGGCCGTGAATCGGAACGAGGCGTGTTCCAACTTGCCTTGGAACCCGCCTCGTTCTCCTGCTTATGCTTTTGCCCAATTTCAAAGCGCGCAGGTGTCATATGTGATTTCCCTATTTCTCGTCCGACTTATCGGTCTTGGCCGGAGCCTCGAAGCGATAACCGACGCCGTGAACGGTGTAGAGCCACTTAGGCTTCTTGGGGTCGTCGCCCAGCTTGGCGCGAAGGTTCTTGACGTGACTGTCGATGGTGCGCTCGTAGCCCTCAAAGTCATAGCCGAGCACCTTCTCGACCAGCTCCATACGGTTATAGACGCGACCGGGATGGCGAGCAAGCGTGGTGAGCAGCTTAAACTCGGAAGCAGTCAGGTCTACTTCCTTGTCCTCGACCAAGATCTTGTGGCCCGAGATATCGATGACCAGATCGCCAAAGTCGAGCACCTCAACGGCGGGCTCGTCTGCCTGGTGAGCACGACGGAACAGGGCGCGGACGCGGGCGACGAGCTCACGCGGCGAGAACGGCTTAATCAGGTAGTCGTCGGCACCAAGCTCAAGGCCGATGATGCGATCCTCGATCTCGCCCTTGGCCGTCAGCATAATGATGGGAACATCCGAGGTGTCGCGAATGGTGCGGCAAACGCGCTCGCCGGGAATCTTGGGGAGCATAAGGTCGAGCACAACCAGGTCGAACTGGTGCTTCTCGAACTCCTCGATCGCAGACTGGCCGTCGCCGACGCCAACAACCCAGTAGCCCTCGCGCTCGAGATAGGCAGCGACAGCGTCACGGATTGCCTTCTCGTCCTCGACCAGCAGAATCTTTTTTGCATCTGAAGCCATAACACGGCCCCCCTGTCTCAATTAGCTAAGAACAAGCCCATTTTAACGCACCTATGCCCACCGAGCACCGCTACAGTGCGGCGGCTCGGCGGGCGGCACTCACAATTACAACGCGTTTATTCCCCCGTTGGCGCCCTTTTAACCCCTCGCGCTAAAGAGAGAACAGGCGGGCGGTAACCGTCTCGGGAATTCCTTGGCTATTACGCACCGTGGCATAGGTTAAAAACGTATTCGATTTACCCGCCGTAGCTGGATAATCGCCATATTCGAGAGCGCGGTCGGGCGACAGCAGCGAACCATAGGTTTTGGCGGAGGTATCGATCAGAAAATGCGATGCCTGAACCTTAACCAGATATTTGCCTTTTCTGCCGGCAGCACACGCAAGCGGCTCGCGCGACAGGAATAGGAACGTCCCATTCTCGTTACCGATATAGGTGCCCATGTTGCCTAGGCTCCCCACGCCGCTATAGGTGGCCTCGATGGAGAACACAAACGTGTCGCTCATATATACGGCCTCGAAGGGAGACACCGATGAGGGAAGGACCAGCTGAGCCCTCTTGGTATTGTTGCCGTCCGTCAGGTCGATCGCCGTCATGCCGTAGTAGACGCCCTCGTCGTTGCGCACACGCGGGGAAATGGTCAAGATGCCGTCACTCACACGCGGGGCGGATGCAAAGCGGCCCGTTGACTTCCAAATGGCCTCGGCCTTTGCCTCGTCGAGCGAGCGGCGGTAGCAATACGAGTCGTGACTCGTCTTATTGCCGCCTGCAGCAGGCATCTTGTACCAAATGACGGACGATTCGAACGCCGTAAACAGCGGCGGGTCGTAGTCCTTGCCGCCTCGGTCGAGCTCGACCACATCGCCGACAAGCGACGCACCTGCCGTATTTTGCGCATAGAGCTTCCACGATGCGTTCGCAAAGTTCATCTCGATCCAAGCAAATACGCCATCGCCGGCGCGGACATCGTAAAACGAATACCCCGCACCTTCGACGGGGTCCTCGATGAGTGTCGTGAGCGAACCGTCGCCCAGGTTGAGCACACCGAGCGTGTTGGCATGCCGCGCCGATGCGGGTGCCATCATCGCCGCGGCGTAATCGCCGTCGCAGTAGTACAGCAGCGTACCCAGAGGCAATGTCCATGAAGCTGCAGGCTCGAGGTCGATTTCGACGGCCTCGTACTCATCCGTAATCGAGACAATCTTTGAATCGTCCTTGATAACCTGCGGCTCGCCGGCGGCATCATCACTCGTGCCCGTTTTTTTCGAGCAACCGGCCAGTACGGCAGCAGTACCGGTAGCGGCGCCACCCAGCACAAAACCTCGACGCGTTATTCCATTCTTAAAGCGGTCGGCGATACCCATTAGGCGATCTCGGCGCGAGCGGCCTCGATAGCGCGCGTAAGCTGATCGGCGCAGGAGGTCTTTTTCATACCGCAGGTATTACCAGCGAGAACCTCGATTACGCGATCGGCAGGAGCACCCTCGACCAGCTTGGAGATAGCCTTGAGATTGCCGTCGCAGCCGCCGGTAAACTCGACGCCCAGCACTTTGCTGCCGTCATCGGAAAGATTGAGGTGGATATTGCGAGAGCATACACCCTGAGGCTTGTAGTCAAAACTAATCATTGAGATCCCCTCTCAGAAAGAAATTTCAGACGTCTATTATCCCCGCCTGGGCCGACTTATTCTCGTAAGCACCGATTCAACATCCTACGATGCATAGATTAGTGGGGGCAAGATTAGCAGCCCGTACCCCGTGCGTGGACTGTGCGCTTCTCCCGATACATATTGTGGTCGGCGACACGATATACATCGGCCAGCGTATTTCCAGCCGTCTCGACGGTCGCCACGCCAATCGATGCGCTGACCGTCAGTGCCTCATCGCTTACCGCGGCAAGACCGAGACGAAGATCCTGTTCCAGCCCGAGCGCAGACTCGTTGTCAGTATGGGGGCAAACCAGCAAAAACTCGTCGCCGCCAACGCGCATCGGCAGGTAATCCGCACCAGCCACCCGCCG
>JAXJCX010000098.1:0-6440 GCA_036302225.1 Collinsella sp.
AGGGCGAAAGGAAACAGCCATGAGCAAGGAAAAAGTCGTTCTCGCATATTCCGGTGGTCTTGATACATCCGTATGTGTCAAGTGGCTCCAGGACGAGAAGAATCTCGATGTCGTTTGCGTCTGCGGCAACGTGGGCCAGGAGGAGACCGGCCTGGATGCCAAGAAACAGAAGGCGCTCGACCTGGGCGTTCTTGATTGCCAGGTGCTCGACCTGCGCGACGAGTTCTCTGATGAGTTCCTGACCAAGGCCATCGCTGCAAACTCCATGTACGAGAACAAGTACCCGCTGCTCTCCGCCCTGTCTCGCCCGCTGCTCGCCAAGAAGCTTGTCGAGGTCGCTCATGAGTTTGGTGCGACCTACGTCGCTCACGGCTGCACCGGCAAGGGTAACGACCAGGTCCGCTTCGAGGCTGCCGTCAAGGCCCTCGACCCCGAGCTTAAGGTTATCGCCCCAGTTCGCGAATGGGATCTGAAGTGCCGTCCCGACGAGGTCGCCTATGCTCACGCCCACAACGTGCCGGTTCCCGAGGGTGCCAACGACAACCCCTATTCCATCGACGACAACCTGTGGGGTCGTGCCATTGAGTGCGGCCACCTGGAGGATCCCTGGAACGAGCCGCTCGACGACGCCTGGGTTATGACCAAGAATCCCGAGGACACGCCCGACACCCCGACCTACACCGAGATTGAGTTTGAGGCCGGCAAGCCCGTCGCCGTCGACGGCAAGAAGATGAAGCTTTCTGAGATCGTCATCGCCCTCAACAAGATCTCCGGCGATAACGGCTTCGGCCGTCTGGATCTGGTTGAGGATCGTCTGGTGGGCCTCAAGAGCCGCGAGTGCTACGAGGTTCCCGGTGCTCTGACGCTCATCACCGCCCACAAGGCGCTCGAGGACATCTGCGTCGAGGGCGACCTGCTCAAGACCAAGATCAAGCTCGAGCAGGATTGGGCCACCGCCGTGTACAACGGCCAGTGGTACAGCCCGCTCAAAAACGCGCTCGACGCCTTTATGGCCGATACCCAGAAGTTCGTGACCGGCACCGTCCGTCTGAAGTTCTTTAAGGGCAACTGCCATGTCGTCGGCCGCAAGAGCCCCTTCAGCCTTTACGATTACGGTCTGGCTACCTATGACCGCGACACCACGTTTGATGAGAAGGCCAGCGCCGGCTTCATCGAGATCGACACGCTGTCGCTCAAGACGTGGGCTAAGGTCCAGGGCCCCAGCTCCGCTGCCGCCCAGGCCTAGCTCCTCCTTCCCTTGGTATCCGCGCGGCCCATCCGCGTGATACAAAACGGGCGCACGGGGTCCCTACCTTTCGTTATGCTTGCTGACACTTCTTAACATCGGTGGCCCCTACGTTCCGCCCGCATATATGACGCCGCATTTGCGGCTGAGTCCGAGCCCCGCCGGGGTTGTCTGGCGGGGCTCTTTCTATCGATTTGACGGCCTTGCGCCTATATATCTAAGGAGTTCCCATCATGTTGAATGCTCTTGCCCATGCTCTGCTTGCCCTTGCCCCCGAGCTCGATGTTGCGAAGGTCGAGGAGGTTCCTATGAGCCTGAAGGCCTGGATCGATGGTTCGCAGGGCAACATCCGGAGGGAGACGTTGGGCGCCAAGTGCATGGTGCGTCGCTTCTTTGCTAATTAGGTCGCTCGTCCCGCGCATGGAGTGGGGATGTGCAAAACTATCGTTGGTAAATCGTTTTAACGGCGCCTCGTAGTTCGCTGACGCTGGCGCGCTGGTATTTGATGAAAGGGGACGGTCCCATGGCTCTTTGGGGTGGTCGTTTTGAGGCGGGCGTGGCCGAGGTCACGCAGGAGTTCGGTGCGTCGCTGCCGGTCGACAAGCATCTCTATAAGCAGGATATTGCCGGCTCCAAGGCGCATGCCAAGATGCTGGCCGCCCAGGGCATTATCAGTGTTGAGGACGAGCAGGCGATCACTAAAGGCCTGACCGGAATCGAGCAGGATATCGATGCCGGCAACTTTACGTTCGATATCAACGACGAGGACATCCATATGTCCATCGAAAGCGAGCTGACGCGCCGCATCGGCGAGGCCGGCAAGCGCTTGCATACCGGACGTTCGCGCAACGACCAGGTGGCGACCGACACCCGCCTGGGCGTCAAGGCGCTGGCCAAGGAGCTTATGGAGGCCAATCTTGAGCTGCGCCATGTGCTGGTGGATGCGGCTAAGAAGTACGACAAGGTGATTCTTCCGGGCTACACGCACATGCAGCATGCTCAGCCCGTGTTGCTCTCGCACCACCTGCTGGCGTATTCTTGGATGTTTGCGCGCGACTTTACGCGCCTGAAGGCTGCCTTTGATGCCGCTGACAATTGCCCGTTGGGCGCCGCCGCGCTTGCCGGTACAAGCTATCCGCTCGATCGCCAGATGACGGCGGCCGAGCTTGGCTTTGCGGGCGTTATCCCTAACTCGCTCGATGCCGTTTCCGACCGTGATTTCCTGCTCGACCTGCACTATGCCGGATCTGTCATGGCGATGCACCTGTCGCGTCTTTCCGAGGAGATCGTGCTGTGGTCGAGCTCTGAGTTCGGCTTTATCACGCTTTCCGACTCGTACTCCACCGGCTCTTCCATCATGCCGCAGAAGAAGAATCCCGACTTTGCTGAGCTTATCCGTGGCAAGAGCGGCCGAGTCTATGGCAACCTGGTGCAGCTGCTCGTGACTATGAAGGGCCTGCCGCTCGCCTATAACAAGGACCTGCAGGAGGACAAGGAGGGCGCGCTCGATACCTCCCATACGCTCATGCAGTGCCTGTCCGTTATGGCCGGCATGATCTCGACCTGGACCGTCAACGAGGATGCCATGGAGCGCGAGTGCGGCATCGGCCATCTGGCCGCCACCGACGTTGCCGACTACCTGGCTAAGCGTGGCCTGCCGTTCCGCGAGGCGCACGCCGTGGTGGGCCACTTAGTCCTGATGTGCGAGAAGCGCGGTTGCAACCTCGAGGATTTGCCGTTCGAGGTCTTCCAGGAGGCAAGCCCGCTCTTTGAGCACGATATTACCGAGGCGCTCGACATCCCGTCGATTGTCGCCGCGCGCACGACCGAGGGCGGAACCGCTCCTGTCGCTGTTGCCGTGCAGCTGGAGTGCGCCGAGGCGAAGCTTTCGAACGACGAGGACGTATTTGGGTCGCTGACCAAGGTCGTTGAGATGGGTCACGGGGCTAATTAAAGGTATGGCCGGAGCTGACACGGCCGTTAATTGATAAACCGTTTTTGCTCTTACGGGCGTCTGCTGATGCGGGCGTCCGTATTTTGTAGCCATGGGGGAGGAGCTTGTCGAGAACTTCTGTAGGACCTTTGGGCAGGTTGTGAAGGGGGTGCATTCACGGGCGGCAACCGACCGTCCGCTCGGTTCGATGTCGTTGATGGGCGGCCGGATGATACGCTAGTCAGGCTTCGAAACAGAAGTGACACATATGGAACGCTTCAATAAATTGTAACGTTCCAATAGACAGCTTTTTGTTTAACTGCAGCTAAATCTCTGTTACGATGCAGTCCAGGCGGGTGCCGGAATGGGACTTGGGCACGCGCGAACCTACTTGAAAGGCTACCTTATGGCTATCGAGAAGACCTTCATCATGATTAAGCCCGACGCCGTGCGCGATTGCAAGATCGGCGAGATCGTTGCTCGTATTGAGCGCAGCGGCCTTGTTATCGAGCGCATGGAGATGACCACGCTTGAGCGCGCCACCGTCGAGGAGCATTACGCCCACCTCAACGATAAGCCCTTCTTTGGTCGCCTCTGTGACTTTATGACGAGTGGTCCGGTTGTCAAGATGGTCGTTTCCGGTCCTTTTGCTGTTGCTAAGATGCGCACCCTTATGGGTGCTACCAACCCGCTTGATGCTGCCCCTGGCACCATCCGCGGCGATTTTGCCGTCGATGTCAACGCCAACGTGATCCACGGCTCCGACTGCCTGGAGAACGCCGAGATCGAGATCAAGCGCTTCTTTGGCTAAACCAGCTTTGACTCCTTAAAGCTGTTAGCGTGTGGCTTGGGCGCCGCGGAACTCCATCCGTGGCGCCCTTTATATTCCAAGATCTATGAATGGGCCCGCTCGGACGTGTGTTCCGAGCGGGCCCCTGCTGTTAGCTTGTGGCGCTGAGTAGTTTAGGCCTCGTCGACGACCTTGAGGCCGCGCGTGTGGTCGATCTCGTTGAGAAGATTGACGCGACGCTCGTGGCGGCCGCCCTCAAACTCGGCGTCGAGCCACTCATCGACAATCATCTTGGCGAGCTCGGAGCCCACGACGCGAGCACCAAAGGCGAGCACGTTGGTGTTGTTGTGCATGCGCGATAGCTTGGCGCTGAAGGGCTCGGAGCACACGACGGCGCGTACGCCCTCGACCTTGTTGGCAGCCAGGCTAATCCCGACACCGGTGCCACAGATCAGGATGCCTAGGTCGACATCGCCGTTGGCAACGGCCTTACCCACCTTGTAGCCGGCGATGGGGTAGTCGAAGCTCTCGGAGGTGTCGGTGCCAAAGTTCACGACCTCGCAGCCGCGCTCCTTCAGGTGCTCGGAGATGATGTTCTTGAGCTCGACGGCGGCGTGATCGTTACCGATACCGATCTTCATAGATGGTTCCTCTCTGTTCTGTGCGGCGCAAATGCTAAAGGTGTTTACCGCTTTCAACTGCATGATAGCGCGACTTTTGCGTAAACGCTCGGGCGTTTTTTGTTCAAATGCTTTAGCATGCAACAAGACCGGTTTCTCATGAATAATGCCGCCAGTTTGCGTTTGAGCGCCGTCCGCCGGAACCATGGTTGCGGTTTTTGATGCATTGTTATCAAATAAAAGAGCTAACTATTTTTGAGAGCCCAGCCCGTTATACAAGTAGGAGTTACCTATGCCTGCCGATTCCCTTCGCGATACCGCGTTTTGCGATGTTTTGAACCGCGAGCTTGTCTGTGCGCTCGGCTGCACCGAGCCCATTGCCGTTGCCTATGCAGCGGCACTGGCGAGCCAGGCGCTCGGTTGCGAACCCGATCATATGGATGTCGCCTGCTCGGGCAACATCATCAAGAACGTTAAGAGCGTGACCGTGCCCAACTCGGGCGGTATGCACGGTATTGAGGCGGCGGCCGTGCTGGGTGCCGTGGGCGGCGACGCCAAGAGCGCGCTCGAGGTGCTCGAGAGCGTTAACGACGAGGACCGTGCTCGCGTGGCCGAGCTCCTCGCCGACGCCAGCTACTGCGATGTGTCGCTTGTCGAGGGCGTGCCCAATCTCTACATCAAGGTGACTGCCACGGCCGGGGGTCATACCGCGGTCGTCGAGATTACCGACCACCACACCAATGTCACGTGCCATACGCTCGACGGTATTCCGGTATGCGGCAAGTCGGCGGGGGAGTGTGCCGCCTGCGCAGAACGCGTGGTGGCCGAGCGTGCGGCAGATAGCGCCGACACGCCCATGTCGATCGAGTCCATCATTGACTTTATCGAGGACGGCGATGTTGAGGGTGCTCGCGCTGCCGTTGAGCGTCAGATCGAGCTGAACGGCGCCATTAGCGCAGAGGGCTTGGCGCACGCTTGGGGTGCCGAGGTGGGCCGTACGCTGCTGGGCGCTCGTGCCGATGACGTCGCCTGCCGTGCCCGTGCCCGTGCAGCCGCCGGATCTGACGCCCGCATGAACGGCTGCGCGCTGCCGGTCGCCATTGTGTGCGGCTCGGGCAATCAGGGCATTACCTGTGCATTGCCCGTTATGGAGTATGCCGAATACCTTCGCTGCGACCACGATCGCCTGGTGCGCGCCGTGATGCTGTCCGATCTTATCGCTGTGCATATCAAGAGCTATATCGGTGCGCTCTCGGCGTTTTGCGGTGCTATTTGCGCCGCGTGTGGCGCCGGCGCTGCGATTACCTGGCTGTGCGGTGGCACGCGCGAGCAGATTGGCGCGACGGTTTCGAACACACTCGGTAACGTGGGCGGCATCGTGTGCGATGGCGCCAAGGCAAGCTGTGCCGCCAAGATTTCCGCTGCCGTTGATGCGGCGATTCTGGGTCACGATATGGCCATGCAGGGTCGCGGCTTCCGCGCCGGCGAGGGCCTGATTCAGGATACCGTCGAGCAGACAATCGCCAGCATGGGCTATGTGGGCCGTGTGGGTATGAAGGATACCGACGTCGAGATCCTCAACATCATGATCGGCAAAACCCAAGTCTGTTAGTTACGCGGTTTTACCAAACCGCGTAACCAGTCGACGCTGCAAACGCCCCTAAGCGGCAATCTGCCTTTCAATCGTCGGGCATGGCCAGAAGGTCAATGCCCTCCTCTTTCACGTCACCTTGCTCGCTTAGGGGCGTTTTCGCTCATATGACCCAATCCGCTGTCAAGAGCCACAATGGCCCCGCCGACCGCTTGCAATCGGTCGGCGGGGCCTGCCGTTGAACCCGTCCCGGTCCGCCC
>JAXJCX010000099.1:0-6417 GCA_036302225.1 Collinsella sp.
AGATTATCGAGCGCGGCACGCACGACGAGCTGCTAGCGACAGGCGGCTTCTACGCCGAACTCTACCGCAGCCAATTCGCCCAGTGAGCAAGCCCGTGGGGCAAATTAATCAGGTTTGTTTGTCCCATAGAGCGATCTTGTTATATAGCGTTCTACCAGCGCGTGAAACATTTTGACGATACTCCGTGACACAATTTGACGGCGTTTTGTGAAACAGTTTTTCGGCCATTCGTGAAACACTCTGCGCCGGCTTCAATCCGAAGCACATATTGTCCGAAATCTGTCCAAAGATGTCGTCTGCGTCGCCAATCGACAGACGGTGGTTTACATCTGTCACGTTAGTACTAAGATATTCATCTAATAAATTGCATTAGTGGCTTTAGTTTTGGGGGAAACGAGCAACGTGACTATGACATGCTCTTTGGTGGTCAACAGCAAGAGCGGTAATACCAGGATGGTTTCGGGTGCGATCAAGCGCACTCTGCAGGCTGCGGGCGTTGAGTTTGTCCATGCCGCGGCGTTGAGCGACGATGCGGATGCAGATCAGGTTGCGCTCGAGGCGCAGGGCGCCTGCGCGGCCGACACAGTGCTCGTCGGTTTTTGGTGCGACAAGGGCGCGTGCACGCCTTCGGTCGCGGCGTTGCTCTCTGCCTTGCACGGCAAGCGCGTCTTCCTGTTTGGCACCTGCGGTTTTGGTGCCGACCAGAGCTATTATCAGCAAATTATCGACCGCGTATCGTCTAACTTGGCCGAGGATGCCGAGCTTGCGGGCTGGGCGATGTGCCAGGGCAAGATGGGCCCCGCGGTCAAGCAGCGCTACGAGGCCATGCTCGAGCAAGATCCCGACAACGCCCGATTTAAGATGCTGCTCGACAACTGGGTCGCCGCAAAGGATCACCCCACCAAGGAAGATCTGGACAACATGGCTGCAGCCGCCAAAAAGGCCGTGCTGGGGGAGTAGCTCCCATCGCTGACGGCGGTCGGTCCATCTTTCTAAATGAAACGTCCTCCCGGGCGTCGGGGCACGAAGTTCCCTGCTCTACAGTCCTGCGCAAGACGAAGGCCACATTAAGTGGCCTTCTTTGCGTGCGGAACTCGCGATGAACTTCGTGCCCCGCCGTCCGGGAGGACGCCTCTTTATTGATGGGAGGCCTGATAGGTCGATGGTTCCGTGCCCGGATGCGTCCAAAGTGGGACGGGCTTTCCGGATGGGCAGGCTTTCGAAAAATGCGTCCCGGAATTTGCGTTTGGAATGGGACGTAGTTTCCCGTTGAGGTGCTTTGCGGAAAGTGCATCCCACTCTGGGCGGTCGAAGTGGGACACACTTTCCCAAAGGCGCTCCAACGGGAAATTGCGTCCCATTATTCGGTCAAGAAACGGGATGCATTTTCCCAATGAGAGCAAAACCGGAAAATGCATCCCGGAATTTGCGCTCAAAGTGGGATGCGGTTTCCGGTTGAGGGTCTAAGGGGAAAGTGCGTCCCAGAATCGACGCTTGAAATGGGATGCAGTTTCCCGATGAGGCACTCGACGGAAAATACATCCCAGAAATGGCCTTTGAGCTGGGATAAGATTTCCGCGGCATCTCGGATTCTCAAAAATGAGACACGCCGTTGGCGAAAATGAGACACGTGATATCGGGCATCGGATGTATCATTTGCAAAAATGAGTCCACTCCACTCGAGTAAAGCGAGGTCCCTCATGTACGTTCCACACCCCCGTATCCGTAGGCTGTCGAAAATCCCGCTTGTTGGGACGGCGGCGCTTGCTGCGTTGATCGCCACGAGCGTCGCCTGCTTCACGGCCACGCCCCAGGTTGCCCAGGCGGCAGACGCGCCCGCAATCACCGATATGACCGAGCAGGATTATCAAGCCCTGGGTCTGGGCACGAGCGAGGACATTCCGGCCGATACCGTTGGCCCCTATTCCACTGATACCCCCACGACGTTTGCCACGCGCAGCGAGGTCTATATGGCAGCTAACGGTAGCCATGGCAATCGCTACACTCTGCGCGACAAGCTCGAGAACGTCGAGCGCGGTGACATTGGCGGCAGCAGCAAACTCACCGATGGCTATGGAAGTGTGTGGGGCGCCGCAAAGTTCTGGCAAAACGTCAACAACTTCGATACGAACAGCGATCTCTACAAGCATAGCGACTACGGTGGCGGCACCTGGTCGTACCTAAGCAACAATGAGTCCTCAACAGTACTCGCCAACGACAACAACGGTTTCTCGGGCATTCACGCCACGAGTGTTGAGTTCTGCAGAGACGCCAGCACGGGCAAAAAGAGCCGCGTTGCCGAGCTCCGTGCCTACGGCGACAGTTCCTCCACGACGATTGACGGCAAGTCATACGCCGGAAAGGTTGAGCTGGTCCTCTACTCGTTTAGCAACGGGCGCACGCGCACTCTCGACACACACCTGCCGGTGACGGTCAACACTAATATGATGTACGAAGGCCGTTTTAAGTACCTGGATGCCGGTTACCTGCAAGAGCACGACGCCGTCTTTGATGTCGAGGCGGGCGATGTCGATGGTGACGGCGTCGACGAGCTTTTTGTCTACGCGGGCTGCTATGTCGACGAGAACGGCGTGCGCAAGGCTGTAGTCGACATGTATGACTTGGAGGGCGGCAACTGGAAGCAAAGCGTCGTCAAGATCGATGCCGGTAACGCCGCGGACTACACCACGCACAACAAGGGCGGGAACGACTCCTGGACGCAGCTTCAGTCAGCTCCTGTCGTTTCGCTAGCGGCCGGCGACCTCGATCGCGATTTTTGCGATGACCTCGCCATCGTGGTCTCGGCACCCTACGGCAAGAAGAATATTGATAAGTCGACGCATTGCGAGCTGTTTTCGTGGGATGCATCCAAGGGTGCGCTCGTCCATGTCGATGCTCTGGGCGACGCGGGCGCAATCTCCCTCTCCGCGAACGGCAAGACCATGGTCGCTGCGAATGCGACGTTCGGCACGTTTGCCGCCTACGATGAAGAAGGAAAGAAGACGGGTGAAACCGTCACGGGCCTTATTCTTGCGGGCTATGACTGGCAACGCAGCGCTTTTGATTACGGCGCTTCTGACGGCAGCAAGGGGCTGTACGGCGCGCTGTACCGCTACGCGTATTTTGACTCGGAGTCTGGCGAGTTCAAGCTTTCCGATTGCAAGGAATACAGAGACGGGCTCCTCGCCTCCTATGGGCTGATGCATGTGCCCAACAGCGCATGGAAGGATAGCGCTCAGGATAAGCGCTATCCGTGCACCTTGGCGCCTATTGCCCTTGCCACTGCCAACCTTGACGGCCTGTCCGAGCAGCTGGCGGTCGACGAGGTGCTCGTGGGCGGCGATGTGTTCCGCGACTTTGCCTGCAACACGGCACAGAGCGGGGCTCAGGGCTTGGGGTCCATGGTCGGAACCATGAGCATGAGCGGTCAGCAATACAACAGCAGCAACAAGCATGACCACAAGGGTATAGAGCAGGTGTGGATCAGCGACGTCAAGGCGGGCAGCGTCTCGGGTTCGGACCGCTATAACGAGAGCTTTATCGCTGTGGTGGGCAAGCACCGCGACGAGGACCTGCGCAAGAACGATGACTACTATTGGATGACCGCCTCGCATTTTTCGCTCGACGAGAACGGAAAGGTGCGCCGCGGCGAGGAGCAGGTGATTAGCGAGAGCAACCGTCGCGGCACTACCTACGGCACATTTATCTCGCTCGCGCTGCCCGATGTCGACAACGACAGCGTCAAGATCACGTACAAGGACCGCTACAAGGTCTATACCAACCCGCGCGTGCTTGCCGTGCTGCAGGATGCGCCCTATGTTGAGGATCTGGAGCAGGCATACGGCTATCTGGTGTTGGGCGGCACGTCATACGGAGAGGAAAAGGGCACGGGGACATCCCAGGGCTATACCATTGGCGCCGAGTTGGGCGTTGCCGTCGAGGTGCAGACCGGTCCGCCCCTGGTCGCGATGAATGCTTCAGTCGATTTTGCCGCCGAGGGATGCTATGACTACCGGAGCGAGCGCACGGTCAGCGCAAGCGTAAGCTATGAGTCGCATGCCGGCGAGGGTGACAAGGCCGTGCTCTACACGATTCCGATGGTCTATTACGAGTATGAGATCGAAAATGAGGAAACTGGTGGCAAGGGCGTGATGGCGGCGCCCGTGTCGCTCGGCGCGCAGACCTCGGTCGTTAATGTCGAGGCCTATGACCGCATTGCCAAACAGCACAATATGACGCCGCTCAGCTACTTTTTGACCAACCGGTCGGGAGAACCCGGAACCTATCAAACGACGCTCAACAGCGAGACTCCCGTTGGGGATTCCTTTGGCCTGGGCAAGCCTGGCGTAACGCGCGCCTACACGCACGATGGGTTTAACGGCGCCGCCGCGCAGTCGGGGGCGAGCATTGAGCAGACCATCGAAGTCGAGGAGGGCAAGGAGCAGGAGCTCGAGCTCGGCTTGACGCTGAACGGCAGCGTTGTCATGGGCGCGAAGCTCGCAAAGCACGAGTTGTTTGGCGGCCTGTGCTTTGGTGCCAACGCCGGCTTTACTACGGGTAACTCCTCGAGTGAATCGACCGAATACGGCGGCACCGTCGACAACCTGCCCGAGGCCGCGCAGGGCAAGTACGGTTTTGTGTGGCGTCTGGGCGTCAACGCGGTGGATGTCGACAAGTTCGAGGCAGACTCGGGCGACAAGCTCGGCACCAAGGACACCGACCAGTTCTGGATCGTGGGCTATGACGTTAAGGACGTCGAGATGCCCGACGCGCCGGCCGTGACGGGCTTTACGGCAAACGCCGTCGATTCGACCAGCGTTACGTTTAGCTGGGACGATGTACTCGCAAACAAGAGTGGCTTTAGCTACGGCGTGGGCATGCTGCAGAGCAATGCGGCGGATGCGGTCGTCAATATCTGGAAGATTGCCGACAACACGCAGACCTCGCTCAAGTGGGATGGGCTGCAGCCCAATACGGATTATCGATTCGCCATCGCCGCCGTTAAGAATGGATCCACGACCGAAACAGGTATTCGCTCGGCAATCATCACGGTCAAGACCATGCCCGATGGCATGACGATGACCGTGAGCGGACTTGCGGCGGATGCTGCGGAGGAGTCGGATCTTGGATACGACTCTTCGGTTGAGCGCGCGGCGGGAAGCCACCTGACGCTCTCGGCGATTGGCCATGTGAAGCAACTCGGTGCCGACGATAGCGAAACAGGGCTGGCACCGACCTATATGTGGTACCGCAAGGGCCGCGGCGAGACAGAGTTTAAGCTCGTGGGTGCCGATGGCAACCTCGCGGCTGGAACGGCCTCAAAGCTCGAGATTGACCTGACCGCAGACGATGACGGTGCGCAGTATTACTGCCACGTGGGATACAACAACGTGGGCCTCGACACCGGCACGACGCTCGTGAATATCGAGGCCGAGGAGACGGCGCCCACAACGGTGAACGCCACCCCGATCCGCACGCGCCGCCTGTTCTCACAGGCAAGTGCGGGCGCCAAGAAGTTCCTGGACCATACGCTGGTAAACACCGCCGGCCCAACCGATTCCGAAGGCTCAAAGGACCCCGAGACTCCTGAGACCCCGACGAACCCGGACAAGCCCAAGTCCGACAACGGAGCTAAGACCGACACCAAGGTCAAGACTACGACCACAGCGAAGAACCTCGCAAACACCGGCGACCAAACATTCGCCCTAGTCGCCACCGCAGCAGCAGCGGGAGCAACGCTCGTAGTGATAGCCCTCATCATGCTGATCAAGCGCCGCAAGACCCACTAGTAGCCAGTCGAACATATCGACAACCCAAAAACCCGGGTAGCCAAAAAACAGGCCCCCCGGGTTTTCTGTTGAGTGGAGACTCCGCAAGCGGAAACTGCATCCCATTCCAGACAAGAATTCCGGGACACACTTTCCGCAAACAAAGAAGGCCACATAACGTGGCCTTCAACTTATATATGTTCGGCGATACACCCAAGACAAGCCACGCCCCAACATCAGGGCGTCTGTCCAGGCGGAGGCATATAAGGTTCATCGCGAGTTCCGCACGCAAAGAAGGCCACTTAATGTGGCCTTCGTCTTGCGCAGGACTGTCCGAGCAGGGAACCTTATATGCCTCCGCCTGGACAGACGTTTCAGTTGTGGCTCAGCAGCTAGCAGCTACTTAATCTTGGTCGTACCCGGCGCCAGGTTGGGGTCGGTCTCGTTGGCCTCGGTCTGGAAGTGCTCGGTGTACACGTTCTTGCCGTCGCGGAACATCTCGTAGTATTGCATCTTGGCGTAATCCTCGCGCGCCTTGGTGGCGGCTGCCGCGGCGGCGTCGTCACCGGTGACGTTGGAGGAGAGCGCCCAGCGCAGGCTGGCGTCCTCGTAGCCCACCGAGTTGATGGCGGGCAGCGACTCGCGCAGC
>JAXJCX010000100.1:0-16547 GCA_036302225.1 Collinsella sp.
AAGTATGTTTCTGAGTTATTTCGTGTTGACCCATTTGAGCGCGATAGGGTATAACTCTACTCAACCGCTAGGGATTTTATTGAGAAAGGTGTTCTACCATGAGCAAGAACCTCTCCCAGCAGGTCGTTCTCGACCGCCGCGGCTTCGTTGCCGCCACCTTCGCAACCGTCGCCGGCCTTGGTCTTGCCGGCTGCTCCGACACCAGCACCGAGGCCGACAAGGGTTCCGCCGCCGGCTCTTCCAAGAGCTCCAATGATACCGAGGCTTCCACCACGCTCGACGCTAAGGCATTCGACAAGCTCGTCGACAACGGCCCCAAGGCCGATGACGACGCCATCGCCGCCAGCACCTGGGCCACGGCCGTTAAGGACGCCGGCGTCTTTAAGATCGGTGGCGTTCAGACCTCCACGCTCTTCTCCCTCCTCAACGAGAAAGACGGTCAGACCCGCGGCTTCGACGCCGGTATCGCACAGCTCCTGTCCAACTACATTCTGGGCGAGAACAAGGTCGAGATCACCCAGGTAACCTCGGACACGCGTGAGTCCGTCCTGCAGAACGGCCAGGTCGACGCCGTCTTCGCCACCTACACCATTACCGATGAGCGCAAGAAGCTCGTCTCCTTTGCCGGTCCCTACTACTACACCCAGCAGGCCATCCTGGTACTCGCCGATAACGACGACATCAAGAGCGTCGACGACCTGGCCGACAAGAACGTCGCCGTCCAGTCCGGCTCCAACGGCCCCGCCATCCTGGAGGAGTTCGCTCCCAAGGCCAGCCAGCAGGAGTTCAAGACCGACGAGGAGGCTCGTCAGGCACTCCAGCAGGGCCGCGTTGACGCCTACGTCATCGATAACAACATGCAGCAGAGCGCCCTGGTCCGCGAGCCCGGTAAGTACAAGATCGCCGGCAAGCCCTTCGGCAGCAAGGAGCCCTATGGCATCGGTCTGCCGCTCGATTCCGACGGCGTTGCCTTTGTCAACGACTTCCTTAAGAAGATCGAGGACGACGGCACCTGGACTGAGCTGTGGCAGATCTGCATCGGCGACCGCACGGGCGACACCAACGTTCCCGAGCTGCCCGAGATCGGCGCCTAGGCAACGAGCCTGGTAACGGCCGCAACGAAACCATATGGAAACGCACGATGCGCTTTATTGCGGTAAACTGTTTCCTCACAGAGTTGTCGGGGCTTCCGTACACACGGGAGCCCCTTTCCTTATCGGCGGGAGGTCCGCATGAGTCTCTCCGAACTCTGGTCGCTCTATGGCCAGAACTATATCGACGCGCTGCTAGCAACCTGGGGTATGACGCTTGAGTCGTTTGCCATCGCCATGGTGCTGGCCGTCGCCGTCACCGTGATGCGCGTGTCGCCGCTCAAGCCGCTGCGCGTCTTTGGCGACCTGTATGTCCAGGTCTTCCGTAACATCCCCGGCATCGCACTGCTCATCATCGTCGTCTATGCGCTGCCGCCGCTCAAGTTCGTCCTGCCCTACCGCACCTGCGTTATCGTCGCCACGGTCCTTTTGGGCTCGGCCTTTGGCTCCGAGAACTTTATGAGCGGCATCAACACCGTCGGCGTCGGCCAGGTGGAAGCCGCCCGCTCGCTCGGCATGAGCTTCAATCGTATCCTCGCCAAGATCGTGATTCCGCAGGCACTGCGCTCGAGCGTGCTGCCCATGACCAACCTCTTTATCGCCGTCATGCTCACCACCGCGCTCGGCAGCCAGGTGCCGCTTAAGCCGCAAGAGCTCACCGGCGTGGTGAGCTACATCAACACGCGCTCGCTCGGCGGCGTCGCCGCGTTCTTTATCTCGGCGCTCGGCTACCTGGGCACTGCCTTTGTGGTGAGCCACATTGGCAACTACATTGATAAGAAGGTGAGGATCCTCCGATGAGCAAGCATTCCACCTCCGCGCTCACCATGCGCGATGCGCTCTACGAGGCTCCCGGCCCCAAGATGCGCGCCAAGATTCGCATCGGCACCGCCATCTCATTGGTTGCCGTGGCGGCGCTCATCGCCTTGGTACTGCAGCGCTTTTATGTGACCGGTCAGCTTTCGGTCCACTATTGGTATTTCTTTACGCACCTCTCCACCTGGAAGTTCTTACTTGCCGGCTTTGAGGGCACCGTCAAGGTCGCACTCACCGCCGGCGCCATTGCGCTGGTGCTGGGCCTCGCCCTCATGCTCGGCCGCACCAGCGACATTAAGCCGCTGCAGCTGGTCTGCCGCGTGCTTACCGACTTCTTCCGCGGCGTGCCGAGCCTGCTGTTCATCTACTTCTTCTTTTTGGTGCTGCCGCAGTACAAGATCTCGCTGCCGTCGTTTTGGATGCTCACGCTTCCCGTCGCGCTCGCCGCAGCCGGCGTGCTGGCCGAGATTTTCCGCGCCGGCGTCAATGCCGTGCCGCGCGGTCAGGTCGAGGCAGCCCAAGCGCTCGGTCTCTCCAAGGCCAAAATCACCTTTAAAATCGTGTTGCCGCAGGCTATTCGGTTTATCATTCCGTCCTTGATTTCGCAGCTTGTGGTCGTAGTCAAGGACACCACCGTTGCCTACGTGGTGAGCTACCCCGACCTCATGCAAAATGCCCGCGTGCTCATTACCAACTACGACGCCCTCGTATCGGTCTACCCGGTGATCGCGGTCATCTACATCCTCATCAACGTCGCGATTAACAAGGCCGCTGTCTACGTTTCGCACAAGACCGGCGCGACCATCATCCGCTAACGCTTTACCATTTCGAGTCATAAGGAGCCGAGCACCATGGCACAGAGCACCTCTTCCACCGGCAATCAGCCGCTGATCGAGCTCAAACACGTCGATAAGCACTACGGCGATCTGCACGTTCTCAACGACATCAATCTCTCGGTCGACCGCGGCGAGGTCGTCGTTGTGATCGGACCCTCGGGCTCGGGCAAGTCGACCATGTGCCGAACCATCAATCGCCTGGAAACCATCGACTCGGGCGAGATCCTCATCGAGGGCGAGCCCCTGCCGCAGGAAGGCAAGGATCTTGCCCGCATGCGTGCCGAGCTGGGCATGGTATTTCAGCAGTTCAACCTGTTTGCACATATGACCGTACTGCAGAACGTCATGCTGGGACCGGTCGATGTGCTGGGTGTCTCCAAGGAGGAAGCTCGTGAGCGCGCCATGGACCTGCTGGGCCGCGTGGGCGTTGCCGAGCAGGCCGATAAGGTGCCCGCCCAGCTCTCGGGCGGCCAGCAGCAGCGTGTAGCCATCGCACGTTCGCTTGCCATGCACCCCAAGGCCATGCTTTTTGACGAGCCCACGAGCGCCCTTGACCCCGAAATGATCAACGAGGTGCTCGAGGTCATGGTCCGCCTGGCCCAGCAGGGCATGACGATGATCGTCATCACGCACGAGATGAACTTCGCCCGCCGCGTGGCCGACCGCGTCGTGTTTATGGCCGACGGCCAGATCGTGGAAACCGGCACACCCGACGAGTTCTTCGACCACCCCCAGACCAAGCGCGCCCAGGACTTCCTCAACTCCATTAAGGGCCACTAACCCAATTGCCATCTTCGTTCGCCCTGACCATCCAAACTCGAAGGCTACACCTATGATCGGAACTCGCACTTCATCGTCCTACACCCCGCATGTCGACGTCGCCCCCGCCGACCGTCCGCTCATCCTCGTCGCGCCGCGTTGGGAAGAGGCAAAGCCGTTTTTGAGCGAGATGCTCTCCCCCAACGAGGAAATCGCAAGTGTCTTTGTCGATGCCATCCTTGCCGCCGGCGGCCTGCCGCTGCAGATGTCCGTCACCGAGGACATTGAGGTTATCCGTCATTACGTCGATATCGCCGACGGCATCGCCATTCCCGGCGGCCCGGACGTCAACCCCAAGCGCTGGGGCGATGATCGACCCTACGACCCCACCCTCTGCTGCGAGATCCGCGATAGCTTTGAGTTTAAGCTGGTCGGCGAGGTGCTCCGTGCCAAAAAGCCGCTCTTTACCACCTGCCGCGGCACGCAGCTGCTCAATGTCGCCACTGGCGGCACCTTGTGCATGGACGTGCCAAGCCTGGGCGCTCGCGAGGGCCGCACGCAGTGGCGTCACACCCACGTGCTCAACGACCCTGTGCATCCCGTCGAGGTCGTGCCGGGCTCGCTGCTGGAGCGCGCGCTTGGTGGGCACAGGCTGATCCAGACCAACTCGGCACACCACTGCTGCGTCGATCGTCTGGGTAAAAGCACGCGCTTGGTCGCCAAGGCAACCGACGGCGTTCCCGAGTGCATCGAAGTCGAAGGCCAGCCTTTCTGCTTGGGCGTGCAATGGCACCCTGAGTACACGTGGAAGACGCTCGAGACCGACTTTAACCTGTGGAAGTCGTTTGTCGAGGCAGCAGCCAAGGTTAAGCAGGCCCGCTAGCTCGCGAACTGCACAACAGACAAGGGTGCCCCGCCGGCCACATGGTCCGACGGGGCACCCTTTTGCCTATATGCGGCAGGCACACAGCCCAAGGCTCGCAAGCTCTTATTCAGCCGCCTCGCGCAGGGCCGACATCGTAGCCGCATATTGCTGCTGCAGTGCATGCATTCCCTCGCGAGCGCCGTCAACAGCATCGGCGCCGCGCAGCGCTTCGGTCACCACGACCGCTGGCTCGTACAGATTATCGAATCCCAGGTTCTGGCTCACGCCCTTGAGCGTGTGCGCTGCCATAAACGCTTCCTCGGCGTCTCCTGCCGCCATGGCAGCTTCCAACTTGTCCATGCTCTCGTCATCTAAAAACTTGAGGGCAAAGCGGGCAAGCATTTCCCCGCCCATCAGCCGAGCACACGCGTCATCATAATTAGCGCCGATCTTCTCATACGCCTCACGCATGGAAATCATGGATTAAAAACTCCTTTGGTCAAACTAAATCGTGGGAAACGCAACGACGTCAGCGGGGCGTGCCAACGTCTCGGCAATTTGGTCTTGCACCTCAAGCAGACAATCGAGCAGCAGCGGGTTAAAGGTGCCGCACTTACCGTCCAGGATCATCTGAATTGCCTCCTTGTGCGGGATAGCGTCCTTGTACACGCGCACGCTCGTCAGAGCATCGTACACGTCGGCCACCGAAACCACCTGTGCGGCAATGGGAATTTCGTCGCCCTTAAGGCCATCGGGATAACCCTTGCCGTCCCAGCGCTCGTGATGCCAACGCGCAATCTGGTACGCATATTCCATAAGCGCATTGCCGACGTGATGGCGGCCCAGCTCAAGCAACATGTCGGCGCCCATCGTGGTATGCGTCTTCATAATCTCGAACTCCTCGGGCGTAAGGCGCCCGGGTTTGTTGAGAATCGCATCGTCAATCGACATCTTGCCGATATCGTGCAGCGCCGAAGCCAGGGCAATCGTGGAGCGTTCCTCGTTGTCGAGGGAAATGGTGTCGCTACGCTGGACCAGACAGCCAAGCAGCAGCTCGGTCAGCTTTTCGATGTTCGTAACGTGCCTGCCGCTCTCGCCGTTGCGAAGCTCCATGACGCCAGCCATGATGTCGATGAGCATGCGACTGTTCTTGACACGCTCGTTGTACTGCTGGGACAGCAGGCTCGTCAGGCGGCGCTGTTTGGCGTATAGGCGGATGGTGTTGCTTACACGGCGGCGCACGACACGGGAGTCAAACGGGCGGTTGATATAGTCCGAGGCGCCTAGCTCGTACGCGCGCAGCACCGCATCGTCGGAATCTTCGCTCGAAATCATGATGACAGGCAGATTGTCACTGACCGATCGGCGTGACAGACCGGCCAGCACCTCAAAGCCGCTTATGCCCGGCATGACAATATCCAGCAGCACGAGCGACAACTCATCACCATAGCGGTCGACCATGTCGAGCGCCGTACGACCGTTGTCGGCCTCGAGGATGCAATACTCATCCTTGAGCATCTCGCTGAGAATGACTCGGTTCATCTCGGAGTCATCGACAATAAGTACCAAAGGCTTTTCGCTTTGGAAGGCCTCGATGGAATCGGCATCGGTCACGACCGTACCGGCTTTTGCCTTAGCGCGGCTCAGTAACTGGACAGCGCGGCCAACGCCCTCATCGACCGTCTCGCCATGAATGCGAACGCCACCAACACATGCCGTCAAGTTCACGTACTCATGGCCCGGAATAATCGTGGAACGAACGGCATCGGACACCTGATGCAGGCGACGGGTGAAGTCATCGGAGGGAATATTGGGCATGACAACCACAAACTTGTCGCAGCCATAGCGCACAAGCTCGTCAGTCGAACGGATTCCGCTGCGCATGGCTGTCGCCACAGCACCGAGCGCAAGGTCGCCGGCATGACGGCCACACGTATCGTTGAAGACCCTAAAATCATCAAGGTCGATCATCGCAACGCCGGCATTCATGCGGGCGCTTCGGAGCTTTTCCTCGTAATACCGGCGATTATGCACGCTCGTCAGCACGTCGGTGTAGACAAGGTCCTCTTCTGCAGCCTCTTGCCCATCGATCGGACGCACCATCAGCAGGACATGAGGCTTGCCCTCGACCTTCAGAGGGCGCAGATGGGCACGGTACTCAACGCCATCGTTGAGCAGTTGCTCCGACACCTCATCGGAATCTGTCAAGGCCTCAAGACTCGACTGGCGCAGGCAAGGGCAGCGATCACCGGCGAGCAGGCAGTTAGGCTCGCTCTTAATCTGATCGGCCGACAGTAAGCGTACCACGGGGTAGGTCTTCGCGACACGGGCGACCTCGGCGGCAGCCTCCTCGTCGGTTAGATTGACCTCGTGATTATTGAGCATATGGGGCCCTTTCGATAGCTTCGCATGGTAGCGGTGGGTTCCAAATGTTACAAGGGTAACACCTTGCCGATGCAGGTAAGCACGTAAATGCTGTTACATTTTTATGAGTTGGCAGACGGCGCGATTGAAGCCGCAGACGTGAGGTTTTGAACACATTTGTTAACAATGCCGAAACGTTTGCGGATGAAGTCTGCTTTGGCTATTGCGGGTGCTAGAGCCCCAGGATGCCACGGACAGTCTGGGCAGCCGCTCCCGGACGATCGCGCAGGCCGTTGTGCGCGCCGGGAACCATTACGAGCGGACAGTCCAAAAGCTCAGCCCCCACCCTCGTGCCCGCCTCGCGAGGCGTGCCAATCGAGAGCTCGCCCAGGAGCACGGCGGCCACCGTTTTCGACGCACGGACGCTATCCCAATCGGGAACGCAGGTCATAGTAATCCCGTATTCGTTTGCCATGAAACTGCGGCCGTTGCGCAGGGCATGCTTGGCTTCCGCCTCGGTTAACTTGGGGGCCTCAGGGTCCGAATCGCCGATGGCGCCCAGGAAGGCCCGTAATGCCCTGGAGACCTTTCCCGCGGCGATCATCTCGAGCAAAACCGGGGCCGCGCCCAGGCCGGCGCCCTCATCCGTCACGGCGGGTTCATGCAGAATCGCACGCGAGATTATGGCGGGGTTTGCACGGAGAAGCTCCAGGGCCACCAACGTACCGGCACTGTGCGCGAGCACGTTTGCCGGAGTGCCAATATGCTCGATAACGGCCTGCAGGTCCGCGGCCTGGACGGCGAGGTCGTAGCGTCCGTCTGCAGCGTCGCCGCTCTCGCCGCAACCGCGCCGGTCGTAGGTAATGACGCGATAGTCACAGGCGAGCTCGCGGGCGATGGCGTCAAAAAAGACACCGTCGACGCAGGCGCCGTGCACGCACACCAAGGCGGGTGCATCGGACGATACAACCGGGCCGGCATACTCGCGGCAGGCAATCGTGGTGCCCGCATTCTCGACCGTAAATTCCATGTTGTGTTCCCATCGTCAACACCACCAGGCCGTGCCGGGGTGCGGCTTGGTCAGATGGCGTCATTTTGTGTGTACATGAATGCGTCTACTGTACCCAGCTCGTACCCTTTCATGACAGGGTTTCGAAAACTCGCCCGATTGCAAGGTTTCTGCCTAAACAACAGCGCCCAAACCCGCAACCCACATGAAGGCCGATGCTATGCTTAAGCTCAACTGTCCCAAGGAGCATATGCCTATGTCTACGTTTTTGAATGCCAGCCCCATCTTTGGGCCCGTCCGCAGCCGTCGCCTGGGCCTTTCGCTCGGTGTCAACATGATGCCGGCGAGCGGCAAAATCTGCATGTTCGACTGCATCTACTGCGAGAACGGTCTCAACGCCGAGCGTCCCTGCCACGAGCCGTATAACACGGCTGCCGTGGTGCTCGATGCACTCGAGGCCAAGCTGCACGAGATGGCAATCGAGGGTGAGCTGCCCGATGTAATCACGTTTGCCGGCAACGGCGAACCAACCGCCGCACCTGAGTTTCCGCAGGCCATCGCCGGTGCCATCGCGCTGCGCGACCAGCTGGCCCCAAACACCAAGATTGCCGTGCTTTCCAACGGCACGCGCGCCGACCGTCCCCAGGTACACGATGCGCTCATGATGGTCGACGACAACATTCTTAAGCTCGATACCGTCGACCCGGCATTTATCCAGCTGCTCGACCAGCCCGTTGGCCCCTACGATGTAGAGCACCAGATAGAGACGTTCGCGAGCTTTAACGGCCACGTCATTATCCAGACGATGTTTTTGAGCGGCGAGTACCGAGGCAAGTCTCTCGATAACACCGGCGAGGAGTACGTTGGCCCTTGGCTCGCGGCGCTCGAGCGCATTCGCCCGCAGGAGGCGACTATCTACACGGTGGCGCGCGAGACACCGGTCGCCGGCCTTGCTAAAGCGGCACCCGAGGTGCTCGACGCCATTGCCGCGCGCGTCCAAGCCCTCGGCATCCCCTGCCAGGTGAGCTACTAGCAAAACCACGCAGCAGCTAGTGCCCGCCATCCCGCCCCATCAGTTGCGGTGATATAGTTCCTATTTGTGCTGTTAAACCGCTTAAATCGGAACTATATCACCGCAACTTTTATAGACGCGTGGGTGGGCTATACTAGCTGCGGATGAAAGGAAGTTAGCCATGTTTGACAAAGGACCCGTGCCCGGCCGCAACGACGCTTGCTGGTGCGGCAGCGGCAAAAAATATAAGAAATGCCATAGCACCTTTGATGAGCGCCTCGAGCGCTTGTGGGAAGAGGGCTGGGAGGTTCTGCCCCGCACGCTCTACAAGACGCCCGCCGATATCGAGGGCATCAAGCGCTCGGCCGCCATCAACGTGGGCGTGCTCGATTACGTAGGCGAGCACATCGCCGCGGGCATGACCACCAACCAGATCGACCAGATGATCTATGACTACACCGTCGAGCACGGTGGCACGCCGGCCGACCTCAACTACGAGGGCTACCCCAAGAGCGTTTGCACCTCGATCAACGACGTGGTCTGTCACGGTATCCCCTGCGATACGGACGTGCTGCATGAGGGCGATATTATCAACGTGGACTGCTCCACGATCCTAGACGGCTACTTTAGTGATTCGAGCCGCATGTTCTGCATCGGCGAGGTCTCTGCCGAGCGCCAGCGCCTGGTCGACGTCACCCGCGCCAGCGTGGAGGCGGGTCTGGCTGCCGTCAAGCCGTGGCTGCCGCTCTCCGTGATGGCTGAGGCCGTGCAAAAGACGGTCGAGGACGCCGGCTTTAGCGTGGTGCGCGAGTACGGCGGACACGGCATCGGTAAGGAGTTCCACGAGGACCCGTTTGTGGGCTTTACCACCGAGGCGCCCGATGTGGACACCATTATGGCTCCGGGCATGGTCTTTACCATCGAGCCCATGGTCAATGCCGGAGCGCCCGACATTAAGATCAGCAAGGGCGACGGCTGGTGTGTGCGCACCAAGGACGGTAGCGATTCGGCCCAGTGCGAGGTACAGCTCGTGGTGACCGAGGACGGTTACGAGCTGCTCAGCTGGTAGCTGTGGATGCGCCGGATGCCGACGGGCACGCCCGTCTTGCATCCGGCGTTTTATTTGAGCGTTTTGCCTGATAAAACCTGCCAAAATTAACCTGTCCCTTTTTGGCAGGTCGAGCGGAGAGGACTGCTTGTGAACATTCTGGTTTTGTTGCCCGTCAACGACCGTCATCGCGCAATTCTTGAGTCGAGCGCTCCGGGCGAGGACTTTATCTACACGAGCGCCGACGCCGCCACGCACGAGCAGGTCGCCGATGCCGACGTGATCCTGGGCAACATCGACCCTGCCCTGCTTACCGCGTGCAAGCACCTCCAGCTGTTGCAATTGCAGACCGCCGGCTATGACGACTACCTTGCCGCCGGCACCGTGCCGACCGACGCCAAACTGTCTTGCTCGGTGGGCGCCTACGGTCAGGCCGTAAGCGAGCACATGTTTGCCATGGTTCTTTCTATGATGAAGCGCCTGCCCGGCTATCACGACTTGCAGCGCGAGCATCGCTGGGAGGATTTGGGGCCGGTTACCTCGCTCAAAAATGCCAACGTGCTGGTGCTGGGCGCAGGCGATATCGGCGGCCACTTTGCCACGCTCTGCCGCAGCATGGGCGCACACGTCCGCGGCATCAAGCGCCATCCGCTCGTCTACCCCATTGTATTTGAGGACATGGACGGCATGGATGCCCTGTCTGAGCGCCTGGCCGAGGCCGATGTCGTCGCATCCTTTATGCCCAGCACACCCGAGACCCGCGGCCTGGCGAACGCCGAGTTCTTCGCCGCGATGAAGCCGGGCGCCTTCTTTGCCAACGGCGGTCGCGGCGATCTTGTGGTCGCCGAGGACTTGGTTGCCGCTCTGGAGTCGGGACATCTCGCCGGCACCGCGGTCGACGTCACCGACCCCGAGCCGCTGCCCGCCGCAAGCCCGCTGTGGGATGCGCCCAACATGCTCATCACGCCGCACGTCTCCGGTTGGTTCCACTTGGAGGCTACGCTCAACAATGTGGTCGACATTGCCGCAGAGAATCTGCGTCACTTGCAGGCCGGCGAGACCCTGCGCTGCTGGATTGAGCATTAGGTTGTTCCGGCGTTTTACCAAACGCCGGAACCCCTCGACGCTGCGAGCCCCATGGGTTCCGCCGTTCTAACGAACGGCGGACCGGTCGACGCTGCGAGCCCGCCGTTTGGCCAATCTGCCGTTCAATTTCAAAGGCGCGACCAGAAGGTCAGCGCCTTTTCATTTCACGGCACCTTGGCTCAAACGGCAGGCTCTCGCTGACTTTTGCTCAACCTGTGGGGTCTTCAAATTGTTAGAGCGTTGCTAAGTAATTCTTTGCGTCTTCTACGCTCATTGCTGCGACGGGTGCGTGTGAACAGAGTTTGGCATCGTTAGTAACCAGGAGATCTGCCTTTGAGCGCATCGCTGCCGCGATGATTAAATCGTCTTCGTAATCGCTATGGAGATTACGCTGCTTGCTCGCCATCCATATGTCACTCAGGTCGCAGGGTACCGGCGTGGCAAGTTGCGACAGCACGCTAAGACAATCCCATGCAAGTGATGTCGCCGCCACGGCGGCATCTTGGGATAGTGAGCCATGCTCTCGCCGATACCATGCCTTATGTTCACTTGAAATCAAATAGAACAGGTCTTTGGACGATGTCGCCGCATACAGCAAATCCACCTGCGCCGTGCATGCATCGCGTAAAAACTCAATCGCCACCGAACGACCACGTCGTGAGGGAATGAAGTAATCGAGCCACACGTTGGTGTCAACCAAGATGCGCTTTAGAGCCTCACTCATAGAGCCAGCTCATCTCCTCGCCATAGCAATCCGCATATGCATTCCGTTTGAGCTCTTCGTCGTCCGATGGCTGAGCCCTGACCATATCGATTCCCGACTCACGGCAAGCGGCAGCGAACAGCTTCGATCCCTGATCCATGAGCTCGAGTTTACGTTTGGCGGCCTTTTCGCGCTCGCGCTGTTCCGCCCGGGCACGACTGGGCAGCAGGATATCCTCGAGCGCACCGGGGCGATCGGCCAGCGACGCTGCAAGCTGCCAGAGCGCTCGCACCGCTTGGCTCGGCGTCATACCGGCCCTGGAGAGAGCAGCGTCGCCGCTCCTTTTAAGATCGGCATCAAGACGTACGTTGATCTGAGCGGCTGTTGTGGTCATGACCCCTCCTTAATACTTCAGAATTATCATAAAACACTATGGTAGATACGTAAAGCATGTATAGCAATAAATTAGTATTAGCCGTGCTCCGTGCACAAAAAGCCACCGAGGCACATTGCACCTCGGCGGCTACGCATCACCAATCTAGTTCGGTTTCATCCTTTGCATTTGCCCAGATAAAACCTGGCAAAATAAACCTGTCCCTTTTTGGCAGGTTTTTAGAGCTCCACGCTTTCGGCGCCGTTGATGGTTAGGTTTCGCTCGTAGAAGGCGGTGAGGGCACGGATGGCGTACATCACGTCGCGCACGCCGCCGGTCTCGTAGCTCGAGTGCATGGCCAGCTGCGGCAGGCCCACGTCCACGGCGTGCATGCTCGCCTGCATGTTCGACAGGTTACCGAGCGTGGAGCCACCCGCCATATCGCTCTTGTTGGCGAAGGCCTGCGTGGGCACGTCGGCGTCATCGCAAATAGCCTGGAACACCGCGCGGCTAAAGGCATCGGTGCAGTAGTGCTGGTTGGCGGCTTCCTTGATGACGATGCCGCCGTTGAGTACAACCTGATTGCGGGCATCGCACTTCTCGGCGTGGTTGGGGTGCACGGCATGTGCATTGTCGCAGCTTACAAGCATCGAGGCGGCAAGGGCGCGATGGTACGACTCGTCGTCAAAGCCCAGCGATCCGTTAATGCGGCGCAGCGCGTCGGCCAAGAACGTCGACATGGCGCCCTGCTTGGTCTCGGAGCCAACCTCCTCATTATCAAAGCAGCAGAAGACCGAGACATCGTGCGCGTTCTCGGCGCCCAAAAATGCCTGTAGCGAGGTATAGGCGCAGGCCAGGTCGTCAAGCTTGGGCGTCGAGATAAACTCGTCGGCCCAGCCCCAAATGCGCGCATCCTGACGATTGACCAGGAACAGATCGCGGCCCAAAATTTGTTCGGGCTCAACATCCAGCTCTTCGGCGATCAGGGCATCAAAGTCGCCCTGCTTAAGCTCGCCGGCACTGATGAGCGGGCACAGGTCGACAGCTCGGTTGGGAGCAAAGCCCTCGTTGACGCCACGGTTCATATGGATAGCAAGGCTCGGGATAATAGCGACCTCGCGCTCGGTGGCAAGCAGGCGGCTCTCAATACGGTCGCCCTCGCGCACCAGCACGCGGCCCGCGAGCGCCAGCGGGCGATCGAACCAGGTGTAGTCAATCATGCCGCCGTAGGCCTCGGTGTTCAGGCGCAGCGTCTCGCCCGCGCCGTCGAGCTCGGGCACGGCCTTAACCTTAAACGTCGGCGAGTCGCTGTGCGACGCCGTCAGCTGAAAATGATAGTCGCCGGCAACGCCGTCCTCGCCCCACGTCGCGGCCAGGTCCTCGCCCACCTTAAAGGCGATGACACTCGAGGTATTGCGCTGCGTGTAATAACGCCCGCCCGGCTCGATATCCCATGCCGCGTTCTCGGGCAGGTAGGTAAAGCCCGCCTCGTCGAGCTCGGCCATAATGGTCGCCGCCGTATGGAACATGCTGGGGCATGCCTCGATAAAGTCGATGAGGTCGTTGGCGGCCTCGATATCGTCGGCAGTCACGTGCACGCGCTCGGGCGTTTCCTGATCCGTCATGCTCTCCCCTTTCGCTGGGTTGATGGTCCCCTCCAGCATACCCCGCCGCGCCAGCGCCGCGCCTTTCATTCCATGTTTAATCCCACGCCGCTCGCCAAGTTGAGCCATCATGCCCGTGCACCTTTTGCGACAATTACGCTAACAGGACGAGAGGAGCCGTCATGAAGCCACGTAACATTGCCATCGCCTGCGGTGTTGCAGGAACCGCCGTCGGCATCGCCATTGCCGCCGGTATCGTTTATCACAAACAAATCAAGTCCGCCACGTCGCTCAAACGCTTGACCGGCTACGCGGATGGCCATGACCTGTACGCAATCGACATCGCCTATGACTACGATCTTGATCGCATCATCTCCGCTGGCGTGCGCGACGACCAGGCCTACATCGATGCTGTGGTGGCGCAGGTGTTGCCCGGCGTGCCGGCACATGTCCAGGCGCCCCAGTTTGCCTGCAGCGCCTTTGCCGCCGTAGATGCCGAAGGCCGCGTGCGCACCGGTCGCAATTACGACTTTAAGGACGACACCTCGGCGCTGCTGGTGCGCAATCACCCGCGCGACGGCTATGCCTCCATCGGCTTTGCGGCTCTCAATAACCTGGGCGATAACACTCCGCTTGACTCCGTCGCCGGACGTGCCGCCGCACTCATGGGCCCGTTTGCCCAGCTCGACGGTGTTAACGAATGCGGCGTGTCCATTGCCGTACTCACCCTGGATTCCAAACCCTGTGATCAGGATACGCAGCGCCCCGTCATCAATACCTCGCTCGCCATCCGCCTGGCGCTCGACCGTGCCGCCACCACGCAAGAAGCTGTCGACCTGCTTTCCGCCTACGACATGCACGCCATGGCAGGACGCGATTACCACTTCTTTATCAACGACGCCGCCGGTGACGCGCGGGTGGTGGAGTGGGATCCGCGCGATCCGGACCGCGCTTTCAAGGCGACTCCTGTACGCCAGGTCACGAACTTCTACGCCTGCTATGGTGACGAAGTGCTGCCCAACCAAAAGAATGGCGAGCTGGGCCATGGTAAAGAGCGCGCCGTCGCAATCGCCGATGTCCTTGACGCCCATGTCGGTGCCCAGGACGAAACGATTGTCTGGGAAGCCCTGCGTGCCGCAGCGCAAGAACCCAATCCGGAAGACATCACCAGCAATACGCAATGGTCGGTCGTCTTTGACAATACCGAACCCGCCGCCGCTATTACGCTGCGCCGCCACTGGGGCGACGTCGACGCCTTCGCACTGTAAGGAGCCAGGCCCGTCAACCTTACGCCCGCCTGACGTTGTTTACATTTCCATACGCTTGAGCTAACACGTTTTACCCCGCGTCAACAGTGTGCGGGGGTAAACTTATGCGCATGTTATAACTTGCCCGGAAGGATTCATCATGCTTAGGATCGGTCTTCTTACCAGTGGCGGCGACTGCCAGGCGCTCAACGCCACTATGCGCGGCATCGTCAAAACGCTTATGACAAATAGCGAAGAACCTATCGAGATCTATGGTTTTGAGGACGGCTACCAGGGCCTTATCTACAGCAGATTCCGCGTCATGACGCCCGCCGATTTTAGCGGCATCCTCACCCGCGGCGGCACCATCCTGGGCACGAGCCGTACGCCGTTCAAGCGCCTGGATGTTCCCGAGGCCGATGGCGTCGAGAAGGTGCCCGCAATGGTCCACACCTATCATAAACTGCAGCTCGACTGCCTGTTTATGCTGGGTGGCAACGGATCCACCAAGACCGCCAACCGCCTGCGCGAAGAGGGCCTCAACGTTATCGCGCTGCCCAAGACCATCGATAACGACACCTGGGGCACCGAGTTGACGTTTGGCTTTACGAGCGCCATCGACGTCGCTACCAAGTGCATCGACGACATCCACACCACCGCGTCGAGTCACGGGCGCGTGTTCGTTATCGAGATCATGGGCCACAAGGTTGGCTGGATCCCGCTGTATGCCGGCGTCGCGGGCGGCGCAGATGTCATCTTGATTCCCGAGATTCCCTACGACATGGATAACGTCATCAAGACCATCGAGCATCGCATGGAGACCGGCAGCCGCTTTACTATCGTGGCCGTCGCCGAGGGCGCTATCTCCAAGGAGGACGCGGCGCTGTCCAAGAAGGAGTACAAGAAGAAGCTCGCCGAGCGCACGAGCCCGTCAATCGTGTACGACATCGCCAAGGAGATCGAGGCCAAGACCGGTCGCGAGACCCGCGTCGCCATCCCCGGCCACACGCAGCGCGGCGGTCAGCCCGACGCCCAGGACCGCATCTTTGCGACTCAGTGCGGCGTCGAGGCAGCGCTCGGCTGCCTGCGCGGCGAGTTTGGCTACATGATTGCCCTGCGCGACGGCAAAATGTGCCACATGCCGCTCGAGGATGTCGCCGGCAAGCTCAAGTTTGTCGACCCCCAGAGTGATCTGGTGCGCGAGGCCAAGGCGCTGGGCATCAGCTTCGGCGACGAATAGCCTCGGCTGGAACCGCCCCCATCGGAGCCCCCAGGGCTTACCTCCCAAATCGTCCTCGGACATGTCAGGACCCCGCCGTGCGCTTCGCGCGGCGGGGTCCTTCCGTTCTGCGGAAAGATTTGGGAGGTAAGCCCTGAGGCCTCCTGCGGTAACTAGGGAGGTCGAGACTATTCGTCTTCTTGCTGCGGGTGCCTGGGGTAGGATGCGGCGTGCATTTTTGGGAGTATTCAGCAGCCGAGGGTGCCTGCATACTGGATTTTGGGCGAGAGACAGGCGCCGCGGGCCGCATTCTGCAAAAAAAATGAGCGGTCCTCGAGGCGCCGGAGCTCAAAGTCAGGCTTTCAATGCGCTTTTGTGCGCCCGCTCCCGCACTCGCGGGTAGCGCACAGAGATGTGGTGTAAGAGGCGGGGCATGCCCCGCCTCCGCCCTTTCAAGAAAGGACGGGGACACCGCCTAGAATTCGTCGTTGGAGTAATGAAGGTGACGAATGGAA
>JAXJCX010000101.1:0-74038 GCA_036302225.1 Collinsella sp.
CACATGTGGCAGTACTGAGACAGTTTGCCGCAGCTCGCTATTGATGCTGACCAACAGGCAAAACACGCTGACTGTACCGCAACACGCTGACCGTACTTGGGGTTTTGCGCCCACTTGGGATATTCGAGGGATACGAGAAAGGGGCCGTGGCGGTTCGTCGCCACGGCCCCTTTTGCTGTTATCGCCCGCTGTCGCTAGCGTCGGTTGATGCTCACGATGCAGAGCCCGATTGTCGCCACGGTACCGCCGAAAAGCGAGCCGAGCACGAACGTCAGCGCGATCATCGGCGAGTCCCGTCGGAGATGTAGACCTGCAGGCGGTCGAGCGCGTGGCTGTAATAGCCGGCGTAATCGTCTCCGCCATACGTGGTTCCGTCGTCGCAGACCTCGCCCCACCATCCGGCATGATCGACATCCTGAGAGCGGTAGTAGACCTGACGGTAGTCACCGCCAGGCGTTACGTAGTACATCTGGACACCATCGATAGTCTGGCCCCAGACACCCGCCATCCCGTTCACGCTGTCGCCGTAGGATGCGGCCTGCACCCAGTCGAGCCATCCGGATTCGCGGGTGTGGACGCGATAGCGTAGGGTGCCGGTATCGGCCCATGCAATCAACATGTCATGGGAGCCGTAAGGCATACCCGCGAAGCCGTTCTCGCTGGAGTCGTCGAAGTTCGTCACCTCGGAGTTCCAGCCGCCGCCGCGGTTGTGCAGCGCATAGTGGACATTCACGCAGGCGCCAGTCGATTTCGGGAAGCTGGCCGCCGGTGAGCTGTAACCGCCCCCCTCATAGGTCCCGCCGTTGCCGTTGGTCGGCGCGATAGGTGCTATGTAGCCGCTGCCCAAATAAGACGCGACCGCCTGCTTGAACTCCCACCAGCTCTTGCCGTACTGGGCAAAGTAGCCATTGGGGTCGGTATGATCGCTGCCGCCCCAGCGCTGAGCGGCCTCGTAGTGGCTCAAGAGTCGTGACGTGTCCCAACCGTGGGCACGCAGCTCGTCGCCAGCCCACTTGACCGCCTCGCCCCACTGCTTTGAGAAGTCGGCTGCATTGGTGGCATGGGCTAACTCGATGCCGATTGTATAGCCATTGCCGTTGCCCACGTGCCAGCAGAGGCGGTTCTCCGCGACCGTGTTGTAGACCGTGGAGCCGTCGAGCTCCATGACGTGATGCACGGCATAGGTGTCATCACGCGACCAAAGCAACGTGTGGTTGTAGGCAGATGCGCCGGGGTTCGCCGTCTCATGGATGACGAGGTAGGACGCATTGAGGTAGCCGTGGCCACCGCTCACGTACTTGTCGACGCTCTGATATGCCTCCGCGCCGCACGGGGCGGCAAGGGCGGCCACGAGGGCGAGGACGACGGCGAGGACGCTACGGAGCGGCAGCTTGCGCTTGGGCTCGGCACTAGTCTCCGTCATGCTCGCCTCCCGCCTTGAGTCGCGCGGCGTCCACGGCTTGCTCGGCCGCGGCATAGATGGCCGCACTCGCGACCCCGCACACCGTGCCGATGGCGGCGACGGTCTGGTTGTCCGTGGCGATGCCGGCCACGCTGGTGGCGACGGAGCCCAAGAATGCGGCCGTGCACAGCCAGAACTTTCGGCTCGTCACCTTGCGGATAATGTCTTCGGTAGTCATGATTCCTCCTATCTGTCGGATTCCTTGCTGTAGATCAGGTCGACTCGGTCGCAGATGTGGTCGACCTTTTGAGCCATGCCCTGGCTACGCGTCTGGCTGTGGACCAGGTCGGCGTGCAGCACGTCATTCGACGCGACGACCGACTCCATGAGGGTCTTCATCGCCTCCATGAGACTGTTGCTTCGCTCCATCTGCGCGGCGATTCGCCCTTCCATCTGCGAGCGCTCCCGATCTCGCTGCGCCCGCTCGTCCACTTCGGCCTGCTTTCGCTCCTCGCGCTTGAGGTCGATGTTCGCCTTGCGCTCGTTCTGGACCTTGTATTCGTCCAGAAATTGCCGCCCAAAATAGAAGGCGATCAGCACCAGCGCCGCGCCGCCAAGCCAGCCGGGTCCGTACGGCGCGAAGAGCTTGAGCGCCTCCATCCGGCCTCCCTTCCGTTCTGCAGTGTGGTGGGGCCCATTCCCCGCCACATTGCAGGTTCGGGCCCCCGTAACGCCGGTCTACACCGCCGCCATCGTGCCGACGCACACGGCCAGCGGGCCCTGCGACAGAATCACGGCGCGGTCGGTGATGACGCACCCCGTGCAGGATCGCACCATCGGGACCGTCACGACCGCACCGCGAAGCATCACGTCCAGCGCCGTGCCATGGACGCCGACGACCGTGCCGAACTCCATCGTCAGCCGCTTGCCGCCCGACGGAATCGCCGCCGCCAGCCGCGCCGCCGCACCCTTGATCTCGACCGCCGAATCGCTCATCGCTCGTACCTCCTCGCCGTGTGCTTTATGACGCAGCCGGCGTCGAGCGTCAGCGTCTGCTTCTGGATTGCCAGCTTGCCGACCACCCCGCCGGTCCTGTAGTTCATCGCCACCGCCATGCACGGCTCGACGGGCTTATACACGCTCCTGAACTCGTCCGTGCGCGTCACTGAGCGCTCGGTGGCGAGAAGCTCCGCCGCCTTGCGGTCCGCAGCCGACTGCATGGCGTCCTGGGGCCAAGGCGTGGCTGTGGTACCCTCCTCGACCTTGTCGGCGACGAAGGTCGCCTCGCCGCCGTCGATGTAGCAGTAGCCCCAGCTGACCTTGCTGTGGTTCTCCGTGGCGTGATAGGTGTAGCTGACCTTCTGCCACTCGCCAGTCAGAGTGAAGCCCTCGGTCACCGGGCCAAGTGCCCTCTCCTGGTCCCAGAAAGACTGTATGATGCCCGTCGCGCCTTTAGTGCCCTTGACCCACACACTCTGCGTGTAGTCCGTATCCTTCTTGACGCTCGGTCCCTCGTCCTGGCAGAAGCCGACGCGCCCGCCACTCGAGACGACCTTGATGCCGAAAAGCACGCCCACCTGCGGCGAGTCGGGGACGTAGACGGTCTGGATGCTGCCGTGCGAATCGCTCTGTCTGAAGCTCTTATCCGACTTCTTGCCGGTGCCGATGAGGGCGTTGGCGGCGCCCTCGACAAGGTTGGCGTCCTCGGTATCCACGCCCGGCAGGCTGTCGTAGCTGTAGCTCTTGACGATTCGACGACCGACCGAGACGGTCGAGAGGTCTGAATCGGGCGAGTCGTCCACCGCCGTGCCTCGCACCGATGCGTCCTGCGTGCTGAAGTCCACGTGCACGACGTTGCAGACCTCGGCGCGGTTAGTCGATTCGGTCATGTCCGACATGAAGCGCGCATCCCTGCCCTCGGTGAACTCCGCCGAGATGGGCATGTCGGCAGGCTCGACGTAGCGCCTGTAGATCACGTTGCCCATCCGGTCGGTCGCCGGCGAGCGGAACCCGGCCGCCTTGAGGAGCAGGTCCACCGCGTCCAGCTTGTTCTTAGCGTCGTTGTCCCTGCCCACGCCGAAAACCAAGGTGCTGCCCAGAAGGAGGCTGCTAGGGTCGGCGTAGACGGTGAGGCCGACCGATTCGGCTATCTTGACGGCCTCATCAACCAGATTGCTGCCCGCAACGATCACGTACGGCCCGTCGAAGTCGTCGTCTTTGAGCCGCTTCAGGAGGCCGTAGGCATTGATCTGTCCCTCGCGGTAGGCGCCGTCGATGTCCACCGAGTCCACCACGGGCATGAACGTGCCGAGGCACTCGCGCCTCTCGCTGCCGTCCGAGAAGGAGGCGTTGAGGTACACGCGCAGAAAGTCGTTGCCGACGTCGAACTTGTCGGCGAAGTCCAGGGATGCAGTCTCATAGAGCGCCGTGTTTGCGTTGCGCTCGATGGAGCCGCCGTTCTCGATGTCGCGCACGAAGTCGACTTCGAGCCCCGTCTCGCGCGAGACGCGCACGAAGTCGTAGGAGGCGTCGAACGGCCTCGTCCAGCTATCAGCCATTAGCGGGCTCCTCCCACGTCTCCCACGTCGGGTCGCACGAAGCCACCCACGCGCCGTCGGAACGCTTCACGCTGCAACTCAGGCGGGCGCGGAACCGTTCGCCGTAGAGATCGCGCACCCAGAAACGCCCCGCGGTGTTCATGACCTCGAGGAATGACTTGTAGTCCTCCTCGTCGAGCAGCAGGAAGTCCATGCTGTCCTTGACGTCCCGTTCGTTGATGCCGTACGAGACGGGCAACCCTTCCCCGCCGTCGGCAAAGTGCAGCATCTTGTACCCGTGCGTCACCTTGCGGCTCGAGCCCTTCTTGAGATAGCGCCCGAGCCACGTCCTCTCAGCGCCGGCCCCCCAGTTGAGAGCCACCGCGCGGCTCGCCACGGTCGTCTTGACCCTCGTCGCCGTGCTCACGCCCGTCGCGGAGTAGGCGACCGCGACGTACTCGAACTCGCTGTTGAGCGGAGGCAGCGGGTCGCTCGCGCCCTCGCCCGCCGCAAGGTGAGAGCCGAGCTGCAGGGTCGAGCCGTCGGGCAGGACGCGCGACACGGTGAAGTGGGACGTCTCGGGCGTGTCGTCGCTGTCGGCCTTGCCTGGGAATACCGACAGCTGGCATCCCAGCCTCTCGTCGACGAAGATGTTTAGCGACGGCTTGGCGGGCGGTGCCCAGTCGGTCCGGAAAGTTCTCGAGACGGTGACCGATAGCGACGATCCGGCCGTGACCGTGAGCATGACCCTGTACGGCGTGAAGTTGACGAACGCGTGTTGCGCGTAGCCCAGGCGGAAGGAACGCGCGTCCTTGTCCACAGCCCCGCTCCACAGAAGGTTGCCCCTGATGTCGCATAAAGACAGGTACTGTCGGCTGACGCCCGTCTCGTCGGCCACCTTCCACGTGAAGGTATGCGGCACCGCGCGCAAGGTTGCCCCGTCCGCAGCCGGGTCGGTGAAGAATGCCTGGGGCGCGTCCGCCACGGTATATGCCGCCGCGCTCGACCATGCGCCCCAGTCTTCGTCGAGGCCCTTGGTGCGCACGCGCACGGAGTAGAGGCCCTTGGTGCCGGTCGGCAGCTTCAGGCTCGTACCCGGGCCATCGACCGTCGTGGTGGTGGGACCCGTCGGCGTCGTGACCTGCACCTCGGCTGAGGTCTGCGCCGAGCCGTCCGGATGGTTGGGCACCCATTCGAGCGTCGCGGTCGAACCTGTGGCGTAAGCCGCCCTGACGCCCCTGATGGACGGTGCGAGCGGCGGGCATATTGTCGTGACCTCGTTTGACTCGGTCCACGGTCCCTTGAGGCCGCTCTTGACCGCGCGGGCGCGGTAGCGCACCGTACCCGCCGGTGCCTCCTCGTCCTCCCATGAGGCGTTCACGTCCGCATCGACCCACGTCTTTCCACCGTCGGTCGTGAGCTGGAACTCCCAGCTGTCGACGAAGGCCGGCGCGTCGTGCCCCTTGAGCACGACCTTCGCCGCCTCCGCCTTGACTGCCTCGAGCATGCCGAGCGCCGTCGGCGTGGTGTAGATCGCCGGCGCGCTCACGCCGTAGTCCGACGTGCCGCCGGGGCCCGTCGCCTTGGCCGAGAAGATGTACATGCAGCCCGGCTCGAGGCCGTTGTAGGTGTGGCTCGTGGTATCCCAACTAACGGTGCCGACGTCGGTGAACTTCCCCGGGCCGTTCTTCGCCACGCCGACGGTCACGGTATCCCAAGGGTAGGCGCCGGCCATGCCCGTGTAATCGGTGTCCCAGCTGACCTTCGCGCTGGTGTCGCTCAGGCGCTCCGCCCTGATGTTCTTCGGCGGGTGAGGCGTGCTGTAGGCGCGGCACGGGACCGTGACGGTATTGGAGGCGTTGGACGTTCCGTTGCCGAAGCCGCCCGTGACGTTAATCTGGCCCGTGAAGGTGTGGTCGTAGGCCTTGCCGTTGCCGCGCGCGAGCTCGACGTCGCGCGACGTGCACTGCACCCATACCCAGCCGGAGTTGTTCGTCGAGTAGACCGAGCCGTTCCACGAGCCGCCCGCCGACGAGCTGCCGTTTGCGTAGCAGTCGATGACGTAGCGCGTGCCGTAGCCGTGCGTGACGCGGTAGGTCACGGTGGTGTCCGTGCGCCCGACCTCAGCAACGTCCACGTACGCGCACCAGCAGTACTTGCGATAGCCGCTTCCGCCTTGAACCCAGTTTCCCTGCGCCATCCTACGCGACCCCCATCGCCATGCTCTGCTCCACCGCCGCGACGAAGCTCCTGAACGCGGACGCCACGCGCCCGTCGACGCCCAGCAGGTCGCCGTCGAGGTAGAGGTTGTAAACGTTGCCGCCGCCCGCGAAGCCCGCGGCTCCGTTGGCGGTCGCCCCGTATGCTCCGTCGCCGGTAACGCTCACACCGAACACGGCGGCCTTCTCGACGTTGCGCACCGCCGACCTCATGGACTTCACGGGCTCGTCCGCCGTGTCGTCGATGCCGAGGGCCGCGCCCTCCATGACGTAGCCGAAAATCTTGCGGAACACGCGCGAGGGGGAGTGGATACCCAGCAGGTTCTTGGCCGCGTCGATGGCGCCGCCGACCACGCCGGTAATCTTGCTCACGACCACGCCAGCCGCGCCGCTGATTCCGTTTGCGATGCCCTGCACGATTTGCGAGCCGATGGAGGCCACGCGGCCCGGGATTGAGGACAGGGCACTCATGATGGAGCTGCCGATGCTCGAAGCCGCCGAGGTCACGAAGCCGACCGCGCCGCGGATGGCGGAGCCCAGGCTGCTGATTCCGTTGCGTCCGATGCTCGCCAGGGTGGACGGCAGGTTGGCGATGGCACCGCGGATGGCGGACACGATGTTGGTGCCGCACGAGCGCACAAAGCCGGCCATGTTCGCGATTCCGTTGCCCAGGAACGTGATGGCGTTGCGGCCGAGGCTAAGCCAGTCGAGCGCCGACCACGCCGAGACGAAGGCCGAGAAGATGGCCGGGATGTTGGCGATGAGCGTCGGTATCGCCTGCACGATGCCAAGCGCCAGCGTCACGATTGCCTGGATGCCGGCACCGAGCAGTATCGGCGCGTTGTCGTTGATCGCGCTGGCGAGGTTCTGCACGATGACCGGGGCCTGCTCGATGAGCGTCGGCAGGCTGTCGGCGATACCCTGCGCCAAGCCGACGATGAGGTTCGCGGCACCCTCTGCCAGAACACCCGCGTTCTCGGCTATGGACTCGGAGAGGCCGGTGAGGATCTGCAGGCCGCTCTCCGTGATGGAGGGCAGGTTCTCGGACAGGTAGCCGCCGAGCGACGTCATGAGCGACGCCGCCGTCTCGGAGAGGAAAGACAGCCCCATCTCGATCCCCTCGGCGAGCCTGGGAACGACCTCGCCGCCGACGTCGGCGAAACCCTCGGCGATGCCGGGCAGCGAAGAGGTGATGTTCTCCTGCAGCGTGGACAGGTCGCCGTCGAGCAGCGTCAGCCCGTAGACCATGGCGAGGTGCAGCGACTCCAACGGGTTGTCACCAACCGCCCAGATCTCACCAAGACCCTTGAAGCGCTCGCCGATCTCATCCACGCCGTCAGACACGGCAGAGAGGATGTCGCCCATGGGCCCGGGCACGGCCTCAGCCGCGCTGTCGAGCGCCTGCGTGAAAATGTCGACGAACGCCTGGCCGAGCACGGGACCGACCGACGTGACAAGGCTCGGCAGCTGCGACAACGCCGTGCCGACGATGGTCGCAACGCGCGGGACGACGTTCGAGGCCGCCGTCTCGACCGACTGCAACAGCTCCTCGGTGAGCTTGCCCATGTCGGCGTCGTCCTTGCCCAGCTCCGTCACCCAGTTCTCCCAGGCGGCCTTGGCCATGTTGCAGGAGCCCTCGATGGTCGTCGCGGCCTCGCGCGAGGTCGTGCCGGCGATCTGCATCTGCTCCTGCATCGTGTGGATGGCGAGCACGATGTTGTCGAATGAGAGGCTCGACTCGTCCACGGCGGAGTTGACGGCGTGCGCGTCCTTGACGAGGCGCTGCATCTCCTCCTTAGTGCCGCCGTAGCCGAGCTTCAAGTTATCCAACATCGTGTAGTTTTGTTTCGCAAAGCCCTGGTAGGCGTTCTGGAGGTCCTCCATCGCCGTGCCGAAGGTATTCGCGTTGTCGCTCATGTCGACCATTGCCGTGTTGGCGTACTCGGCGGCCTTGACCGTGTCGCCGCCGAGCGATTTGACGAGCGAGGCGGAGAAGCCCGTCACCTGCTCCATGTACCGGTTGGCGCTCAGGCCTGCCGTTATGTAGGCGCGGTCGGCGTTTGCCAGCACCGTCGTCTGGGCCTGCTCGAGCTGCTCCCACTTACCGGAGCACTGCTCGACGGTCTGTCCCGTAAGCGCGGCGTACTCGTCGAGCGACTTGCCCATGTTGCCGAAAATCTTCTGGATGCCGCCGACGTTCTGCTCGTATGCGGCGTATGCGCTCATGCTCATGCCCGTGACGGCGGTGACGCCCGCCCCCACGGCGGCGACGCCCACGCCTACCGCCTTGGCAACGGTCGCTCCGGCCTTGTCGAGCGTGCCCACGACCTTCGAGGCCACGCCCTCGGCCTTGCCGCTGGCCTCGTCCTTGAGGCCGACCTTAATCATCAGGTCGAGAAGGTTCACCTAGACCACCTTCAATCCCATCCGCTCGATAATGTCTGCGGCGATCTCGTCGCCGGCGCGCGTGTCCTCCGCCTCGGACCCATCGCCCGCACCGCCGTTGACGATGCTCAGGAAGGGTTCCTTGAGCCACTTCCCCTGCGCCATGAGGCGCACCGACTCGCTCAGGTACACACGGAACGCCTCCCGCTCGTCCCGCTCGCGCCACCGCGCGACCATGTACCTACAGAAAGGGCGAGCACGCCGTGGCCCGACGTACTCGCCCAGACAGAGCCATATGTGAGATGGGTCCTCGGCGGCTATCCAAAAAAAGGAGCCAGGATGTCCTTGATGCCGTCGATGCCGTCGATGGCATCCTTGATGTCGTTCACCCACTTCTTGACGGTGAAGTCGGCCTTGTACTCCTCGAGCGTCTGGCCGTCGAGTGCGGCGAGCAGCTTGTAGCTGATCTCGCCGCCCTGGCGCAGCACGTCGGGCAGAAGCCCCGCCACCATGTCCACGGCGAGGCCGTTGACCTCGGCGGTTGCGGCTGCCTTCGCGGCCTCGGGGTCGCCCTTCGCCTTGGCGGTCGCCTTGGCCTTGGCCTTGGCGGAGTCGGAGCGGAACTTGGCGTAGGAGGCCTTTGCCTTCGCGCCGAGTTCGCCGTTCATGACGTCCTCCGCCACGTCCGCCAACAGGCACATGGCGTTCTGGAACTCGTCGGCGTTAAGGTTGTCCAGCTTCATGGTTAGGCTCCAATCTCCTGCTTGATATACAGCTCGTAGGGCACGATCTCGGGGTTCTTGATTGAGTAGTGGCCCGTGAACTCGAACGCGAACTGGCCCTTGGCCTTGTTCTGCGTCGTGATTTGCAGACCGCCCGTGTTGAGCGCGTTGATGAGGCGGATGGCGATATAGCCGTTGCCGTTCTCGCCCGAGTAATCGCCGATGAGCCAGATGTCGGCGAAGTCGGCCTCCGAGAGTGCGGAGCGCGGGACGATCTTCCCCTCGGTCTCGTCGGCTGCGGCTGCGAGCTTCTTGCCGAGCGCGGTGTTCAGCGTCACGAAGGTGCCGCTCAGCTTGGCCTCGATGCTGTCGATACGCTTGAGCTCCATCGTGTTGGCGGGGCAGTTGTCGATGTCCTCGCCGTAGTCGATGAAGTTGGGCGTGGCGGCGAAGCTGGTTCCGCCGCTCGTCGCGCCCATCAGCTCGGACTCCGCGACCTCTGCGGTCTTGGGGTTGAAATTCGTGGCGAGCAGGCCCGCGTTGATGACGATCTCCTTGAACGTGTTCTCGGGGATGCGCGTGAACTTAGACATATGACCTCCTAGTAGCTGGTCATGTACTCAATGGTCAGGTTGATGATTCGGCGCTTCACGGCGTTGTCCTCGTCGGCCATGGCGTTGCAGAACGGCTCGCCCTGCATCACCCACATGCCGCCGCCGTCGCACGGCAGCAGCACGCCCGACAGCCCCAGCGCCCGGGCGATCTCCTCGGTCTTGGCGTTCGGCGCGGCCTCGGACGATGTACGGAACCAGAGGTTCACCTCGGAGTTGCACTGCGTGCCGAATGCCGCGGTCGGCAGGTCGTAGGTGATGTAGGGCATCTTCGCCTCGCCCGGCACCGCCGAGTCGCGGTACACGGGAAGGCCGAAGCCCTCGAGCCACGCCTGCAGCGCTGCCGCCTTAGTCGCCATCCGGCACCTCCCACTCCTCCGCGCTGCACTGGCCGAAGCCAAACGACGCGCAGCACGGCGCGGCGCCGTCGTCCGCGTTCGACGTGCAGCGGAATACCTGCCCGTCGAACGCACGCTGGAAGAGGTCGCCGTACCGCAGCGGCTCGGCGGTCGTCACGGTGTAGACGTTCCTCACGCCGTCGTGCTCCGCGATGCGCGAGGCCGTGGAGCTGTCGCGCACGATCGCCGCCGTGAAGCCGTCGCCGACGGTGAGGACGGTCTTGAAGCCACCCTCACCATCAGGCTCGGTCTTTGCGACGAGCCTCGTGCACGCTACCGCCATGCGCTCGTACAGGCGGCTCACAGCTTTCTCCAAGGGTCAAGACGCGCCTTGAACTGCTGCCGCCACGTGATGGGCGAGCCGTCGCCGCCGACGCGCGTGTAGCTGTAGCCGCCGAAGCTCTCGGATGCGTACGGGCTGTCCAGCTCCTTGGCGTGCTCGGTCTGCCACGCCGCAATCTCGTCAGCGAGGTCGACCACGGCCTGCGGGATGGCGAGCGCCCAGACGGTGCCGACGAACTCCTCGTCCGTAAGTCTGTTGTAGGGCCACGCATGCAGCCCGTCGTTGAACGTCGAGCCCGTGATGCGGACGTACTGGCCCTCCTTGAGGCCGAGGGCCGCGGGCGGCACGAGGCGGCCGTCCTCGATACGGACGCGCCCCGTGCGCTTGTCGGCGACGAACCAGTTGCGCAACGACAGAAGCACCTGCTCGAGCATCTCTACGCCTATCGCTTATCGGTGATGACTGCGGCGAGCTCGGGGCTGAGGGTCTTGACGCCGCAGAGCATGTCGATGGAGACGACGTCGGTCTTGGTCTTATGGTCGTAGTCCTGCACGACGCGAAGGCCGAAGCCGTCATAGGAGGTGGAGTACGCCTTGGGTGCGCCAAGCGGCATCTCGAGCTGGCGGGTCACGAGCGCGAAGGCGTTCTTGTGGAACGCGATTGAGGGCGTGTAGTTGGCCGTCTCGGCGGTCGTCTTCTGAACGTTCTGGTCGCAGTAGAAGTCGAGGCCGTACTTGCGACCCAGCGATGCCTCCTTGAGGGCGGTTCCGTTGTCACCGACGGCAGAGGCGTTGGTGAACGCCTCGGTGTTGAGCAGGTCAGCCTCGGCCTGGGAGCCGTAAACGAAGCGGCGCTCCGTGGAGGGCGCCTTGGCGTCCACGAGGAACTTGCGGGCGGCGATGATGTCGGAGACGGCGATGGCGCCCTTGGTGTGGTCGACGCGGTTCGTGACGTCCTTCTCGAGCGAGAGCAGGTAGCCGTCGATCTTGTCGGCGAAGGCCTGCATGGCCGGGACGATGAACTGCGCGGAGAAGTCGACGATGCCCATCGTCAGCTCCTTGGACGTGACGGCGAACGTCACGTCGAGCAGCTTGTCCATCTTGACGGGAACCTTGCCCTCCGTGGCGTCCTGCACCTCGACCTCGGTAGTGAACTCCTTGGCCTCGAAGGTGGCGGGCTTGCGGATGGTGATGGTGTCGCCCACGCCGGCGACGAACTCGGAGGAGTAGTCGCGGTGGACGAGGTTGGCCATGACGGCGTTGGTGCGCAGGACGTCCAGCGCCTCGTTGGCGATGATGTTGGGTGTAAGAGTGGTGTTCGACATAGAAACCCCTTAGCCTCTCTGCTCCGCCTTGTACTTCATGTACTCGGCGGTGCTCATTTCGTTGATGTCCTTGCCGCCCTCGCCCTTGGGGGCGTGGGCCACGTCGGCGCCCTCGACGGTCGTGGTGGCGATGAAGTCGGCCCAGTCGGCCTTGATGCCCTCGGTGAGCTTGTCCGCACCCTCGATAGCGCCGTCCTTGACGGTCACGTTCTCGAGGTCGGAGACCTTGAGAACGGTCTCGATGCGCTTGGGGTCGACGCCCGCCGACTTGAGCAGCTTTCGATACAAGCTGCGCTTCTCGGCTGCGGCTTTCTCGCCCTCGACCTTGGCCTTGTAGTCCTCTAGGTTCTTGACGGCGGCCTTGTACTTTTCCTCGTACTCGTCCGCGCCCTCGCCCTTGGCCTTGAGCGCGTCCAGCTCCTTCTTGTAGCCGTCCGCCTTGCCCGCGGCCTCCTTGAGCTCGTCGCGCTGCGCCTTGAGCGCGTCCACGCTCTCGGCGTGCTCCTCGATGATCTGGTCGATCTTCTCGTCCTCGATGCCCATTGCCTTGAGCATCTTTCGCGTGAGTGCCAACAGAATCTCCCTTGCTTCGGAATGGGCGGGTCCCAGCCTGTTGCCTCGGCAGGGCCCGCGCCGCAATACCTCGCGGCAAGGGTGAGTATCCAAGCGGAGTAACGCGGCCCTACGCGCCACCCCTCAGGTGCTTCTCGAGAATCGCCCGGTACGTATCGCCGTGACCCGTTGCCGCCTTGCGCAGGAAGTGCTTGCCCTTCATGCGGGAAGTCCCCTCCTCGACGTACGGCGCGTACTCGACGTTGGTCCCGATGAAGCAGTCGTAGCCTTTGAGTAGGTGCGTGACGGAGTTGCGCAACCTGCCCGTATCGACCGGGCACGTCGCCTTGGCGTAGCCCTCCGCGACGAGGCCTATCTCCTCTAGGCCCGTCTTGTAGGCGCGCAAGAGGGCCTTCTCGACCTGCTCGATGTTGTTCTGCCGTATCTCAATGCACTCGGCGGTATCCAGCTTCGCGGCGTTTACGATCTCCTCGGTGATGAGGGTGCCGTGCCGGCCGTGGTCGCCGACGCCGCCGACGAGTCCGTAAGCCATCAGTCGGGCACCTCGCAGCCGTAGCCAACGCGCCCGTCGACGTCCGCCTCGATGGCCTCGATGGCTTGCACCGGAACGCCCTCGCACCCGAGCGTGCAGCCGTCGTCGGGCTCGACCTCGTCGCCGCGCTGCGTGCAGATGTAGGTATCCGGGAACGTGAAGCCGAAGCCCAGCTTTACGGCGCAGTCGCCGCAGTTCGCACAAGTGAATAGCTCTTTCATGCCTGCCCCAATCTCTCTGCGGGCAGTGTCACGGCACGGTCACGCGGCATGAAAAAAGCCCCGCCGTGGCGGGGCCCGCTGTGATCTATTGGATTTTTACCTCGTGGGCCTTGTCCATCTCAAGCTCGATAGCAGACGGGCTCTCGCCTCTGAGGAAAAATGGAATCGGGAAGAAGTCAATCTTCCCCGTTTCCTTGTCGATAGCATACGGAGTGTCGCCCGGGGCCATCTTTCCATCGAAACCGAAACCGACGAACCAATGGTATTTGCCCTCGTATGCGCACACCGGGCCGTATCCGTCTACGGCCTCCTCTTCCAGAATCGGCTTTATGGCCTCTTCCAATGTGAGCATGTCAACCTCTTGTCGTCAGGCACTCGTCGACAAGATCGCCAAACTTGGCGTCGTCAACTCGCGCGAACTCCGTCTCCTCGGCCTTGATTATACCAAAATACCAGCTCACGTCCTCATCGCCGCTCTGTGGGTCTATGAACTTGATAGCGTTTCCCGTCTTTTCCGCAACGAAAACGTGTCGTCCGCTCTTGCCGCAAAGCGCGTGGTCCCAGGAAACGGAGACCTCGGCCCTCGCATCCCCGTTTACCGCAAGGAGGAATGACGTTATTTCTTTCTCCGGCTTATCGCCACCACGTTTCCAAGTGGCCCCCGGAAACACCTTTTTGTACGACTCGGCGCGCGCGAAGGGGTCATATGCCGATATTTTCCCCCACTTATTCATCTTAACCGGCTTCGCAACGACGTCGAGCCCACGCCGTCTCGCCTCATACGCCGGAACGCACCTTTGGCAGTTGTACGAGTACCTGCCGTCTTTGTCCTTCTTTGTCTTAAAGTTCGGGTTGACCTTGGCAAGGTCGGAGCCTGCGGAATGCTCGCCCTTGATCTCCTTGAAAACGCGCCGACCGTTGACAATGGGCGTCGAACCGGGCGCAAGCGCCGTGTCCAACACCTTCTGCTGGTCGCCTGCGCTCATCTTGCGGAACGAGCCGGACGGTATGCCGTAGTCCTCGAGCTGCCGCGAGAGCCGCTTGCGCGCCTCGGTCTTGGATACGCCCGCCACGTCCAGCTTGCGCTTGGTGCCGGGCATCTCCATGAACTCTGAGATGGTGCGGTTCGCGGGCTTCGCGCCGGTGACGGCGGGCTTGCCCGCCTTCCATTCCTCGTAGGTCATGCCCTCGGGCAGTCGGCTGAAACGCTCGCCGTCGAGCACGTCGAGTCCGTCACAGCACGCCACCAGCGTGCAGCGGCAGTTGCACGTCTCGGCATACCGCGCCTCCGGGTCGCCGGGATAGCGACACCCGTTGCTGAACTTCTCGCCGACCTCGACCTTCTCGCGGTCAATCTTCCTGTGGCTCGAGCGCGTGCGCAGGTCGAGCGTCGCCACCCATTCCTGCTGCACCTTGATGCCGAGCCCCTTGGCCCTCTTGTAACTGTCGACGCGTCCGGCGTTCTCCGCCGCCGTCGTCGAGGTCCGCGCCAAACGCACCGCCGCCGCGCGGTTCGACCCCGCCACGTCCTGGATGCGCTTCGCGATTTTGGGTATCGACTCGCCGAGCAGCACGCCCTGCGTGATCTGGTTGGCTATGAGCCGGCGGTTCCACGCCACGTCCTTGGCGACGTTGACGGACGGCTTTGGCAGGTAGCTGTCGTGGTCGGTGAGCAGCCTCTGGACGGTCGACGCGTCCTGCAGCGCGTAGGCCGTGTCAACGCCCACTGCGCTCTCGACCTGCCACGTGCCGTAGTTGTAGTTCTCGGCGTAGACCTCGGGCAGCCTGCCTTCGATGGCGGCGGCAGCGACGACGTTCGCGTGCGTCATGGCCTCGGCGCACTGCTTGAGGACGATTCGGTAGCGCCTGCCCGCCGCTATCTTCCCGCTTCGCCAAGACCTGTATTGCGCCTTGGTGATCTCGCCGGCCTCGAGACGCTCGCGCATCCTCTCATCGTCGGCCTCGAACTGCGCCAGATAGCGCTTGAGGTCGGCGTAGGCCGTCTTGCTCGCCTCGCCGTACACTTCCCGCCACCTCGCGCTCGAACGCCCGAATCTCGGCGTCTGAGAACTCGTGAGCGCTATCCTTCGCCATGCGCCGCCTCCAATCGTCGGCACGCATGGTCGCCCGCGCATAACGGAAAAGGGCCCCGACCGAAGCCGGGGCCCTACCCTACTCGCCGTCCGCCTCCAGCATCTGGCGTACCTCGTCGCGCCAGCGCTCGGGAACGCTCTCGAGCGTGCGCCTGCCGCTTTTCACGGCGCGGTAGTAGATCTTCGCCAAGTTACTCACCTCCAACGATGTCGCCGAGCTCGAGAAGGGCCGCTTGCGAGTCGGCGACCTGCTGCTGGAGCGATGCGATCTGCTCCTCCATGCTCATGCCGTCCGCCTCGTGTGCCGCCCAGACAGTGTCAAAGTCGGCCTTTGCGCCCTCGACCGTCAGCTCGCCAGTCGGGTCAGTGAAGTGCAGCTCCTCGTAGGTGAACACCTTCACCTTGACGGAACCGCCCTCGCCTCCCTGCTCCTCGCGCTCGCCCTCGGAGATGCCGCGGCGCAGCCAGACGTCGGTCCCCGCGATCTCGACCGTCTCGGGCCTCTCGCCCGTTCGCTCCGACTTCACAACCATATTTTTCCTCCTAACCCACGGCCCTCGCCGCGTTGAATATGCACCGCTTAGCGTTCATCTGGTGCTCCATGACGGCCGTTTTCAGCCAGCCCCAGTAAGAGCACACGCGCCTCGCCAAGCGCTCGGTGCGCCTGCGCATGTAGCGCGCGAACGCGCGTCGCAGTCGTTTCCAGAGCCTCTTTCGCAAGTCGACCCGGCGCCCGCGAGCGCACCAGATGCGATAGCCCGCGAAGTCGATGGGCTCGGCGCCGTTGCGCCTCACCTTCCACGGCTTCAGCGACAATCCTAGCCGCCCCAAAACGCGTGCGGCGATGGCCGCGGCCTTCCCGAGCGAGCGCTTTGAGTTGCCGAGAAAATAGCCGTCGTCGGCGTACCACACCTGGCATCCCGCGAGCCTCACGCGCTTGCCGCGCCGCTCCTTCGCCGCCTCCTCGACCGCGTGGTACGCGAACGAGATCACGAACGCCGCCAACCGAAGCGACAGGTAGCTGCCGAGGATAAGGACGCCGTTCATCGTCGACAGCAGCGAATGGAGCAGGTAGAGGACTTGACTGTTCTTGACGTAGCGCGCCACCAGACCCTCCACTATCGCCGTTTGCATCGAGCCGTAGCAGTTGCGGATGTCGACGTGTACGTGGTAGGCGAAGCGATGAACCGCGCGCCTGAGCTTGCGCATCCCCAGCGCCGCGCCCTTGCCCTTGACGCCGCTCGACACCTGCCAGAAGCCGACCTTGGCGGCAAGGAGCGGCTCGAGTGCCCCAACGCACAGGTAGTTGCACACCTGCCGCTTGATACTCTCGACGCTTATCTCGCGCAGCTTGCCGTTGTTCGGGTCGTGCTTCAGGTAGGTTCGAATCGGCTCGAACGTAAGCGTCTCGGTCGAGAGCTCTAGCCAGATGCGGTCGACGAACGCCGTCTCGGTGCCGTATTCGTCGGCGACGCGCCAGCCGTTCTCCTTGCCGGAGTCGCTTTTCTTCCATCGGTGCAGGGCCTCGACGACGCACTTGCGCGTGAACTCGAGGCCCTTGCAGTAGGTTTTCATAGATCAAAGCTCTTTCTGTCTGTCATACGAGCGTTCGCCTTGCGGTTACCAGCCCGTGAGCCTTGCGGACAAATTTCACTCAAAGGAGTCAGGCCGAGCCGCGTCCCGCCAGAAAGCGGCGGGCGCGGTAGACACGGTGCGAGTAGAGATTTATAGACAGATTGCCGGGAGACGAAGTTCCAAGCGGCCCTACCGGACCTGTTCCTCGAGTTCGCGTAACGAAGACCGGCATTCGAGCCGTTCCTCAGGTTGCCGAGGAACTGAACCAGAAACCAGCGCCGCCCTCACCGTGAATCCCTGTTTGGGGTTAGGAGGGGGCCAGCCCCCTCTCAGGGCTACGCCCTGATTCACCCCCGGCTACGGCCCGTAGCAGAAAGCCGGGAGACGAAGTACCAAGCGGCCAAACCGGACCCGCTCCACGAGTACGCGAAACGAAGACCGGCAACCGAGCCGTTCCACAGGTAGCCGAGGAACCGAACCAGACGGATTGTGCCCTTGACCTTACCTTCGGAGGTGTCGAAGTAGAAGTAGTCGCCGACACCGGTCGTCGCCGAGCCGCCGAGCCCCTTTCCCAAGATGAGGCCGTTGACGAACTGGATGTCGAGCATGTAGCCGTCCGCCGTCGGCATGCACGCCTCCGTCGGGGTCACCCCGTCCGCCACGGCGTTCTTCTTCTCATTGCGAGTGTCGGGGTTGACCGCGATGCCGAAGCCCGTGCCGTCGGAGACGAAGAGCGTATCGCCCATGAACTCCCACAGGCCAAGCCCCGTCTCGACGCCGCCGACCTTGAACGGATGCTTGCCGTCCTTCGCCACCTGGCCGTCGCCAACGAGGGCATCGGTGTTGCCCGTGCACCACGGCGCGCTCTGGAGCCATGTGTTCACGGTCGTGTCGAACGCCTTGGCGACGTCCATGAGAAGCGCCACGTTGCCGTCTGCGAGCGTCTCCTTGCCGCCGACAACGGCGCCGTCGAACACGTCGTACGCCGCCGCGGCACCTCGGTCTGGGCACGTGGTGCCCGTGTCGGTGCCGTACATCATCGACGCGCCCACGGGAATCTTCGCCGCCTGCTCGGCGGTGACGACCACGCGCGTGACTCCCGTCTCGGCGAGCGCGGGGTGGATCTGGATGTTGAAGTCCGTGCAGCCCGGGAAGTCCACCTGGGAGGACTTGCAGAGCGTCTTGGTCAACTGGTGGAAGTTGATATACCACTGGTCGTAGACGCTCATGCCCGAGTAGCCCGTGGTCGCGGTCTTGCAAAGGTCGACGAGCGAGTCGTGCGACGTCGTGCGGTTGGCGACCTTCGCGCCCGAGACGGAACGCGGGCGCCCGTCGGCGTCGATGCTCATGGGATACGTCGGCGTCAGCATGTACGGTCGCAGCGTGCCGTCCGGCAGCAACGCCTTGGGGTTCGGCTGCGAGCCGCTGAATCGGCTGTCGGACCACGAGACGAGCAGGTTGCCGTTCGCCAGCACCTCGACCGCCTGCCAAACGACCGGCGCGATCTCGTAGACGTTGTTGCCGTGTCCGTTGTCCACGCGCGAGAAGCCGTAGTCAACGCCGTCGATGGCCTCGACCCACGGCACGCCGTCGGCGTCGGCACCGGCGTTGGCGGACACGTGGAACCACGGGCCGCCCTCGGTGTCGAACGGGTCGACAGCCGCGCTCGTCGCCGTCGCTGGCACGAACTCGGTGGAGGCCACGCGCTTCGCGGCGGCGCTCATCGGCTGAATGTCGGTGGGGCTGCCCGCCGGGATGAGGAACGTGTACACCAGCCCCGTCTTGTGCTTGTCCACCATCGCGGCGACGCTCTCGTTGGTGTAGCGGCCCGTCGAGGCGTCGCGCTCGAGCGCCTTCTGGTCGCCCAGATTCTTCACCGCGCCGACAAGCGCCCACACCGCCTTGTCCGATGCCAGCGGGTCCGCGTACTCGGACCCCTCGGTCGCCTGCTCGGTTGCCTGCGTATCGGCCATTTAGGCACCTACCTTTCGCATCTGGCAAATCTTGCCGTTTACCTTCTTGAGTCCCAGCGCCGTCACGGCAGCCGCCGAGTCGATAATCGACTGGTAGTTCAGGGCTGCCGTCTTGGCGTCCTTGAGCGCCGCCCGCGCGTCGGCGAGGGCCTTGGTCGAATCCTGCTCGCGCTTCTGCTCGGCAGTCTTACGCCCCGCCTCCGCCTGTTTGCGCCCCGTCTCGTTCTGCCCGCGCTCGGTCTCTTTCTCCTTGCGCACGGCCTCGGCGTCGGCGCGGCCCTTCTCCGCCGTTTCGACAGAAGCCTTGAGCTGCTTGAACTCGTCGTTGACCTTGTTCACGCCAGCCGCCGCGTCCGTCGCGGGCTTCTTGAGCTCCGCGATCTGCTCGGCGGTGAGGTCGCTGTACCTCAGCGCGTCGCCCTTCGGCACGCCGACGACCAGCACGTTGCCCTCCATCGTCGCCGTTGCCTCCGATCCCGAGGTAAGAGTCGTGGCGCGTGCCCCCTTGACCTCGGCGGCGACAGCCCTGTCGCGTGCGGCCTCCGCCGCCTTCTGCGCGGCCTTGGCCTCGTCTCGCGCCGTTTCCGCGTCCTTAATGGTGCGCTGGTCGCTCGGCTCGTAGATGTACTCGGCGGGCTTGGCTCGCCTCTTTACGTCCCAGAGCGCCTCGATGCGCGTGCGCCCGCCATAGGACTCATCCGTGATATAGGCCCAAGCGTACACGCGACCAGCTGCCTGGAGCAGCTCGTCGGGAATCTTCGCCTTGTTGCCGGCGACCTCGACCGTGTAGCACGTCCCCGTGGTCGACTTGGCGAAATGCACCTGCTCGCAGCCGACAACCTCGACCTCGCGCCCGGTGTCCCACTGCCACAGCTCGCCGTCAAGCACCTGCAATGCCGCCATCACTCATCACCTTCCTCGTCCTCGTCGTCCTCGTCGCCCTCCTGGGCACCCTTCGCGTTCGCCGCCAGGGCGGGCGGCAGCGCTGCCATGCGCTCCTCCTGCTCCCGCTGCTTGCGCTCCATGATCTTCGCCCTCTCGTCGGGCGTGATGTTCGGCAGCTTTCGCAGGATCGTCTCGTCGTCCAGATACTCGGCCTCCAGGCATACGGTCTCGACCTGCTCCTTGGTGTTGCTGATGCGAGTGTGCGTGAACACGGGCGTGTCCTCGATGCCCTGGAGGGCGAGGATGTCCATGATACCCTCGCGGATGTGGCGCTCGAACTCGGCGGCTTCCTCGTCCATCGGCTGGTATGCCGCGTCGATATGGTCGTTGGTCGCCCCCGCCGCGATGGTGTGGACGTCCAGCGCGCCGAAGTCCTCGTAGATGTCGGCCTTGATCTGCGCCAGCGTCTCCTTGCGGCCCTCGACGGGCACCTCCTGCGTGTACGGCGTCACGGACTGCCCCTGCTCGGCGTCGACCTCGGCCACGTGCGTCAGCTTGAGCTTCGCCCTCCACAGGTCGAGGTCCCTGTCGTCCATGCCGCCGGCTCCGTTGATGAGCCAGTAGATCTGCGCGCAGTCGCGCGTGTCGTTCACCAGGCCGCTCTTGATCAGGTCGTAGGCGTCGATGCTCTCGCGCATGCCGACGAGCGTGCTCTGGTGCGCGTCGCTGCCCCAGACCGCCACGATTGGCAGGCGGGAGTAGTTCTCCGCATCGACGGCCAGCTTCATCCCGTCCGCCGGTATCTCCCGATACGTGACCTTGTAGGCGCGCTTGGCCTCGGCCACCTCGAAGTCGAAGCCGCTGCCGCCCGACACCATCTCCGTGTAGCCGTCCTGCTCGTAGAGGGTCGCGTGCCACGGGTGGTCGGAGTCGAGCCGCCAGAACCTCACGCCGGCGTATAGCGCCCCCGAGTACTCGTCCCACACCGGGCAGAACTCGTCGGCGGTGAACACGTCGATGTGGTCGAGGTTCCAAAACGGGAATGACACACCGTGGATGAGCGCCTTGAGCCCCATCTCCATGACGTCGTCGTCGAAGCGGTCGCCAAGCCCCTCCTTGGTCGTGTCCTTGCCGCCCGCCGAGACGTCCACGAAGCTCACGCCCTTACCGAGCGAGTACGTGCAGCGCTGGACGTTTAGGCGCTTGAACAGGTTACTCGCCAGCCTCAGCTTCGAGGCCGTGAAGTCCTCGGCCTCGGCACCGGAGCACGAGTAGATCTTCTGCACGAAACGGTTGATCGTGACGTTGTGCTGGCGGTAGTACTCGTTCGCGGTGACGGCGTTGCGGTACATCTCGCTCGACATGTGCCGCTCGATGGCATCTGCCGCGAACGCCGTCGCCGACGCCGCCGCCTTGAGGTCGCCATCGGTCACCAAAGGACCTTTAGACAAAGCCGCTACCTCCCTTCAAAAAATGGGTTTACCTGCCGTTTCGCAGGCTTGTACATGCGCAGTGTTGCCACGCCGTAACGGAGCGCGTCGCAGCTGTGGTCCTCGACCTTGACGGGCTTGTCGCCGTCCGCCTTGGCGTCCCAGCAGTAGCCGCCGAGCTCGCCTATCAGCCCCGTGCAGGCGTCGGAGATACGCACCGTGCCGTTGCCCAGGCACACATCCGTCTCTCGTATGCCGTCCGCGACGTCGTTGCGCCCATTTTTGGTCTTGAACCCGGCCTGCCGCATCGCGGCGATGAAGCTCGTGGCGCTCGGGTCGATGATGAACTTGGGCGGCTTGCCCAGCCCGCGCACGAAGTCGGCCATGTCGGCCACGTAGTCGGCGTCCGTCTTCTGGTGCCCCGTGTCGCGGCCCGAGTAGCGGTACTCGTCCACCACGTGCCACACCTTGCCGTCAAACGCCCACAGCAGCGCCGCGAAGGCGTTCTGCGTGCCGTAGTCGCAAGACACCGCGTACTTGACGGCGCCGCCCGTATACCGGCTCTCGAGTGCGCCCTCCCACTCGGGGTAGACCAGGCCCTCGGCCAGCGTCCACTTGCCCAAGATGTAGCGGTCGTAGTACACGCCGCTGCCGTAGTCCTTGATGAGGGCTTCGATGACATCCGGTGCCAGCGCACCGTCCCAGATCGTGTAGTCCTGCCTGTAGATGTCGCTGTCGCCGTCGAGGAACCGCTTGAACCAGTGGTTCGGGCTGTCGGGGTTGCAGGTGCCGTCGAAGTGGCTGTGCTCGCAGCGCAGGCGGCTCTTGAGCATCTGGAACACGTCTTCGCTCCACGTGGCGACCTCGTCGCCGTAGACCCACTCGAACGTGGCGCCCTGAATCTTGGATACGCTTGTCTTCTTATCCGCCCCGAGGCAGTAGACCTTGCGCCCGAATATCTGGGCCGTGTTGTCCCGCCCGATCTGGCTGACGACGTCTTCGCTGTAGAGTGAGCGCATCGGCTCGAGGATGTTGCGCTCGAGCGTCGAGCGGGTGTTCCCGATCATCACCGCCAGCCCCTCGCCCCTCATGGCGAGAAGCCTCTGCGGTATGGTCACGGCTATGTCGACGTAGCTCTTGCCCGAGCCCGTCGCCCCGCACTTCACGTTGTAGCGGTGCGTGCAGTTGGCGAGGTACTCGCGCTGCATCCTCGTGAGCGGCATCGGCTACTCGTCCCCGCCGATTGAGGACGGCACGGACAGCACCAGCTCCTTGGCGGCCTTGAGCACCGCCGTGTCGGTGGTATCCATGATGCGCTGCGCCTTGGCGTACTCCTGCGGGTACTTGCGCTCCAAAAGCCACGCCGCCGCCTGCCAGCTGTCGCCGCTCGCGTCCATGATGCGGCCCACGAGCGTCGCCTTGCGCTCGACCTCGGCCTTTTTTAGAACGTGACACAGTTGACGCTGATTGTCTGTTCGGGGGTGGTTGATCCAGCGGCTGTATGTCTCGCGTGCGACCCCGAGATACGCGGCGATGTCCTTGTCGGTCATTCCGGCACGGCACAGGCGGAGGGCATCCTCGATGCCCTCCTTGGTCAGTTTTTCACGCCCTTTTCCCGCCACAAAATCACGTTTCCGCTGGTAGATAGCCATATGGAAACGCGAACGTTCCCACCTTTTTACGCACGTGGACAAGCGCGTGCGTTTGCCCACGAGCGTAAAAAGGGGGTAACGTTTAAAGAAAAGGCCCCGGTTTCCCGGGGCCTTTCGGCTACTCGACCTTTGTCGGCTTGATTCCGATTGCCTCGGCCATCCTCTCAAGCGTCTCCGTCCGGCTTCTGCCGTCTGTGCGCGGCCTGTCGTATGCGGTTGCTCTCCGCCTCTTCCTCGAGCCGTCTCTTCCGCTCCGCCAGATAGCACCCCTTGCACAGCCTCCACTTCTTCGCCTGCGCCGACGTGTCGAACACGGGCCGCGCGTCGCACACGATGCACAGCCCATCCGTTCCGGTCGAAAAGCGCCCGTACCGCTGCCGCGCGTGCCTCACGGCGCTCGGCGTCACCCTCAGCTCCGCCGCGATCTCCGCCGCCGTCCGCTCCGGGTGCGCCTGCATCCGCCCTATCATCTCGTCGGTCCAAAGGACGTAAGAGGAGCGCCCCTTCCGGAGCGCCCACTCGTCCCTCAACGGATGTGTTGACTTTGTAGATGGGCCTTTTGGCCCATCTCCTACAGGTGGCCTACACGCCATTCGCATACCCCCTAAAGCTCGCCCGCCACGGCAGAACCTTATCAAGCGCCGGGGACCAACTCACCGAGGACGCTCGATATTCTCGCTCGGGCGGTCGATGAGGTCGGCAAGTCTTTGCCACGCATCGGTTCCGCAGCTGTCCAAATCGCAAAGCGCATCGTAGTGGCCGAAAAGCATTGTGCTCACCTTCATGCACCGCGTGCAGTCGAGCTACCTTTTCCGATGCTCGGCAAAGTATAGGCACGTGCCGGAGCGCAGGAACTCTACGGCCTCGCGGCGCTCTTCATCGCTAATCCTCATACAGCACCTCAAGCCCGTACGCGACGGCGGCATCATGCTCGATGCGGCATCCGCGTGCGTTCTCCCAGCCCTTGCAGAAGTAGGCCACATGGCACAGGCTCATGTTCTCGAGCGACTTTGCAAGGTAGCAGAGCGGAATCTGCACGACGCCGCGCTCCTCCATGGCCTCGTCGCTGTACCACTCGTCGGTGAACAGGGTGTTTACGAACTCGTAGCCCATCTCACGCAGCTTGGCGTGCGCCCTATCCCTCGTCTCCGCGATCTCCTCGTCGGTCTTGCCGGCCATTGGCTGAGAAATCATCGCTCGCTTATTCAACATAGCTCACCCTTTCATTCCATAGATCTGCAGCGAACTCCTCGGCGTACTCTAGGTCCGTCCGTGCGCCGCATCCCAAGCAGCTCACGTAGAAGGTGCGCAGACCTTGATACTTGCCCTGCTGTATCTCAGCATCGCCACCGCAGAACGGACAGGTCTTCAGCTCGATTTCGTCGGTCATTCGCCCTCACCCCTCAGCTTGTGGATGCGGTCGGCGATGTCGCGCATAACAACCCTTTCGCAGGTTTCGCCTTTGTCGGCAATGCACGATGAGCAGTCGCACGCGCTTTTGCCAAAATAGGCGCAGGCTTCATAATTCAGCGCGTCCGCGCCCCTGCCCAAGTCCTCTTCCAACTTCTCCCATGTGTCTGGCGTGGTGAGGTACACGAGTGCCGGATCGAGTGCAAATCCACGGTCGGTAATCGCACGCCATTTGTTCGACCATCCGTCACTCAAATCAAAGTCCGTGGTGAATGTCCAGCGCACGATGCTATATATGTTCCCGACACGGTTGAACAGCGCCACGGTATCTAGAGGTATCTCTCGTCCCTCGGCATCTCTCGGCAATTCGACACTCATAGCCCAAACTCCTCGTAGTCGCGGCACTCGTCGCGCTCGTCCTCGCAGTACAGCAGGTTTCCCATAAGCCACGCCGCGGCCCACTTCGCCAGGCGCCAGCGCCCCTCCTTGCGGTCGGGCGCCTCCGCGTCGTAGGCGCGCTCGAACTCGAGGTGGCAGTAGCCGTAGTCGACATGAATGTCGCTGCCGCAGAAGTGCCTGCAGTTCCCGCACATCCTAGGCTCGCAGGCCCCACCGAAGCTGCGCTCGATAGCGGCGTCGGTCACCCCCATCGGGTAGCCGCCGACCCTCGAGTCACTCATCGCAGTCCGCCCCCCCTACGCTCTCGTCGAGCAGGTCGATGGCATCCCCGACGGTCGCCTCGATGCTCGTCAGCTGGCGGCGCAGGTTCTGCACGAGGTTCGCGCCGGCGACCTCCGCCCTTCCCGCCTCGTAGGCGCGCTCGATCATGTCTGTCACCGCGACCTGCATCGCCGTGTCGTTGTAGCCGCGCCTGACGCGGTACTTCCCCAGATAGGCGTGCGCCCTGTCCTGCGGCCTGCACTCGCGGTCGAAATGGAACACCTCGACCGCGTCTGCCTTGATCTGATCCAAAGTCTCCATCACAGACGTCCCCTCTCTCGGTTCCTCTCGTTGCAGCGCTCGATTGCCGCGTCCACGTCCTCCTGCGTGAACCCCTCGGCATCGAGCAGGTTGACGACCGCCTGGACCACGTCCATGCACTCGTCGATAAGGTTCTGGCGGTACTCCCTGCGCGCCGTCATGATCGGGCTGAGGCGCATGTCGTCGCAATCCTGCCAAGCGCCGTATACCTCGGCCGCCTCCTCGAGCGGCTTGAGCGCTTGCACCTTGGGTGCGTCCGGCTCATCGAGCGCCCCGAACTCGAACTTGTAACCGTCCCGCATCAGATGCGCCTCCCCTGTGCCAGCGCCGCGCGCATGGCGTTGACCTCTCGGCCCGACTCGCTCCTCGTTCCGAGGTACACGTCCACGGGCCGCTTACTCTCGTTCCTGTGCGCCACGTTCTCGCACCACCCGCAGCAGTACCGCTGGCGAGCGCTTATCGCCCGGAACCGCCTGCCGCACTGACGGCACACGAGCACGTGGCCACCTCGCGTGTCCCACGACTCAGCCCTCATGTCGCGCCTCCCAGTAGTTGCACCTCGCGAGCCCCTGCGTGGTGTGCACGAAGTCGGGGCAGCGCATGCATGTGTACCGCTTGCGGCCCTCGCCGGATGCCGTCATGACCGCCTCGCTCACGGCGCAGAACCCGCACGTCTCGCAGCGGGCGCCGCGCGGCCCGTCGTCGTAGATGCTCGCGGACCCCTTTGGTCTGCCCATGTTCTCGTTCCTCTCGGCGTCCAAGCTCATGACGCCCTCCTCTCGCATGCGGCCCTCGCATCCAGCAGACGCCGCGCGTCCTGGTACGCCTTGAGCGCCACCGGGTCGGCGGTCGTCCCCCTCGGGGCCTTCACCTTCGCCGGGTCGATGCCCGGATGTTCCTCGCGCCACCTGCGCTCGAGCTCCGCCCTCGTCTGCTCGGGCGTCCTCGTCGGCTTGAACGTGGCAGCCTGAATCTCGGCATCGGTCGGCTTGCCGCGGGCATGCGCCTCGGCGTCGAGGCGCTTCTGGTTGCCGTTCCACAGCATCGCCGCGGCCTTGAGCGAGGCCACGGGCATCCCGTTCGAGCGGATCCAGCCCTGCGACTCGTAGTGCGCCCAGAACTTGTCGGGGTCGCCGCTGATGCAGTTGGCGGCGAAGTACGCTCGACACTCGTCGAGGGTCGGCGGGGCGAAGCCGTCTGCGTCGCCGCCGCGCGTACCATCAACACAAGCTAGGCTAGGTAAAGCTAAGCTAGGACAGGCTAGGTTAGGGTTTTCGCTTTCGGAAACCTCGGTTTCGGGTTCTGAAAACCTAGGTTTCCCGTTTTCAAAACCTTGGTTTTCGCTTTCGGAAACCTCGGTTTCGGGTTTTTGCTCAGGCTCGGGTTCAGGTTCCGGCTCGGCCTTGGCCTTGCGGGGTCTGCCGCCCTTCTTGGCCTGCTCTCGCTTGTTCTTGGAGTTGTCGATGGCGTTCTTGAGCCCCTTGAAGGCCCTCTTGACGCTCTTGGGCAGCTCGATCTCGACACCGTGAAGACCGTACATGAGCACCGCGTCCGCGAGCATCATGCGCTCCCTCATGTCCTCGGGGTCGCTCGGGTCGTAATCGTCATAGAGCTCGGCTATCGAGCTGGCGAAAACCGTGAAGTCGTTGGCCATCAGAACCACCCCCAAAGGATTGAAGAGAAGAACAGGAACCCGGCGGCGAAGGAGGCGGCGAACAGGGCCGCCTCCCAGTGGTCGCGGATGATGTCGGGTACGTGCCTCATCAGAACGGCACGTCCTCGTCGTAGAACTCGGACTGCGGGACCGCGGCGTAGGCCTGCTGGGCGCTCCACTGCGGCGCGGCCTGCGCCCGGTGCTGCACGGGCACCGTGTCCGCGAGGCTCTGCTGCGGCTGGGCCTGCGTCTGCCCCTCACGGCGCACCATGACCTCGATCTCGTCGACGATCACCTCGAGCTTCGAGCGCTTCTGCCCGTCGCGCTCCCAAGAGCTGTAGCGCAGCTTGCCCTCGATCGCGACCTTCATCCCCTTGGCGAGGAAACGGCCCACGGCCTCGGCGCGGTTGCCGAACATGGTGCAGTCGACGAAGTTGGGATAGTCCTCCCACTCGCCCGTCTGCGCGTTGCGGCGGCGGTCGTTTACCGCCACGCCGAAGGACAGGACCTGCGTCCCGCCGGCGGTGGCGCGCAGCTCGGGGTCGCGGGTGAGGTTGCCGCTGATGTTCACTCGGTTGATGCTCACTGCCCGTCCTCCTTCGCGGTCATGTTGTTCTTGATAAACGCGACAAGGCGCGGCCCCTGCATGTAGCCCAGGCCGCTCACGCGGCGACCATCGGGGATATGGCACGCCTCGACGATCTTCTGCGCCGTGACCGGGCCGATGCCCGGGAACGAGCGGGCGAACTCCTCGACCTTGAGCTTTGCCGCGATGGGTGCCTCGATGGCCGCCTCGGGCGGGATGTTGCCCGCCTTGCAGGCGGCCTTGAACGCGGCGCGCTCGCGGCGCGTGTGGACGGCCTTCGCCATCGCCTCCTTGCGCTGCTCCGGCGTTCGGAGCGGCGGCAGGTTCTTCTCCATGCCCTACATCCTCTCTACGTGTCCGTGGATGCCGTTCTCGTCCATGACGGCCCTCACGCGGCGCAGCTCGTCCGCCGTGGCGCACTCGATGACCACGCGGTAGCCCCTCTGCGGCGCCGGTGCCGCATCCTCGGCTACTTCCGGCTCGGGGCGCGACGGCACCACCCGCACACACCTCGGCACGCCCAAGGGCGGCTCAGGTTCCTCGGCGGGCACCGGCTCGGGGTCGGGCGGCAGCGGCTCGGGTTCCGGCTCGGGCGCCGGTGCGGGCGCCGTCGCCTGCTCGTAGGTCGACACGAGCGCGGCGGCCTTGGCGACCTCCTCGCGGTGCGCGGCGACCGCCGCCGCCACCTCGCCCGAGTCCGCCGGCAGCGTCCTCGTCCACCACGCCACGGCCCATGCCTTCTCGGACTCGTCCGCGTAGTCGAGGCCGTTGACGAACTTGAACTGGTGCAGCAGCTCGCCCACGCGGCGCTCGATGATGTTCTTGGCCTTGACCTCGCCGAAGCTCGCGTTGAGCCACTTGTCGTCGGCGATGCGCTCGTATGGCACCAGCGGCCCCATCTCGCCCGCAAGGTCGTAGTAGTGGCCCTTGAGCGCGGTGAGGCGGCGTTTCCTGCACTCGCCGTCGTATCGGTCGATTTCGGCCTTGTACTCATCGGAGAGCTTGTCGATTGGCGCCGTGATCTCGCCGATGGTCTTGTCGAACGTCTTGAGCAGGTCGCTGTACTTCTTCTTCGCGGCCTTGCGCTGCGCCTCGATGGGCTTCTTCACGTCGTTGACCGCCGCGCGGTACTTCTTCGCCGCCTTGAAGTCCTCGTCCTTCTCGATGTGCTTGACGTCCACGTAGTCCGCCAGCTTCTCATCGACGTTCTTCTTGAGCTTCGCCAGCTTGTCCTCGAGCGTGTCGTCGATGGCGAGCGACGCCACCAGCGTGTCGAAGTCCTCCTCGAGCGGCACGGCCTCGACCGCCAAAACCTCGTCTGCCATTAGAAGCCTCCCAGCAGGTCGTCGTCGGTCGCATACTCGGCGGGCGCGGGCTCATAGACGGGCGCGGGCTCCGGCTCGGGGGCGGCTGGCTCGGGCTGCGCCTTGCGGGCCGCGATCTCCTCCTCCATCCAAGAGGCCGCGCGGCGCGCCTGCATGAGCGTCATGTCGTGCATGTTGCCCGACGAGCAGCCCACGGCGGCGCAGATGGCCGCCATGGCCCCGGCGCTGTCGAGCGCGGTCGCCGCCATAAACGGCTTGAACAGGTCACGCACGGGCTGCAGGTCGGCCACGGGCTCGACGCTCTCGGCCTCGACAGCCTGAGTGCCGGCGCGCATGTCCTGCGCGACCTTCTGGTCCATCTCCTCGCCCGTGTACATCCCGCTGAACTCGTCGGGGTAGGCCAGGCGCCACGCGCCGGCCTTGGCGCACTTCTCGATCATGACGCCCGGCATCTTCGCCCAGTTGCTCTTGCCGGTGCTGTAGTCGGTGAGCGCCAGCTCGACGTATGCGGGCTTCTTGCCGTCGGTGAACGCCACCTCTGCCCAGCCGCCGATGAGCTGCTCCCCGATCATCTTGTAGACGGCGGAGCCCTTCTTCTTGACGACCTCGCCATCGCGGAGCACCACGACGCCGCTCTCGATGCCGCCGTAGTTGGGCTGCTTGTTCGCGCGGCGGTTGAACACATGGTAGGAAGTGATGATGCTCGCCGGGGCGTCCCTGTACTTCACCAGGTAGACCTCCTTGGTGAAGGGGTTCAGGTGCTGGCGGTTGCACAGCTCGATACACAGCGCCAGCTCGCTTTCGGTCGCGTTCGGGCACAGCCGCTCGCGGATGTCCTGCGAGGTGAACTTGACGGGCATGCCCGCATCGTCCTTGAACTCGATGACCTCGTTACTCATCGACGCTCACCTCGCATCCGTAGAGCTTGGAGATAGTGGCGACGGCGCCGCTCTCGGCGTAGACGTCATCGCACTCCTTGCCGTACGCGATGATGACGGCCAAGAAGTCGCGGTCGAACTCGATGGGCTCCTCGTCCATCAGTACGGGCGCGACCGCCATGCCGTAGGCGACGCCGCGGAGCACCGCGGGGTCGACCTTCTCCTTGAGCGCCTCGGCGTTGAGCTCCGTGTTGATGAGGACGTTGCCCACGGCCTGCCTCATGAGTTCCTTGAATGCCTTCCGCTTCATTTACATTTCCTCCGTTTCGTCCCTGCGCCCGGACCACCCGGGCGCTATCGATATGTCCATGCGCTCTGCCTGCCCGCGCACCCTGGGGTGCTTTACAACGTGCAGGTCGACCACTTGCGCGTCGTCGGCCCAGACGAGCCCGTTGAGCGCGTCCATGACCAGCTTGCCCTCGTTGTCCCCGTCCGGCTTGTAGGTGTCCGGCTCCGAGCGCACGCGCTTGGGCCGGCTCTCCGGCAGCGGACGGTAGGCGTCGACGTCGAGAATCACCGGCTCGTGCGGGCCAAAGGGCAGGGGCTGGATGCCAGCCTCGGCCATCGCCTCCCGACACGCCGCCGCGATGGCCCGCTCGGCCCTCAGCGTCTCGGTCGGCGTGTACATCCGTGCGTGGCGCCGGTCGAGCCTATGGCGCTGCTTGCCCGCCGCGAACGAGACGGTGAACGCGAATCGCCTGCCGGTCACAGCACCGACCCCATCCCGAGCACAACGCGGATGCCGTCCGCCGCGAGCAGCATCGCCCGCAGGACGTGCGGCATGATCGCGTACACCGCGAACAGGAGCGCGACGAACCCCGCGCACCTAAGCAGCCTCGATGCCATGCGTTCCCTCCTCGATCCACTGCTCCACCCATTCCGGGCGCACCATGCGACCCACCTTGCGCCCCTCGGGCAGCTGCGAGCGCAGGCGGCCCGCCTTGCACTCGATGCGCAGCGTGTCGTATGGCACCCCTGTCACCCTCGACGCCTCGCGCAGCGTGTACATCAGCTTGTGCCTGATGCCAAGCTCGTCGGCCATCTGCTGGAACGTTTTGTCTCTGCTAGAATCCATGAGTGACCTCCTTTCAGGTCTGGAGCCGTCCCCGCTTTCCACACCGGGCGGCTCTTTTTTGTTTCTTGCTTTCTGGGCCTCGCCCCCGGCACGGCACCGGTAGGGAACGTCCCCGCGGATGGTTATTGGAGAGCCGCGGGGCAACGGTGCCGCCCCGGGAGCGGGGCCTATCGCCGCTATGCGGACAGAGTCCTGAGGATTGAGAGGCCGAGCGTCGTCAGCGCACCGGAAACCATCCTCAAAACGCACTCGAGCAGCGTGAGCGCCGCGACGACCAGAACGAGCGGCGTGGTGACGACGACGGCGACCACGAGGCGAACCGCCTGACAGAACTTGCTCATCGCCCATAGCCGCCCAGGTAGACGCTCTCGAGCTCGGGCATGTAGAAGAGCGTGTCGCCCAGCGTGTAGTAGACGCGCCCGTACAGGACGAACGTCACGGGCGAGGCGATGTAGTACTCGGTCCCGTCGAGCTTTCCCAGCTTCTCGGTGCCCTTCTCCAAAATCTTGATGTGCTTCTCGTTGGTGAAGCCGAACGTCTCCGAGATACGGAACGCGGCGCTGTCGTCAGTCTCGACGTAGGAGCCGTCGACGGCCTCGAAGACGTATCTGACCTTCTCCTCCATGTCGCCCTCCCTAGCGCTCGTCGAGTACCGGGTCGCGGACCAGGTTCTCGAAGTCCGTCGACCAGCCGATGCCGTTGGCGGTGAAGCGCACGGCGGTGTAGACGTAGTAGCGCGTGCCGGCGATCTCGGCGCTGTCGAGGTCGCCCTCCTGCATGCTCAAGGCCCACTCCGAGAAACCGAACAGGCGGCAGATGCGGCCCTTCACCGACTCCTCCGTCTCGGACATGGCGCCGTCGAGGTCATCGTTCTGCTTGAAGATGACGTGGTAGGGGTAGTTCTTCTTGGTGTTCATGACGCCCTCCCCTACAGCTCGAAGTCGGAAAAGTCGCGGGCCTCGACGGGCTCGGCCTCGACCGTGATGGCCTCGGGGATGTTCCAGCCGCCCAACTCGATGTCGATGTAGTTCTCGTTCATGGTTCTCTCCGTTTCGTTTGTGACTGTAATTTAATTCAAGTCGTTGGCCAAAAAAATAGAATCTCGCGAGACGCCCAAGAAGCGGCAGGCCGCGTCGAATGCGTCGGTAGGCATTCGGTTCGTCTCCTCGTACCGCTGATAGGTGGGGTAGGTGACGCCCATCGCCTCGGCTACGGCACCCTTCTTGACGCCCTTGCGTTCTCGGACCTCTCTCAACGTCTCTGTCATCCCGTCCTCCTTTCGCTGTAATCATATTACAACACATTCAAGATAATTCAAACTACTTTTTTAATAAAATTAAAGGGAAATTGTAATTTACCTAAAGGGGTGAAAAGATGGACCTCGGGAAGAAGATTCGCGCACACCGCGACGAGCTGGGACTCACGCAGGCAGAGTTGGCGGACAAGCTCGGTCTTACCTACTCGTCGGTAAGTCAGTGGGAAAGCGGCCGCGCCACGCCGAGGACGCCTATCCTTCGTCAGCTTGCCGACCTCTTCAACACGACCGTTGCCGACCTCATGGGAGAGGACGCCACCGAGACCGCGATCAGCGGCACCTCGCGCATGGTCCCCCTGCTGGGCTTCGCCCACATGGGCGAGCCGTGCGACGAGGGGGACCTCGCCGACGAGGTCGAGGTCCCCGCCTCCATCGCCGACGCGCACCCGCGCGGCTTCATGGTCCACGCCCAGGGCGGCTGCATGGACAACCGTTTCCCGCACGACGCCCTGCTGCTCGTCGACCCAGACATGGAGCCGGTCAACGGCCAGCCGGTGCTCGCCGAAACAGAGGACTACGGCGCCGTGGTGCGCCTCTACACCCGTGGCCGCTCCACGGTCATGCTCACGGCGGACAGCCACAGCGGCGAGTACGACGACATCCTCGCCGGACCGGGCGACGAGCCCGTGGTCTGCAAGGGCCGCGTGGTCTGGTACATGGGCGAGCGGGACGAGAGGGGCTAGAGCGTGGAGCGCGCGACCTACAACGTCTACTGCGACGAGAGCTGCGTCACCTCTTCGGCGGCGGACGACTTCATGGCCATAGGCGGGATAATGTGCCCCCTCGACCGGAAGAGGGAGATCGTGAGGAAGGTGGACCTGCTCAGGGCCCACTACAACGTGCAGGGGGAGTTCGGATGGAAGACGGTGTGCCCGTCGAGGCTCCCCTTCTTCCAGGCACTGGTCGACCTCTTCTTCTCGGACCCCGGGCTCAGATTCCGCGCGGTCGTCGTCAGCAGGCGCGAGACGAACTTCGAGGACACCGAGGAGATGTTCCAGAAGGTCTACTACCAGGTGTTCAACAACTGGCTCGACCGGAGGGACTCATACCGTCTGTTCATCGACCGCCGAATCGACGAGCGCGACAGGGTCGACACGCTGAGAAGGTGCCTGATAGATACCTTCCAGTTCGGCGATGCGGTCCGCTTTGTCGAGGAGGTCGAGTCTCACGAGAACGACCTGATTCAGCTGGCGGACCTGTTCATCGGGGCGCTTGCGGCTTCGAGAAACGGGCATCTGCAAGTCGAGGGCTCAAGCGGGGCCAAGCTTCAGATATGCCGCGACATTTGCCGCAACCTGAACACGAACACGCTCGCGAGCTACGAGACGTGGCCCTCCGAGCAGAAATTCAATGTATTCCATTTTCGCGGCCGTAGGAACATGTGATGGCTATGGAGTACTCCATCGACCAGGACGGTCATCTCGACCTATCGCGATATTTTTTGGGCTTTGGCTATGACATGTTTCAAGTGCGAGACGTCTCACACGACTATTTCTTTGCCGAACTCACAAGGCCGCTATATTGGAACGGGTTGCCGGTGATAGGACTGAACAGCGAAGCGAAGTGGCGGCATCTGATTTGCGTCCACGGACGCGACGGGCTCCCCTTGAACCCGATAACGGACATCGAGCTTGAAAGAGTGAAGCGACTTCCCCTCATTCCAAAGGTTCTAGATAGACGAATCGACCTCGATATTTTCCGTCAGACGAACAGGCGAGGCAAGGAGGACAGCATAAGCGTGGTAGCAACCGGTCCAGACATTAACTACCTCGTCACCCTCGGCGCTCTTCCCGGGAAGTACATTTTCCGAAGCGCTTACCCCGCCGGGAGCAAGTACGTAGGAAAAATATGGGACAGGGTGAATCGCCCGGAGAAATACCGGAAAGACGGAATCACCCAGCTAGTCGAAAGATATAGGAATTGAAAAAAAGAAAACCCCGGATTTCGGGCCCCGAGGTGCGGCCAGGTCCTGAGCTTTAAGCAAAGGGCTCGTCCTTATTATGCCTCAGCGGCAGTAAAAGTAAACCGAACAAGTTATGGAGATTGGAGACAGTGAACGGAAAAGCCGCCCCGCGCGCAGCTGGAACCTAGGCGCGAGGCTCGGCTACACCGTCGAGGGCGAGACCCCATGCGTCTACATCTAGGGAGGTGATGCCCATGAAAGCAAAAAATCTCGGGACCGTAGGCTGATGCCGCGACCCCGAGACTAAGGATACGGCCCCTGCACTTTGGAACGTGAGACGGGGCCGAAGTCAGAACCGGGCGAAACGGAGAATAAGCCCGCGATCTGAACGGATCTGATTATATGACAAAGAAGCAGCGTCGCCGCGTCTGGGGCTCCGTGACCGAGATGAGGCGCGGCAAGAAGTACGTCCTGCGCTGGATGCAGAACACGCCGCAGGGCCGCAGGCGCAAGACCAAGACCGTGTACGGCACCTACCGCGAGGCGTGCGCGGAGCTCGACCGCATCCACGTCGAGCACGCCGACGACGCCCCCGTGCCCACCATAGCCAAGGCCTACGAGACGTGGCTCGTCCCCAAGATGGCCGCACAGGTCGAGGCGGGGACGCTCGCCCCCAACACCCGCGACCTCGTGCTGCGCTCTTGGAAGAACTACGTCGGACCCCGCTGGGGGCAGGCGCCCGTCGACCAGCTCCGCGCCGTCGAGCTGCAGGACTGGCTGCTGACACTTCCCGCCGCCACCGCCGATACCGCCCTGCTCACCCTGCGCAAGGTCTACGCCTGCGTCTCGACCTTCATCCGCCTGCCGCTCGACCCGTTCGCCGCCAGCGTCAGGTACACCATGCCCACCCGCAAGACCCGCGAGCGCTCAAAGCGCGTCTACACCCTCGACGAGGCCCTGGGCGTCCTCGACGCACTGCGCGGCAACCCCCTGGAGCCCTCGTTCATCCTCGCGTGCTTCGGCTCCTGCCGCTCGGGCGAGTCGCTTGGCGTGCGCACCGAGGAGGTGCTGCGCTGGGAGCGCAGCGGCACCGTACTCGCCTCCGCCGACATCTGCCGTCAGATGCAGCAGTCCGGCACCGAGCCGGTGGGCGCCCTCAAGACCGCCAAGTCCGCCCGCACCGTCGTGATCCTACCGCAGGCCGCCGACCGCCTCGTCGAGATAGCGGCCGCCCGCGCCGCCGATGGCCGCGAGTGGATGTGCGACCGGGGCGACGGGCTGCCCATGAACCGGAGCATTTGCAACGACCGCTGGCGGAAACTCTGCGCCGCCCGCGGCATCGAGCACATCCCGTGGTCGAACCTCCGCACCTCCTGGCGTACGATAGCGGAGGTCGAGCTTCGCCTGCCGTGGGACCTCATCGAGATGCTGATGGGCCACGCCCTCCCCGGCGTGTCGGGTAGGCACTACATCCGCCCCACCGCCGAGCAGATCGTCCGCGCCGCCTTCGACGCGCTTGGGATTAGTTAGGATATTCCCTCGCAAAGCCGCAGGTAGATGGCACGCCGTTAGTGGTGGCAGTATTAAGATTCGCAGCCCAAGCCACCGCAAAGGCGCCCGCCCCCTTTGCGGTGGTTTGGGGTCGCGCTACTCTCCGAGCATCTCTTGGAGCTTGGCTGCCACGGCGTGACCCAGGCTCTCATGGCTTTCGGGCATCATATGCAGATAGTCGATATCGCCCGGCTCGGCAAAGTCGGCGGCATTCAAAAAGTCGCAGCCAAACTGCTCAGCCACATGCGCGTAGTACTCACCAAAATGTTCCGAGGCTTCTACGGAATGCTCGTCAAAATCGGTCATATATACGTCGGCGATCTGCGGCTTAATCTTGATAGGCGCCATCAGCAGAATGCGCGGACAAGGCGCAGCGTCGGTCCACGGAAACGCGCGGACGGCGCGAATCAGCGCCATGGCGCCACGAGCGATATCGGCAGCCGTCACGTTAAAGACCGTCTTGCAGTCGTTGGTGCCCAGCATGATCACAATGGCGTCCAGCGGCTTATGGGCCTCGAGCATCATCGGAAGCGCGCGAATGCCGTTAAGATTGGTGTCCAGATGGCACATGTCGTCGCGTACCGTCGTGCGGCCGTTGAGGCCTTCTTCAATTACATGCCAGCCCTCGCCTAAGTCACGTTGGGCCACGCCACACCAGCGCACATCCCGCGCATAGCGCACCGCGGTGCCGTCGCGCATGCCCGCCGGATCGTAACCATAGGTGTTGCTGTCGCCAAAGCATAGAACGTTTTTCATCGTAAGCCCTTCCTTTTAGTAAAAAGCCGGCGGGAGCAGCCTCTCCCGCCGGCTCGACCTATCTGTCAACACGTACCGGTTACAGGTACTTGCGCCAATCGTCCTCGTCCTCATCATCCTCGGTAGCAGCCTGGGCCTGCTCGGCGGCGCGAGCTGCCGCAGCGCGAGCGGCAACCTGAGCATAGGACTCCTCGTTGCGCTCGGGGAAGTTTGCCAGCACGTGCTCGAACTTGGCAAAATCCTCATCCCAGCGCGTAGAAGGCACGGCAAAGAAGACTTGCTTGACCTTAAAGTCGCCCGACGCGAGCTCCTTGCGGAAGAGCTCGGCCACGGCCTCTGCGTCAAAGCCGTTGTTGTCGCAGCCCCAAGCACCCAGCACGAGCTTCTCGCGACCCAGCTCGTCGCAGATGGCAAGCACAAAGCGAATGCGGTCGCGCAGGGCATCCAGCAGAGCATCGTCGCTCACGCGATACTCCTGGCGGGCGCGCTTAACGTTGGGCGCGGCGGCCACGATCACGTCGGCGTATGCATGCACGTGGTTGCGGTCGAAGCGCACCGCAGGCACCACTAGGGCGCGGTTACGATAGAGCTCGCAGTTGATGTTGCGGCGACGGTTCTCGCCGTACCATTTGCGCTGCTTATCGAGAACGTTGTACAGATACGAATCGGCGCACAGTGTGGCCTCCTGGCCCAGATAACCCTGAATATAGCCACCGCCCGGGTTGGTGAACGAGGCAAAGGCGAGCACGGCCATGTCGCAGAACTGCGCATAGCCACGACCGTTGTCCAAGATGGCCTGCGTGGCGGAGGCATCGAGCACGGTGACCTCAGGCAGAGACGCAGCAGGCTCCTCAGCAGGCGCGGACTCAGCTTCGGCGATTTCCTCGGCAGGCTCCTCGACGGGCTCAGGAGCTGCCTCGCTCTCGGGTGCCGCCTCGACCTCGGCAGCCTCCGCGCCCTCGACGTCCTCGGCAACCTGTTCTTCGGTGGCCACAGCACTCTGAACCTTGGCCTTCATCGCCGAGACAAAGCCGGCAGGCATACCGTCAAACTCGCGAACACCGGCAAGCGAACGCTCGATATCCTTGGCGCACGCTTCGGACACAGTTGCCACGTGACGCTCGGCGGCCTTGGCACGGGCCTCGCGCTTGGGATTGGGCTGACCCACTCGGTTGGACCTGCGGTTACGGTTCCTGTTGTCGACGTCTGCCATAAGTGGTCACCTTTCTCGGTCTCTGCCGCTATCGGCTTTTCCCATCCATGATACCCCGCCGCGTACAAAAAAGACGGCCCCGAAGGACCGCCTTTCGCATCGATTTGCACGCACGGCAAGCACCGCCGCAATTCGCCACTAGTCGCGACGGCCGAGGATGTTCAGAATGCGCAGGAACACGTTGATAATATCCACGAACAGGTTAGAGGCCATGAGCACGGCGTTGGGCAGCGTAGGCGGCACCGTCGTGGCAACATAGGTGTCGTAGCCAATAAAGCCGGCGAACACCACAATCACGATCAGGTCGGTGATGGACTGCGAAACGCCCATGAACATCAGCACGATCTCAACCAGAATAGTGGCGAGCAGAATACCAAAACCGATGCCATACACACGCTGGAAAAACTTGGGGAAGGTCACGCCAAGCGCGCCAAAGACAAAGGTGATGGCGGCCGTGGCGATAAAAGCGGTGTTGATGGTGGGCAGGTCATAGTTGGCAAGGCCAAACGACGCGGTCAGGCCAAAGGTACTCGCAAAGATTGCGTAGCCCACAAGGGACAGGCCCACGGACTGCTTGCTGGCGGCGGCCGACATCATGACCATGCCGACGATGGTCAAAATAAACGAGCCAAAGACCAGCGGCAAGGCGGCGCCGCTCATCATCATGCGCGCAAACGACATGGTGCTCGTAAAGTAGGCGCCGGCGCCCATGGCGCAAAAGCCCAAGAAGATCAGGGCAGACATGGCGAGATTGTACGCGCGCGGCGACATCTCCTTGGCGCGGCTTGCGCCGCTCTCGACGGGGCCGTTCTGATAGCCCTGGATATCGTTCATACTTCGTCCTTTCAAAAAGCGCACGACAGCGCCGTAGGTAACAAGATTCCTGCCATTGTACCCGAATGCCGCACGTCCTTACCTACGGCGCTCGCCCTCAAGCGTACGATCAAAGGCCCAGACCCACCAACGCATCACGTGTGTCTGCGAGCCGTCTGCCCGCTCGCGCGTCTGGTCCTCCAGATACAACTCGGTCGCGTGCCCGCCAAAACGCACCTTATATGTTGCCGTACGGATGCCGTGGACCATCAGGCCAAACCCGGTGGTCGAGATAATTTCGTCGATCGTAAAACAACGGCCGTCGACCCAGCAGACGGTGACCGGCACGACTTGTCCGCCCGCGAGGATGCGAGCCACGACGTCCACATACTGCTTGTGTACGCGCCGAGTTTTGCCATCTGTCTGTCGATATTCCATGCCTCCTATTATCGAACGCATGTTTGCATATTGTAAAGCGAACAGACTGTGGTTTTGGGATGTTGGGGCACGCACACGTGTCCTCATGGTGTGTTAGCAAAAAGAACACCCGCGGTCAACAGGGCTAATATTCAATATTAGTGCCAAAAAATTCACTTCTCCCATCAGAACTCGGTAAAGAAACCCGCAGGAGGTGATACGATTTATCATGTTTTTGTAACGTGCCTGCAAACTTCGAGAAAGCCCATATATGGACGTAACGTTCTCAACCTTCCTCGGCCAAATTGTGTCGAACCCAGTCCTTGCCGTCACCGTGATCCTCGCGCTCGGCGCCATCTTCGTCAATGGATGGACCGACGCGCCCAACGCCATCGCGACCTGCGTCACTACGCGTTGCATGCCCGCCCGCGCCGCCATTCTCATGAGCGCCGCATTCAACTTCCTCGGTGTGCTCATCATGACGCACTTTAATGCGAGCGTCGCCAATACCATCTCGCATATCGTCGACTTTGGCGGAAACAGCACCATGGCGCTCGCCTGCCTGTGCGCGGCCCTGTTCTCCATCGTCGTCTACGGCGCCACAGCGTCGCGTTTTGGCATCCCCACCTCGCAAAGCCACAGCCTTATCGCCGGCCTGACCGGTGCCGCTATCGCCCTCGGCGGCGCGAGCAGCGTCAACGTCCACGAGTGGATGAAGGTCATCTACGGCCTGGCGCTCTCCATCGGCCTGGGCTTTGTCATGGGCTGGGTCCTGTGCAAACTCGTCTCGATTCTTTTCGCCGCCGCCAACAGGCGACGTGCCAATGTCTTCTTTAAATACGCTCAGATCGCGAGCGCTGCGGCCATGAGCTTTATGCACGGCGCGCAGGATGGACAGAAGTTCATCGGCGTGCTCTTTTTAGGCGTGGCCTTCGCAAACGGCCAGACCAGCGTCGGCGATGCCGGCATCCCCATCTGGATTATGCTGCTGTGCTCGGCCACTATGGGTATCGGTACCAGCGTGGGCGGTGAGCGCATCATCAAGTCCGTCGGCCAGAGCATGGTTAAGCTCGAGAAGTATCAGGGCTTCTCCGCCGACCTCGCGGGCGCCGCGAACCTGCTGCTTGCCACCCTTACCGGCATCCCCGTGTCCTCCACACACATCAAGACCTGCGCCATCATGGGCGTCGGTGCCGTCAAGCGCCTCTCGGCCATCAACTTCGGAGTCGTCAAGGACATGATGTTCACCTGGTTCTTCACCTTCCCCGCCTGCGGACTCATCAGCTTTGTCATGGCCAAGCTGTTCATGATGTTCCTCTAATCAAACCGAACGTCCATCCGGACCGCAACACTTCGCCCACCCGTCTTCGCCTCGAAAGGACCCACCCATGGCAAAGAAACCCGATTCGTTCTACTTTGACAACTACGTCGCTTGCGCCGACCTCGCCGTCCAGGCCGCAGAGCTGCTCACCAAGATTTTTGAGAACTTCGATCCCGCGCAGATTCACGACATGCTCAATAAGATGCATGCGATTGAGCATGCGGCAGACAAGAAGCACCACGAGCTCGAAGACGCCCTGCTCACCGCCTTTATCACCCCGCTCGAGCGCGAGGATCTGGATCTGATGAGCTGCGCGCTCGACACCGTGCTCGACCGCATCGAGGGCGTCGTGCAGCGCGTCTACTTCACCAACATCCAGAGCATCCATCCCGACGCCATCGTCATCGCCCACAAGGTGACTGACGCCTGCCGCGCCATGAAAGACCTGATGGTCGAGCTGCCCAACTACCGCAAGTCCAAGACCCTGCGCGAGCTGGTCATCCAGATCAACACCATCGAGTCCGAAGCCGACGAGCTCTATATCAACGCCATGCGCAACCTGCACGTTAACGGCAAGGACCCGCTCGAGGTCATCGCCTGGCGTGACGTGTACGCCTTCCTGGAGTACTGCGCTGACTGCTGCGAGAATGTGGCCGATGTTGTGGATTCGATTGTCATGAAGAACAGTTAATTGGGGGTACGTATCCCACCGGTCGCGGGCCCGACCACTAATACCTTTTTCACTCCGGCTGCAAGCAGAGTCGTTCAAAAGGTATTAGTGGTCGGGCCCGCTCCCTTACGTACCACCATTGGGAACTTTGGCTGAGGGATTGAGCGTGGTGGGGCCTTTGCTGTGATGGCCCTTGATTGCTCGGGGTTTTACTTTGGTATTCGATGAGCGATTGGCTGATTGCTGCTTTGGGTACTGTTTGGGTTACTTTGGGTTTGTTTGATTTTTAATTGTTGGAGGGCTTGTATGTCTTATATGGATCTGGCTCGGGGTCGGTATTCTTGTCGTGAGTTTGAAGATCGGGCTGTGGAGCAGGCTGTGGTGGATGCCATTGTTGAGGCTGGGCGGATTGCTCCTTCTGCTTGTAATAATCATCCTTCTCGTGTGATGGTGCTGGATACGCCTGAGCTTCTGGAGAAGGCTGCTGCTTGTCAGCCTCGGTTTGCTCGTGATGGATCTATCTTTGGCGCTCCGCTTATCTTCCTAATTTGCAGCGTTACCGATGATGCCTGGGTGCGCCCGTATGATCAGATGAACTCGAGTGCCATCGATACTTCGATCGTCTGCGATCAGATGATGATGGAGGCCACCGAGCAGGGCCTGGGAACGTGCTGGGTATGCCATTTTAAGCCTGGGGTGGCACAGGAGCAGTTCAATCTGCCCAAGGGCGTCTATCCCTATCACATGCTCGTCTGTGGATATCCTGCCGACCACATCGCCGATCCCGAGCATCGCGAGGCCCGTACCATTCCCCTCTCCGACTTCCTCCTCAAGTAGATTTTGGGACATGCCCTAAAACCTATCCTTGACCGCTCACCGGTTCGCCGAGTTCTGCGCCACTATGTGCAGGGCTCGGTTTTTTATGTTACGCACTCCGGCACAGTCATAAAAAAGGACCCGCAAGCTGCGGGTCCTTTCTAGGCACTAAATTGTAGGCCGAATGTTAGTCCAGGTCGTCGGCAGCGAAGTTGTCGATCGGGGCGAAGGGATCGGCCACGGGGACAACCGGGTCAGCGACGGGCAGCGGCTCGGCGGGAACAGTCACCGCAGGAGAAGCGGCAGAACCGACCGGCGTGGAGGCCATGAGGTCGGCCGGGAAGGAGTTCTGGGCATCGTCCATGAAGTGCTGGATGAGCTTGAGATACTCGGCCTTGAACTCCTCACGAGAAGCCTTGAGACGATCGATCTCCTCGAGCTCAGCCTGCTTTTCGGTCAGAGCCTGGCGGATAACCTCGCGGGCCTTGGCGTCAGCCTCGTTGCGAATACGCTCAGCGTTCTCATTGGCATCGTTGACGATGGTCTCAGCGGTCTGCTGGGCAGCGATCAGGGCAGCGGAAATCTGGCGCTCCTGAGCGGAGAAGTCAGGGGCGGGAGCAGCCACGGGGGCGGCAGGAACGGCCTGGGCGGGGGCATCCTGAGCCTGGGCAAGCTGAGCCTGCGCATCGGCAAGCTGCTGCTCGGTAGCAGTCAGACGACCCTTAAGGTCGACGATCTTAGCGAGCATAGCGTCAACCTCAGAGGACAGCGTCTCCAAGAAGACGTCGACCTCAGCAGGATCGTAGCCACGCTTGGCCTCAGAGAAAGTCTGAGCCTGGATGTCTGCAGGGGTAATAGCCATAACAAGTCTCCTTTTTCATCGCCTCGGCGCTACACGCCCGACGTAAGTTACTAAGACAGTTCTACACGAGTATACCTATAAGAAGCTGCAGAACCAGCCTCTGCACCAACTGCAACGCAATAATCGCAACGACCGGCGAAAAATCGATACCGCCCATCGGCGGGATGAAACGACGGAACAGGTTGAGCCACGGACCGCACACGCTATCAAGCACCGCGGCAATATCCTGAAGCAAACCACCCTGCTTCATGGGAATCCACGTCATAAAGCAGTAGACGACAATGAGCGTGGAATAGAAGTTGAACAGCGTATTGACCAGCTGGACGATAGTGTAGATGTTGATGGGAATCTCCTCGTCTTGTCTTTACTTAAGGTAGCCGTCGGCACGAAGCTTCTTGAGATCGGAATCTTTGACCTCGCAACCGGCGGGCAGCACCATGAACACGCGGTCGCCCACCTCCTTGACCGTGGCACCCAGACCGCAGGCAAAGCCGTAAGAGAAGTCCAAGACGCGCTTGGCAACTTCGGTGCGTACGCCCACAAAAATCAGTGCGACAGGCTGCTTGGTGCGAACGCGGCGCACCACGGTCTCCACGTCGTCATAGCTCTCGGGGCGCAGGACATAGGCCGGCAGCTGCGGTGTGGCGTTGATGATATTGCTCGCATAGGCCGAGGCATCGCTCGGTGCAGGCGCAGGCGCAGCGGCGGCACGGGCGCGGGTGTTCTCGGCGTAGCTCGACGGCGTGTCATAGGCACCAGGACGATAACCGCTCGCAACACTGTCCTGCGAGCGCGAAGGCGGGTTATACGTCGTGGCATGGCGGGAGTCATCGCCGACCAGCTGCCCGGAGCGTGTATACACGGCAACCGACTCAGCTTCACCACGGCGCGTCTGACCAAGCAGGCCGTTGCTCGGCTCGTCTTGGGTGTAGAAGCCCTCGCCCGAAGCACCGCTGTAGCCGTTGCCCTGATAGCCATCGTCATAGCCATCATCGTAGCCGTAGTCGTCGTCCTGGCCATAACCCTGGTCGTAACCCTGCTGGCCGCCCAGGTGCATCTTATTTTTAATCTCGTCAAGGAAGCCCATGGTTGTGTCCTCTCGCGGTTTAGTGCAGGCGCCCCGATAATCAGTGCGCACTTCAGAGCCTTATTTTACTGCAAACTCCGGGCTAAATACTACCCTGCCCAGGCGAACGAGCGTAGAGCCCTCCTCAAGGGCAGGCTCAAAGTCTTCGCTCATGCCGCAGGAAAGCTCAGGCAGGTTCAAATCGGGATGCGCCGCCTCCAGCTCATCCCTCAGCTCACGAAGCCCCGCAAAGGTGCGGCGTGCCACATCCTTATTCCCCCGGGGCGCCATAGTCATAAGCCCCTGTACGCAAATTCCCTCAAGTTCCGCAAGCTCACCCGCGGCGGCGCGAATCTCATCGGGCGAAAAGCCTCCCTTCGACTCCTCACCACTCACATTGACCTCAATGAGCACACGCTGGGGGCCGGCGAGTTCGCCTGCCTCAATCTTGCGGGCAGCACGGCTCGAGATCGCCTGCGCCAGATGCAGCGAACCCACCGAGTGAATCAGCTCGGCTGAGCCCAGCACCGCATTGATCTTATTGGTCTGCAGGTTGCCGATCATATCGAAGCGCACCTCGGGCAGCTCCGGATGCTCCGCCAAACCTGTGAGCTTGCGAACCAGCTCCTGCGGGCGATTCTCGGCAAAATGGCGATACCCCGCCTGGATGGCGGCAACGGTCTCATCGACACCAACGGTCTTGGACACGGCAATGAGGCGCGCGGCGTCGTGAGGACGGCCCGCGCGATCGAGCGCCGCATAAAAACGTTCCAGAATCTGCTCGCGGCGAGCGCGCATCAAGTCCAAATAGTTATCCATTGCCAATCGCCTCCGCTGACAGCCAAACAAGTAGTCCCATGCTAACGCAAGAGCGCGGCCCCGCATGTGCAAGGCCGCGCTCACTTAGGTATTTACAATCTTTCGACGAACGGGGTTACTTACTCCTCGTCGTCCTCGCCATCGTCCTCATCCTCAAGATGATCGAGCAGGTAGCGAAGACCCTCGCTGACCTCGTTAACGGGCACCTTGGCAACGTAGCGTGCATCAACGGCGGGCCTCATGATAACACCCTCGCCCGAAGGCACGCGCATGCTCTCGAGCTCATCCTCATCAGTGCAGGCGATATCACCGGCAGTCATACGCTGTCCGGTCAACAGGAAGGTCAGACGGCAGGCGGCATCGATGGAAATCGAGGCGATGCGATCGAGATAGCGCGATACCATGATGGCGCGGCGCAGGTCGTCATAGTTGCTGTCGTCGTCCATAAAATCGCCCGTGTCCATGCGGTTAAAGGTGCGGAAGAACTTCTCGTAGGCGGCGTGCACTGGCTCGTCCTCGACGGCCAAGTTGCAGATGATGGACATGTCGTTGGTGACGAGCGCAGAAAGCGAAGAGCCCAGCACCTGGTAGACGGCCTCAGCCTCGGCCTCGACCGTGCCGACAAGCTCCTTGGGCAGCGAGATGTCGGCCTTGATCATATGACGCGTGGCGCGGCAAATCTGGCGAACCTTATCGGTCATGCGCTGCAGGTTAAAGTCGACGTAGATGATCGTCTGCAGCAAGCGGAAGTCGGAGGCGACCGGTGACTGCGTGGCAATCAGGTTGTAGCAGACGGCCTCCAGGTTGGCGCAGCGTGCGTCAATCGAAAGCGTACGCTTCTTGGTCTTGGTGGCGAGCTTGCGGTCGTCGGTCACATAGGCCTTCACGGCATCGTGGAGGGCCAGATCGACGGCCTCGTAGATGCTCAGCATCTCGTGACGGGCCTCGATGAGCTGACGGGAAAACAGTTTGCGCATGGTTCACTCCAATCAGTTGGGTGCGGTCATGCCGCCCGCACAGTGAATACGCACCGGACCAGATCCGATCGGCTTGGGACTAGTCGCACCGATCAGCCAAAGCGGCCGGTGATATAGTCTTCCGTCCGCGAGTCCACCGGGCTGGTGAAGATCGCGTCGGTTTGACCATACTCGATGAGCGTAGCGGGCTCGCCGGCAACTTCCTGCAAGAAGAACGCGGTGTAGTCACTGATACGAGCTGCCTGCTGCATTGAATGCGTGACGATGATAATCGTCATCTCGGGCGCCAGCTCGGCCATCAGATCCTCGACCTTAGAGACGGAAGTGGGGTCGATGGCGGAGCAGGGCTCGTCCATCAGGAGGACATCGGGTTGCACCGCAAGCACGCGCGCGATGCACAGACGCTGCTGCTGACCGCCCGAGAGCGCCAAACCATCCTTGTTGAGCTGATTGGATACCTCTTTCCAGAGGTTGGCGCGCTTGAGCGATTCTTCCACGATGTCATCGAGGTCGCTTTTGCTAGTCACGCCCTGCAGACGAGGGCCAAAGGCGACATTCTCGTAGATGGATTTGGGAAACGGGTTGGGCTGCTGAAAGATCATGCCCACGCGACGACGGAGATCGACCGGATCGACACCCTCGGCATAGATATCGTTGCCGTCGAGCGTCATGGTGCCCTCGACGCGCGTGCCCTCAATCAGGTCATTCATGCGGTTGATGCAGCGCAAAAACGTCGACTTGCCGCAGCCCGAAGGGCCAATGAAGGAGGTGATGGCGTTTTTGGCGATGTTGAGGTCAAGCCCCGTCAGCGCATGAAAGTCACCGTACCAAAAGTTGAAATCCTTGGCCGTAATGGCCGCTTGCTCCAACGCGGGAGCGGACTGATAAACGGACATGGGACTCCTTAACTAGCGACGCTTGCGCGACAGGAAGCGCGCAAACAGGTTGAAGGCCAAAATGATCACCATCAGCAAGAGCGCGGTGCCGTAGGCTGCGTTCATGTTGATGCCGTCGTTGGCAAGCAGGTACAGGTGAACGGTCATGGGACGACCGGAATCGAGCGGCGAAATAGGTAGATTGATGGCCTGGCCCATGGTGTAGAGCACCACGGCGGTCTCGCCGATGGCACGGCCGATGGCAAGGACGATGCCCGTGGCAATGCGGCCAAAGGCCGAAGGAAGCACGATCTTGGAGACGACCTGCCACTTGGTAGCGCCCAGGCCGTACGCGCCCCAACGGATATAGCGCGGAACGGCGCGAATGGCTTCTTCGGTGGTGCGCATGACGATGGGAAGCATCAAGAGCGCGAGCGACAGAGCGGCCGAGACCATCGAAAGGCCCAGGCCCATAGCCTCGACAAACAAGGCGTAGCCAAACAGGCCCATAACGATGGAGGGCACCGAGGCCAAAGCGTCAGCAGCGTAGCGAATGAGCTCGACGACCTTGCCCTGCTTGGCGTACTCGGCCAGATAGACGGCTGCCAGCACAGCGATCGGCGTGCAGATAAGCATGGCGAGCGCCGTCACGTAGACGGTCGAGACGATCGTGGGCCAAATTCCGCCCTCGGCGTTGACGCCCTGGGGCCAACCGAAGATAAAGTCGAGCGAGATGTGTGGCAGGCCGTTGATGACCACGTAGGCGATGATAGCGACCAGCACCAGCGTGGTGATGTAGGCAGCGGCACGAAACACGCCAAGCATGATCTTGTTGGACAGGTCCTTGTTGATGCGGCCCTTCTTGCCGTGGGAAAGGGCACGCTTGATGCGCTCGCGCGACGAGGTCGTATCGACCGTCGTGTCAACGGAATCGGACATAGCCTACCCCCTCTTCTTCTTGGAAATCAGACGAACGATACCCACCAGCGTGGCGGAGATGATAAACAGGACCACACCCATGCCGAACAGCGCCGAGCGGTGCAGACCCGAGGAATAGCTCATGTCGAGCGCAATCTGGCTCGTGAGCGTCGAGATGGGGCTCGCAATGCTGTCGGGAATAACCGGGGCGTTACCTACGACCATGAGCACGGCCATGGTCTCGCCGATGGCACGGCCCATACCCAGCACGATGGCATCAACGATACCCAGCTTCGCGGCAGGTAGCACGACCTTATAGATGGTCTGCCACTTTGTGGCGCCCATGGCATACGATGCCTCGCGAATGCCCATGGGAATGGAATTGAGAGCATCGATGGTGAGCGTGGTGATGGTAGGGACGATCATGATGGCGAGCACAAACCACGCCGTCAGCGCACCAAAACCAAGGCCGCCGGTCAGTTGTGCGATAAACGGGCGGATGATGATCATGCCAAAGAAGCCGTAGATGATGGAGGGTATGCCCGCCAGCAGGTCAACGGCGGGGCTGATGAGCTTGCGCACGCGCTTGCTGGCAATCTCGACCAGGTAAACGGCCGTACCCACGCCCAGCGGCACGCCCATGGCGAGCGCACCGACGGTCACCAGACCCGAGCCAGCAAGCAGCGACAAGATGCCGTAGTGGCCCTCGGAAGGCGCCCACGTAAAGCTAAAGAAGTCAGCCAGACCGATGTCAGTAAAGACGGGCAGCGCCGAGTGCGTGGTAAAGACAAAAATCAGGATGACGGTAACGACCGCCAAGAACGCGCAGGCAAAGAAGATCCACTGCAGCGCCTTCTCCTTGATATAGGTACTGCGCGATACGAGCGCCAGCTCGCGCTTCTTGGGCGTCTGAACATTCTGCTCAGTCTGGGAGTTTTCCTGTGCTTCCATGCTACTCACTCCCCTTCTCGTCGTTGGTGACGGGAATAAAGCCCGCCTCGCGAATCTGCTTGTCCATCTTTTCGGACGTCACATAGTCGATGTAATCCTGCGCCTGCTGCGAAGGCACACCCTTCACAAAGAAGTAAAGGTCGCGCGAGATGGGATAGCCGCCACTCGCGACCGTCTTCTCGGACGCCTCAACATGATTGACCGAGACGGCCTTGACCGAGGTCTTGGCGTTGAGGCTATCGACGAAGCCCAGCGAAATGTAGCCGATGGCCCCACGCGAACGAGATACCACGTCGCGCACCTGGCCCGTACCCGAAAGAACGGCCGAGCGGCGATCGAACGGCGTGCCATCCATCACGATGGTACGGAAGGCCTCGCGCGTACCGGACGCCTCGTCTCGGTTGATGACCTGAATCCTCAGGTCCTCGCCACCGACCTCTTTCCAATTGGTAATCTTGCCGGCGTAGATATCGCGGAGCTGCTCGGTCGAGAGGTTATCGACGGGGTTGTCGTCGTTCACGATGACCGCAATACCGTCGTGGGCAATGACAATGGGAGTCAGGCCCAGATCCTGTTCGTCGGCATTGAGTCCACGGGAGGAGCTGGCGATATCGGCCGTGCCGGCGCTGACGGCCTCGATGCCAGCGGAAGAACCCAAACCGGAAACGAGCACGTCGATGCCGGTCTCCTCCTTAAAGCCCTCGGCCGCAATCTCGGCGATAGGAAGGCAGGTCGTGGAGCCGGCCACGGTAATGGAAGAGCTAGAAGATCCCGAAGAACAGGCGCACAGCGTAAGCGTAAGCACAGCGGCGCTCAGGACCGATACGATCTTTCTCATAGCATCACGCCGATCGCAGCATGGCGCCCACAGGTGCCGTCCTCGTTACGGTAGGAATAAAAGCGGTCGTTCTGACGCACGGTCGAAAGCTGGGTATCCACGATATTATCCGCGTCGACACCGACATCTACCAGCGCCTCGCGAATGGCAGCGGAAAGATCGAGCATGCGAGAGGTATTCGCATCGATGCAAGAGAACTCGGCGGCAAAGCGATCCATGAGTTCCTGGGATACCTCATATTCATCACCCAAGATATGGGGGCCGATATAGGCGGAAACGTCGCTCGCATCGCAACCGGCAGCATCGCAAAGCGCCTGGCACGCCTTGGCGGAAATACGTGCAATCGTGCCCTTCCAACCGGAGTGCACCACGGCAAATCCGCCGGGGGCCACCAGCACCACGGGAACGCAGTCGGCAAAGCAGAGCAGCACGGGTACGTTATGCGCCGTACAGACGATGGCATCGCAGCCCTCGGCAATCTGCTCGCGGACGTCCTCAAGGTCATCGGCGCCGTTCGAGGTCACCGCAACGATATGGTCACCATGGACCTGATTGGGAACGAGCAAGTTGTGCTCGCACTCGGCGGCACCCATAGCCTCGAGCACGCGACGACGATTTTCTTGAACAGCAAAGGGGTCATCGCCAACATGCGAGCCCAAATTGAGTGAGGAGTACGCATCTTCGGAAACACCACCGGCGCGCTCGGTGAAGGCAAAGCGAACATCGGATGTCGCGCCTTCCACCAACGTAACTCCATCATGGTCGACACGCGAAACGTTGTCCGCACGTGCTGCCATACTAAAGCCTCCTAATAACACAAGTACCGCGGCATCGCCGCTACAGCCCGCGTTTATACGGCTGTCATACTTCTCTAAAAGGATACCTGCTGCACTGGAGGCAATCGTAAAGGGAACGTAAAGAGATTGGAGGTTCTAGTTTACAAAGTCGAAATAAAAAGGGCGCGTCCATACGGACACGCCCCCGTGAGCAACAATGCAAAGAACGACTTAGAAGCTACCGCGCTTCAGGAAATCGGGAAGCTCGAACTGATCGTTGCCGAAGTTAGGAAGCTCGGTGCCACCGACGTTGCGGGTCGGAGCGGCCTGAGCCGGGCTGGTGGCCGGAGCGGTGCGCTGCGGCTCAGCGGAGGCAGCGGCCTTGCTCTGAGACTGCTGAGCAGCAAAGAGCTCGTCCTGACGGTTGACGTTGGAGTCGGAGAAGCCCGTAGCGATGACGGTGATACGCACCTGATCGCCCAGGGACTCGTCGACAACGGTACCGAAGATGATGTTGGCCTCGGGGTCGACGGCGTTGGCGACAACGTCGGCGGCGTCGCTGATCTCCTGGATGCCCAGGTCCTTGGAACCGGCGATGGAGAGCAGCACGCGTGTGGCACCATCGATGGAGCTCTCGAGCAGCGGGCTGGAGATGGCCTGCTGGGCAGCGTCGACGGCACGGGTATCCCCAGAAGAGGTACCGATACCCATCATGGCGGTACCGGCCTGCTTCATGATGGTCTTAACATCGGCGAAGTCCAGGTTGATGATACCGGGGACGGTGATGAGGTCGGTGATGCCCTGGGTGCCCTGGGAAAGGACGCCATCGGCAATCGCGAAGGCCTCGAGCATGGTAGTCTTCTTCTCGGCGATGTCGAGCAGCTTATCGTTGGGGATGACGATCATGGTATCGACGCAATCGGAGAGGGTCTTAATGCCCTCCTCGGCGCTCTTCTTGCGCTTGCGGCCCTCGAAGGTGAAGGGCTTGGTCACGACGGCGACGGTCAGTGCGCCGACCTCGTTCATCGCGATATCGGCAACGATGGGAGCAGCGCCGGTACCGGTGCCACCGCCCTCGCCGCAGGTGATGAACACCATGTCGGCGCCAGCGAGCGCCTCGGCAATGTCGTCGCGGGACTCATCGGCAGCCTTGCGGCCAACCTCGGGGTTGGCGCCGGCGCCCAGGCCGCGGGTAAGGTCGGTGCCGATGTGCACCTTGATATCGGCATCAGAGATCGCGAGTGCCTGAGCATCGGTGTTGATGGCAACAAACTCGACGCCGCGGATGCCCTCTTCGATCATTCGATTGACCGCGTTGGTACCGCCGCCGCCGACGCCGACCACCTTAATGACGGCAAGGTAGTTGTTGATCTCTGTCTCGTGCATGTCGGTCCTCCGAACAAAGGTTATAGCCATAGCATGGGTCGACCCCTGCGCACATTAACCTTCAGGTTGAAAGTAAATGCAAAGGTAAACCGTATTATGGTTGCACATTATGAACGTATCAGTCAAATAATTGACCGTGAAAACCAAACAAACCAGATAAACGGCGTGGTATGGCCACTCAACAAAGCATCAACCAGCGCTATGAGGTCGGAGCATTCCTAAATGTGTAGTTGCCCGGAGAGCGCACATTGATATACGTTACGCCCTCTACCTGCGAAAGCAACTTGGTGACTACGCGTTCCTTCTTGGCGATATCGTCCGAATCGCCCAGCGACACCTCAATGCCGTTATTGAGGTTTGCCGAGATGGCTTCGACCGAAGGCGTGGAAATATCCTTGACTTGTCCCAAGAACTCGCTCGAAAAACCACGCACATAATCCAGGCCGGCCTTAACGGCCTTGGAGCTCACCGCCTGGCCGGAAACTGGAGCGACATCCGCCGAGACATCAGTCAGCAACACCGCGCCATAGTGCTTAGCGAGCGCCAGTGCGGCATCGATGCCGGTCAGGGTATTTGAGCCCTGCCCTGTCGTGATGACGTTGCCCTGGTCGTCCACTTCGACCGACGTCGACAGCGGGGCGATCCAGGTGTCATCATCCCCGATGGCCCAGGCTAGGTCATCGGAGCTGATATAGGCAATTGCGATGACCTTGCGCTCCATAGGCGTAATGATGAGCGTATGCGGGAACTGACGCTGAACATCCACGCCCGAGACCCACGGGTTCTGCTTGAGGTCCTCGGTAATCTGGTCGGGATCGACGTTAAAAAGCGACGTTCCCTCGGGCAAATCGATCAGCTGGATAGCATCGTGCTTCGTCACATGCTCGCTGCCTTGAATCTGAATATCAGTGGCGGTAAACAATCCAGAGTTAATCACCACGATGGCAACGACGACGAGCACGGCCAAGACGGCCAGAACGCCGCCCACGATTTTGCCTTTGCCTGTAACGACAGAAGCGGCGTCTGATGTTTTATTTGCCATCGCCCCAAGTGAAGACAACGGGTTGACGCCTTTTTTACCCGAAGGCTTCTTGGCGGTAGCCGGCACCGATGTCAGCGAGCGCGGTTTCGATGCGCCCAGCGTGCGACCCGGACGCAGTGTTTTAGTTCCCGTCGGTGGCTTAGGAGTTGCCATGGGACGGGCAGGCTTGGCGCCCATAACAGGCTTTGACGTCACCGAGGGACGCGAGGACTTTTTTGCGGCCGGACGATTACCGAGCTGCGAGCCGACGACCGGACGACTGGTCTGTCGAGCATGCCCGACAGACTTAGAGTGCGCGACGGTATTGCGTTGAGGTTTGGCAGGCGCGCCGGAACGCCCTCCGGCGCGGCGGAAGGTGGGTTTCGATGCTCTAGAAGCCGAGGAATTTAACTTCCGGTCTGAGCTCGATGCCATACGCCTCCCTCACCTTTCCGTGCACATGTCTGATAACCGCGGCAACGTCATCGGCCGAGGCAGTTCCGTTATTAACGATAAAATTAGCGTGAACGGGCGAAACTTCCGCGCCGCCAATCGAAAAACCCTTTAATCCACAATCCTCGATAAGCTTGCCCACGCTCGCATCGGGCGGGTTGCGAAAGACCGACCCGCAGGATGCGCGACCCATGGGCTGTGTACGCTTGCGCCTCGTCAGGTACCGCTCCATGCGCTCGCGAATGTCGGCCTTGGGCGCCAGTTTAAGCTTGAGCACGCACTCGAGGATGATCTCATTGCGGGGAAGGCTACATTCGCGGTAGCCCCAAGTGATCTCGGACCCCGCATAATGTTTGATACCGGATGCCGGGTCAAACGTTACGACATCCTCAACCAGCGAGCCAATCCACTCGGTCCGTGTGCCGGCATTCATAGATATCGCACCGCCAACCGAACCAGGGATGCCAACGGCAAACTCAAGGCCCGAGAGGCTACGCGACAGGGCATCGTTGACCAGGCGCGCAAACATCACGCCCGCACCGACCGTCAGCGTACAACCGTCATCGGCAACAACCGTGCGCTGAAACTCACGTCCGAGCGAAATGACGGCGCCGCGATAACCGCCATCGGCAACCAGCAGATTGGAGCCCTTGCCGATGATGACCCACGGCACCTGCTCGCGATCGAGCACCGCCACGGCGCGGCGGAGGGCATGATAGCTATGGCACGTCACAAAGAGGTCGGCCTTGCCGCCGATACGATAGCTCGTATGACGCGCAAGGCGCTCGTCCTCGATCACATCCGTGTCGATCATGCCCGAGAGCGCCATGACGGCGTTAAACAGACCCATGGAGGTTAAGCGTCTTTCTTGGCAGTCAGATACTCGATGAACTCGGGGCCGACGGTCGTGACGTCACCGGCACCCATGGTGAGCAGCAGGTCGCCCTCGCCCACGAGCTTCTCAAGCTCCTGGTTGAGCTCAAGACGACTGGAGCAGTACACGACCTCCTTGCCGGGGTGCTTAGCGCGAACGGTATCTGCGAGCATCTTGGAGGTAACGCCCGGAATCGGCATCTCGCCGGCGGAGAATACATCGATCAGCAGCAGCTTGTCGGCGTTGGCAAAGGCATCGGCAAAGTCGTCGCACAGGGCCTGCAGGCGCGAATAGCGGTGCGGCTGGAACACGACGTCGACGTGCTTGTAGCCCAGCGACGAAGCAGCAGCAAGCGTCGCCTTGATCTCGGTGGGGTGATGGCCGTAATCATCGACCACGGTGATGCCATCGATATCGCCCACGTGGGTAAAGCGACGGCGGACGCCCTCAAAGCTCGAGAGCGCCTTGGCGGCGGCGTCGATGTCAAGGCCCAGGACATGGGCGACGGTGAGCACCGCCGTGGCGTTGAGCATGTTGTGGCGACCGGGATTGCTCTTGATCTCCACAGCGTGCTCAGTGCCGTCCTCAAAGCGAACGATAAAATCGCTCTGGATGCCCTTGACATCCGGGTGCATGCAGACGATGTCGTTGCTCTCGGCAAAGCCGTAGGAAAGCACGTGACGACCCGTCGACTTGGCGAGCTCGACCAGATGCGGGTCCTCACCGCAGACGATGACGGTGCCGTCCTCGCCCACCAGGCTCATGAATTTGGCGAAAGTTGCCTCGATCTCCTCGATACCCGAGTAGTGATCGAGGTGGTCGGCCTCGACGTTGGTCACAATGACCACGTTGGGGTTCAGGAACAGGAAGGAGCTGTCGGACTCGTCGGCCTCGGCGACAAAGTAGTCGCCCGAGCCGTTCTTGCCGTTCGTGTCATAGCCCTCGACGATGCCACCGATCAAGAAGCTCGGATCCAGACCCATGCGGTCGAGCATGGTGGCGCACATCGAAGACGTGGTGGTCTTGCCATGCGTGCCGGCAACAGCGACGGTGGTGTAGCCGTGGCCCAAAGCAGAGAGCATCTTAGCACGGGGCCACACGGGAATACCAAGCTCGCGAGCGCGCACGAGTTCAGGGTTGGACTCCGGAATAGCGGTGGAGACAACAACCACGTCGGGCTTGACCTCGTCGATCGTGGCGGCCTCATGGCCCACATGCACCTTCACACCAGCGCGGGTAAGCTGGCGGATATAACGTGACGTCTTAAGGTCGGAGCCGGTAACGGCATAACCGCGCTCGTGCAGAACGAGGGCGATGCCGCTCATGCCGGCGCCGCCGATACCGATAAAGTGGGCGCTCTTAAACTCGGGCGCGGAGGTTGCAGTCTGGGAATCAGCCATGTGCTCGTGTACTCCTTGCGTAAACACTGCCTGTAACCCGTTAACTGTACCGCACCTACCGCATCAGCGCGAGGGCGACCGACGATATCCCGTCTAACTAACGCAAACCCTCTACCGCATCGGCCAGAAGAGCGGCGGCCCTATCCTGAGCCAGACCACGCGCCGCCTGACGCATGGCCTCGCGCGCCGCCGCATCATCGACCAGGTGCAGCAGCTCATCGGCAAAGGCGGAACCGTCGATATCGGCATCGGCGCAGAGCACGCCGGCCCCGGCGTCGACCAGATAACGGGCATTGGTGGTTTGGTGGTCGGCCGTCGCATGCGGATACGGCACGAGCACCGATGGCACGGCGAGCGCAGCGATCTCGGCCACGCTCGATGCGCCCGAACGCGAGAGCACCAAATCGGCAGCAGCCAGCATATCGCCCATGTTGTCGATGTAAGGCTGGACGCGGTAACGCTTCGCCTCCTCGGGCGTCAGCGCCAAAGCGCGCTCGGTCTCCTCAAAGCCGTCAGCGCCCGTCGAATGCAACACATAGAGGTTCTTGCGCGAAAGCAGCTCGTTTTTGAGCGAAACCACGCGCTCGTTGAGGTGCTGGGCGCCAAGTGAACCGCCAAAGACGAGCAGCAGCGTAGCGTCCTCGGGAACGCCAAGTGCCTTGCGGCCGCGAGCGCGATCGCCTTCGATTACCGAGCGACGTACGGGGTTGCCGGTCATGAGCACGTGGTCAGGGTCACCTTCGCGCTCAAAGACCGAACGCGCTGCCGGCACCGAGATGCACACGCGGGCGGCGTGGGAGTTCATCATCTTGTTGGCCAGGCCCGGAACAGAGTTCTGCTCATGCAGCAGATACGGAACGCCTGCGCCCTTGCACCACCCCAGCAGCGGAACCTCGACATAGGCACCAAAACCGACGGCAGCATCGGGCTTGCCGACCTTTGAGAAATGACTGGCGAGGGCACGCTTGGCCTTGTTGACACGCCGCAGCGAGGTCAGCGCCGTCCAAGGACGGGAGCGGTCGAAGCCCGTGACCGTAATGGGCACAAAATCAAACCCAGCCTCGGGGACCAGACGACCCTCGAGCTTGCGCGACTGGCCCACGAACACAACATGGTGGCCACGGTCACGCAGCTCTTCGGCCAAGGCGAGCGCGGGGTTGATGTGTCCAGCCGTGCCGCCGGCTGCAATAGCAACGGTCATTTTATCGGTCATGGTAGTCCCTTCGTACACGCGGTCCCTGGTCGTCGGTGCGCAGACGCGCCGACGGGTCCGAGTTCAAATCGATCCGATTATATCCGCCGCCCGCATTGCGAGGAGTGGGGCGCTGAGGACGACCTTGCGGCGCCGTTCGCTGACGCGAGCGGGCTGCCGGCTCGGTCGCAGAGCCATCCAGGACGGTAAAACCGTTACGCGAAGATCGCTCGCCGCGCACGTGGGGCACGCCGGCGGTACTCTCATCCATAACGGCAAAGCTCTCGCGGCGACGGTCGTACTCATCGCGACGGGCGCTCTCGTACGAAACGCGCAGGATCAATCCGGCAAGCATAAGCGACACAATAATCGACGAACCGCCGTAGCTAATAAACGGCAACGGTTTGCCCGTCATGGGAAACACGTTGAGGATGCCCAACGCGTTAATCAAAAACTGCACCGCGAGAATGACCGCGGAGCCAGACGCCATGAGCGCGCCCCGACGATCGGTCGCCTGCTCGGCAATGCGAAACGCCGAGTAGATCAGCATCGCAAACACCAAGAAGAACAGCACGGTTCCGACAAAACCGACTTCCTCGCCAATGATGGCCAGGATGTAGTCGTTGTGCGCCTCGGGCAGATACGAGTACTTCATGGTTGAGTTGCCGATGCCACGGCCGAACAGACCGCCCGAGGCAAAGGCCATGATGGCAAGCGTGGCCTGATAGCCGTCACCATACTCGTCGGCCCAAGGGTTCAAGGCAACCTGAATACGCACCATTCGGTACGGCTCTGCGACAAGCGCAATCACGATCACGAGAATGCCGAAGATTAGCACGCCGATGATAAATCTGGGGTCGAGACCCGCAAACAACGCCATGCACATGAGGGTCAACAGGATGATCAGGACAGTACCGAAATCGGGCTGGATAAAGATCAGAAAGAGTGAAATGCCCAGGTAGATGCCCATCTTGCGAAGGAATTCGTTGATGTTGCCACCGGGCGAAAAAAAGCGATCAAGCATGATGGCCGAATACGCAATGGCAAATGGCTTTAAAAACTCGGAAGGCTGGAACTGAATGCCGGCGATGTTGAGCCAGCGCGTGGCGCCACGGCTGCCGCTGCCCACCAAGAACACCAGAAACAGTAGCCCTATCATGCCTATGAGGAAGATCCTGAGCACATCCTCCCCAAACCAGCTGTCCGGCAAAACGCGCACGATGGCAATCAGCGCCAGAACACCGACCACGGCAAACGCGGCCTGTCGACCCAGAAAAAACGTCGCCGAGCCATTCTCGTGCAGCGCCTCGACCGAAGACGCCGAGTACACCATCAGCAGGCCAAAGCACACCAAGGTAAACAGACAGGCCATGAATATCAAACGGGGGCGCATGATACGGGCGGGAACGCCGGCAATATAGCGTTCGCTAAACGTCTGCCCGCCGCGACCGGAACGCGGTGTGCTGCGCCGCGAGGAAGCACGGTCCGAGTCGGGCCTCCTCATACCTTGTCGGGGGCTCTCCTCTCTCACCGGCAACCCCTATTCCATTTGTGATTTCGCTGTAGCGGCAAGCTGGGCCACGTAGTCCTTAAACACGCGGCCGCGCTCCTCATAGCCCGAGAACTCATCGAACGAAGAGCAGGCAGGAGAAAGTAAGATCACGTCGCCACGGCTCGACAGCGAACGGGCGACGTCCACGGCGTCGCGCAGGTCATCCGCCTGGGCGATATCCACATCGCCATCGACATCGGCCTCGTCCATAGCGGCAGTGAAGCGCTCGCGCGCATCGCCAAAGCAGACGACCGAGCGTACGTTATCCATAACAACGCGCGCGAAGTCCGTGAGCGGCGTGCCCTTATCGTGGCCGCCGAGCAGCAAGATCACGTCGTCATCGGGAAATGCCGTCAGCGCCTTCTCGACCGCATCGGTGTTGGTCGCCTTGGAATCGTTGACGTAGCGCACGCCGTCAATCTCGCCACACGGCTCCACGCGGTGCTCGAGCGGCTGGAACGAAGCCAGACCGCGGCAGACACCATCGACATCAGCACCGACTGCCAGGGCAGCCGTGGCAGCGCACAGGGCATTGATAACATTGTGATGGCCCGAAATCTTGAGCTCGGACGGGGCGACAAGCTGAGTCTCGACGCCCTTCAGGCGCACGACCATCTTGCCGTCGCGCACAAAGGCGGCATCCTCGCCCTCGGGCTCGTCAAAAGCGACCTTGCAGATGCGACGACCCGGTGTGTAGATGTACTCATCGAACTCGTGAATGCCGGCGTCTTCGACGTCGACAACCGCCAGATCGTCATCGACCATATTGTCAAACAGTTTGATCTTGGCAAGCGCATAGTTCTTATGGCTCTTATGCCAGCCCAAGTGGTCGGGAGTGATGTTGAGCAGCACCGCCACGCGAGGATGAAGCTCGGCGGTCGTAGCAATCTGGTAGCTCGAGAGCTCGGCCACAAACCACTCGTTGTGGGCTCGGCCGTCAATCTCGTTGACCGGCGGCTCGCCGATGTTGCCGACAGCAACGCTGGCCTCGCCGGCAGCCTTGAGCAGATAATCAGTCAACGACGTGGTGGTCGTCTTGCCGTTGGTACCCGTGATGGCAATCCAGTTATCGGGCGACAGGCGATAGGCAAACTCGGGCTCACCCATAATCTGGGCGGCATGCTCGCGCCCGGCCTTAAAGAAGCCCGAGAACTCCGAGATGCCCGGGCACGTCACGCATACGTCATAGGCCCCCTCGACCTGTTCGGTCCCATAGACAAACGACGCACCAGCAGCCTCGAGCGCACGCGTGGCGTCATTGGGCTCAGAGGTGCCGCCGCCATACACGGTAACGGCGCTTACGCGCTCGGGATGTGCCAGCGCCCAGCGGGCGACATCGAGACCGGATTTGCCCTGACCCAAAACGAGCAGGCTAAAGACATCAGCAAGAGGCATGAAAGACCACTATCCCAACTGGAAGAACAAAGCAAGGCCAACGGCACCAAAGGCCGCAGCGATAATCCAAAAACGGATGACGACCTTGGTCTCGGCCCAGCCCTTCTTTTCGAAATGATGATGGATGGGCGCCATAAGGAAGACGCGCTTGTGCGTAAAGTGGAAGTAGACAACCTGAATCATGACCGACAGGGTCTCAACGATAAACAGGCCGCCGATGATGAGGGAGACGACCTCGGTGTTGGTCATGATGGACGTGCAGGCAAACGCGGCGCCCAGGGCAAGCGAGCCGGTATCGCCCATAAAGATGCTCGCCGGATAGCAGTTGAACCACAGAAAGCCCAAGCAGGCACCGGCACACGCGGTGCAGAAGATGGACAGGTTCACGTCTCCGTGCAAAAACGCCATGGCAGCCATGGCGAGCATGGCAATCATGGAGGTGCCGCCAGCAAGACCGTCAAGGCCATCAGTCAGGTTCACGGCATTAGAAAGACCGGCGATCATCAGCCAGCAAAAGACAATGTAGAGCCACGGGAACGAAAGGCCGCAGATGGTGGTCGAAAGAACACCGAGGTCAATCGTCAGGCCGCCGGGAAAACGAATCTCGGGGGCGACGCCGCACCAGTTGACGGCAAGTACCGTAAAGGTGACACAGATAATGGTTAGGCCGATCATCTTGGCATGGGGCGTCAGACCGAGCGAGCGCCCATGCGTAACGGAAGTCAGGTCGTCGATCAGGCCCAGCACGCCGGTCGCCAGCGTGGCGAGCAGCACGAGCACGAGCTCGGTGGTGAGCTTGCCCATCAGCAGGCAGGTCAGCGAGATCGCGACGAGAATGACAACACCACCCATGGTGGGCGTTCCCTGCTTAACCAAATGACGCTTGGGGCCGTCGGCACGAACCTGCTGGCCGATACCCTCGACCTTGAGTAGCTTGATCCACCACGGCATGAGCAGCAGCGCAATGGCAGCGGCGATGCCAAGCCCCAAAAAAGCCTGATACGTTGGATACGAGGGATTGCCGAACATGGGCTAGCACACACCTTCCACAAAGCGGTCGAGCTCAACAAAGCGGGAACCCTTGACCAGTACAACATCATGTTTTTCAAGCGCGCCGCCCATGCGGTCGAGCACCTGCTGATAATCGGAGAACACCTGGATGCGGTCCTCGTCCATACCCATCATGCGCGCGGCATCGGCCATAAGCTGGGCCAGCTCACCACCCACGCACGCCAGCATGTCGAGCTTCTTGGCGGCGGCATAGGCGCCCACGAGCTCATGCATGCGAGGAGCCTCATCGCCCATCTCGCCCATCTCGCCCAGGATCGCCATGCGAGACCCCGTGCACGAAAGCGAGCACAGCAGATCGAGGCCAGCAGCCATGGATTCGGCACTGGCGTTATAGGAATCGTCGATGACGCGGGCACCGCTCTTGGCGCGCTTGATCTCCTGGCGGTGACCGGTGATCGTGAGGCCCCTAAAGGCAGCATCGATCTGCTCGGGCGTCACGCCCAAGCGATAGGCAACCGCGGCGGCCTTAACGGCATTAGGAACGGACTGCACGCCGGGGATGGCAAGCATGGTATCGATCGTCTCACCCTGGCCAAAATCGAGCGTAAAGACCGGACGGCCCTCGTCATCAACACGAACGTCGCGGGCACGGACCTCATCATCGTCCGAGACGCCGGCCAGCATCACGTCGATACCAGCAGGCTGGGCGAACGTATCGCGAATGAACGGCGTAAAGTCGTCCTCGCCGCCCAAAACCAGCAGCGGCAAGAAGTCGCCAGCGGCGCACATACCCTGGACAATCTCGGCCTTAGCGCGGGCGATGTTCTCGCGGCTACCCAAAATGCCGATATGAGAGGTGCCGATCTTGCTCACGATGGCAAGGTTGGGATTGGCGGACTGGGACAGGCGCTCAATCTCGTGGAAATGGTTCATGCCCATCTCGAGCACCAGGACCTCGGTATCGACCGGAGCGGAAAGCACCGTGAGCGGCATGCCGATCAGGTTATTGAAATTGCCCCTGGTGGCCCAGACACGATAGCGCTTGGCGAGCACAGCGGCGAGCACGTCCTTGGTCGTCGTCTTGCCGATGGAACCGGTAATGCCAACGACCAGGCAGCCAAGCTCCAGACGGTACGCGTGCGCCAAACGCAGCAGAAACTCCTCGGGATCATCGGTCAGCAAGATGGCACAGCCCTTGTCCTGCGCCAGCGAGACCAGCTCGGCCTCGGGCTCACGCGTCATCACGACGGCGCCGGCACCCGACTGGACGGCACGGGAAGCAAAATCATTGCCGTCGACGTTTTCACCGGGAAAGGCGACGAAAATCGTCCCTTCCTCGACCTGGCGCGAGTCGATAACGCACCCGCGGCATACCCGATCGGCTTCTCCCGTCACGGTTCGGGCCCCTGTTGCGGCCGCGAGGTTGTTGACGGCGATCTCTATCATTGCAGCTCCCCTGTAAACCTAATAATGCTATCGGCGTATTGTATCCCAGCGCCGCACATGCGTGGTGCAGGGCATGTGAACACCCTCATATGGGACAACAAACAACGCCCCAAAGATTGTAACCCCCTACTTCGTGTGCGGGATACCCAGCACGTCGAGCGCGTTGGCCATAATGGACTGGAACGGCACCGCAGCGGCATCTGAACCGCTCGGCGTTCCGTCGAGCGTGATATAGCACAGCACTTTGGGCGATTGTGCCGGTGCAAAGCCCATAAAGGACGACATGTAGTTCTCCTTGAGGTAGCCGCCGTTCTCGTCGGCACGTTCGGCCGTACCGGTCTTACCCGCCACGTCATAGCCGTCAACCGCGCCGCCAACGCCCGTACCCTCGGACACGACCGTCTGCATGCACGATGTCACCTGGGATGCGGCATCCTCAGAAATCGCGCACTCGCCTTCGCCCCAGTCCTTCTCGTCGCCCTTGCTGGACTTATAGAAGTGCGGTGTCATCATCACGCCGCCGTTGGCGATGCCGCCCACGGCACGTGCGATCTCAATTGGCGAGACGGACAGTGCCTGTCCAAAGCTCATCGAGCCCAGCGTGGCGCCGTCATACTGGTCACGCTCCTTGACGATACCCAGGCTCTCGCCCGGAAAATCTACACCAGAGCTGTGACCGATGCCCCACTTGTCCACATAGGCGGCAAAGTCGTCGGCACCGATCTTGCGCCCCACCAGGACAAAGCCCACGTTGGACGAACGGCGCATCATCTCGCGCACATCCATGGTCATGGTGTAGTCGCGCTTATCGGCGTCGGTAACGGTGTCGTCGCCGACCTTAATGCTCGCCGGCACCTCAAACGACGTGCTCGAACGCACGGCGCCCAAGTCGAAGCCGGCACCGGCCACGAGCGTCTTAAAGACCGAGCCGGGCTCGTAGGCATCGGTAACCAGACGCAAGTTCATGTCCTCGGTCTTGGCGTTTTCCAGATCGGTCTGGTCATATGTCGGATACGAGCATGCCGCCAGAATCTCGCCCGTCGTGGGATCGGTGACCAGGGCCGAGCCATTCTTGGCCTTGGTCTTTTCGACCGCCTCGGCCAGGGCGTCCTCGGCAGCACGCTGGATATTGACATCGAGCGTCGTCACGATGTCCACGCCGTCCACCGCGGCAACCTTCTTATAGGCGCCGCCCGCGATATAGCTACCGTCCCTCGCCCGCTCGCGCACCAGCGAACCGTTCGTTCCGGTCAAAAGCTTGTTGTACTGTTTTTCGAGGCCCGTCAGACCGTCGTTGTCCACGTTTACCACGCCAAGCACCTGCGATGCCAGGTTGCCGTAGGGGTACACGCGCTTCATGGCCTGCTCAAAGAGCACGCCTGGCAGGTTCTTCTTCTCCAGCGCCGCGACATCGTCCTCGTCCACCTGACGTTTGATATACACCCAGGTGCCATCCGACTCAACGAGCTCGCGACAGGTCTTTTTATCGATTCCCGTAGCTTTGACCAGTGCCGATACCGTCTTGTCAACGTCCTCGATAAGCTGAGGATTCACGGCGATGTTGCGGCATTCGACCGACGACGTCAGCACGTTGCCGTTACGGTCGTAGATGGTACCGCGCTTGGCATACAGCGTCTGCGCAAGCAAGCGACGTGCATCGGCGCGGTCGCGCAACTTATCGGCTTCCACGATTTGATAGTCGGCAAGGCGAAGGGCGCCCAAACCCAAGCCAAGCCCGATAAAGCCCATAACGGCTTTGCGACGGGGCAGCGGCGTGCCCGTGAGCCATTCGGTCGACGAGCTCTTGCGCGGTCTGGTGTTATGCATTTGAGGACCACTCGAGCCACGGAGACGCGACGCAGGGTCGTTGCCATAGGACGGCCTCGCGTTGTAAGATGGCCGACCCGTTCCTTGATAACCAGAACGTCCCCGCGATGAGGGACGTCCAGAACCGCGACCCCCGTCGGAGCCGCGGCGATAGTCATTTGTCATACTCAGCTACCGTCTTGTTACTGAGCGGTCGCGGTCGAGCTAGCGCCCGCGGCTGCATCCTGCGAAAAATCAAGTGTAACGCTCTCGCTGGGCTCCACCATGCCATAAGCGCCCGCAAGGTCGCGAATGCGCGTGTCGGCACCATAGACCGAATGCATGACCTCCAGGTCGGAGCTCTCATCGGTCGCCTTCTCGAGCGTGTTGGTAAGCGCGGCGTTGCTGTTGAGCACCTGGGCCGTAATGCCGGCGAGCGCCACACGGGCGACACCGATCGTCATGAAGATGGCCGCAATGATGCAAAACGTTTTAAGAACGCTCATGAAAACCGGGCTTACCGCCTGGTTTGCCTGACGGCCCGCGCCCGTGTAGACATCAAAGCGCGGTGTGCGCTGCTCGCGGGGAGCAACGGGGGCCTGCGGTGCCTCACGATAGGCGGGCATGGCGTTCATATCATAGGCGAGTGCTGCGTTTGAAGTGTTGTAGCCCATGATATGCCGCCTCCCATCCCGAGTACGTTGGTAGTGTGTTTAAGCTTCGTTTGTGGTACGAGCGGGAGGTCCAATATCACGCAGTCGCGTCTACAGACGCTGCGCCACGCGGATCTTGGCTGATCTCGCCCGAGGGTTGCGCGCAACCTCATCGGGTTGGGCAACCAGGGGTTTGCGGGTGATGACCTTGAGTATCGGCACGTTGCCGCACACGCACACCGGAATCTCCGGCGGACACGTGCACCCCTGGCTCATCTCCTTAAAGTGGTTCTTTACGATACGGTCCTCGAGCGAGTGATACGAGATAACGCAGATGCGTCCGCCCGGGTTGAGCCACCTTGTGGCGGCGTCAAGCCCTCGCTCGAGCACATCGAGTTCGTGATTGACCTCGATGCGAATGGCCTGGAAACTTTTCTTGGCTGGGTGTCCGCCATGCCGACGAGCGGCAGCGGGGATACCAGCCTTGATGATCTCGACAAACTGGCCTGTGGTTTCGATCGGCTCATGCTCGCGGCGGCGCACGATCTCGCGCGCGATCTGCGAGGCAAACTTCTCTTCGCCATAGACGCGTAGAATCCGGGCGAGGTCGTGTTCGTTATAGGTGTTGATGACCTCAGCTGCGTTTAAGGTGTTGTTACCCGGATCCATCCGCATGTCCAATGGGGCGTCCTCGTTGTACGAAAAGCCCCTGCCAGGGATATCGAGTTGCGGCGACGAAACGCCCAAGTCGAACAGGAAGCCATCGACCCCGGGCACCTCGGCCGAGCAAAGCAGCTCGTCCAAGTCGCCGAAGTTGCCCTTCAGCAGCTGGTGCGGGACGCCGGGAACCTCGCGGTCCAGACGGGCGCCAGCGGCCTCGAGGGCCATGTCGTCCTGATCGACGCCGAGCAAAAGGCCGGTCTCCCCCACCTGCGCGGCCATCTTTACCGAATGGCCGGCACCGCCAAGGGTGCAGTCGCAGACGACGGAGCCGCTCTTTAGCTGCAGCGACTCAAGCACTTCGCCGAGCATGACAGGTTCATGCCGATATTCTTGTGTCAAGATCCCACGCTCCATCCGTTACTCGTGCCTTGCCCTTACGAGAAGAAGAGGTCCAGCAGGGCCTCGTCGTCATCGTCCTCATCGGCCGTAGCGCGGTCCCAAACCTCAAGGTGGTCGTAGTTGCCCACAACCGTGACCTCGCGGTCGAGGTTCGCCTGCTTGCGGAGAGACTCAGAAAGACCGATACGACCCGCGCTGTCCACATCCATCGACGTGGTGCGCTTGTTGATCGCCCTCATGAGCTTCTGGTCGTTGATGTCACGCGGGTTAAAACCCTCGTGGCCCTCACGACCCGCGAAGAGTCCTTCGACCCACTTATCGAAGGCCTCGGCAGAGAACACGTACAGAGCATCGACATCCAGGGCTTTAAACACGCGAACGTGCTCTCCAAGCTCCTCGCGAAGGGGTGCAGGCAGGGATAGACGACCTTTTGCATCGAGATTGCGCTCGTATGCACCCGTCATTCCCATGTGCGCCCTCCCCTCGGTTACTCAGATGGCACGTACGCGGGGAACCACCCCGCCTGTCGACGTCATCAATAATATGGGGAACCGCCCCATTTTTCAACACCTTTCCCCACCCCTTCCCCCACCCCACCCCACCACTCCACCCCCAATATGTTGTAAAACACCCCCGAGCATATGTTCGAAAACACAATATGTTGTGTTTGCAGCAAAGGCGGGATGCCACCTGTAGAACCACGCCCGCGAACCTCAACCTTCAAGTTGACCTTGAGGCGATTTTTACGTCCCTTTACACACCGTTCACATCGCCCCCAAACTCCCCCACCCACGGTACACACGGCCCACCAACGCGTCGGTGTCTGGCGAAAAATGGGACGGGCCCCAGATTGCCCATGTGCGCAAAAGTGCGTCTCGGCAATCTGGGCCCGTCCCCTTTAATATTTATAAATATGCAGGTCAGCGAGGTGCTAGCGATGTGCCAACGGATGCGCCGCCAGATAGACCTCGGTCAGTTGCGTGCGGTCGACATGCGTGTAGACCTGCGTGGTCGAAATATCGGCATGGCCCAAAATCTCCTGCAGCACACGCAGGTCGGCACCGCCCGCGAGCATGTGGGTGGCAAAGGAGTGGCGCAGGGTGTGGGGATGGAGCCCAACCAGCCCCACCTGGCGCCCATACCGCTCGCATATCGCATGCACGGCCTGGCGCGACAGGCGACGTCCGTTCTTATTTAAAAAGACCGCCGAGGTCTCCATCCCGTGAGCATGCGCGGCCAGGAGAGTGCGCCCGTCACCTATATAGTGTGTCAGGGCGCGAGCCGCGCTTCCCACCAACGGGGCCAGACGCTCCTTGGAGCCCTTACCGCGCACCAGGACAAACCCGTCATCAATATGGATATCGCCCACATCGAGCCCAACCAGCTCACTCACGCGCAAACCGCATCCGTAGAGCACTTCCAAGATGGCATGATCGCGCAGCCCCATCTCGCCCTCGGGAAAGTCTTGATCGAGCAGTGCCGAGACATCCTCCACCGAAAGGTATTCCGGCAGGCGATCTGCCTTTTTGGGCAGGCGCAACGCCGCCGTCGGGTTTTGGGCCACGGCCCCATCGCGCACCAAAAAGGCATGCAGGCCCTTCACGGCAGCAAGCGCGCGCTCCACCGAGGCGTCGGAATAGCCTCCGTCGCGGCGATCGGCAACAAAGTCCTCCACGACCTGACGGGTCACCTCTTCAAAAGACACAATGCCCGCCCGCTCCAGATAGGCGCAGTACGTCGTCAGGTCACGACGGTAGGCCGCAATCGTATTGCGCGCCAAACCCCGCTCGACCGCAAGGTAATCGAGATACTCCCCCGCCACCACAGCGAGCGACGAGGGAGTAGCTTCGGTATGTTCTTGGTTCTCCGGCACCCTTAGTCCGTAGCGAGGTTCTTGGGCGTCACCTGCAGACGGTCGACACCCTCGTGCTGGCCGATCGAAGCGCGCACGAACTCGCGGAACAGCGGCTGCGGGTTGGTCGGGCGGCTCTTGAACTCGGGATGAGCCTGGGTTGCCACATACCACGGATGCACGTCGCGCGGCAGCTCGACCATCTCGACCAGGCGCTCGTCGGGCGACAGACCCGAGATAACCAAACCGGCGTCCTCGAGCTGGTCACGGAAGGCGTTGTTGAACTCAAAGCGGTGACGGTGACGCTCGTAGACGAGTTCCTCGCCATATGCCTCGCGAGCAAGGGTATCGGCGGCGAGCTTGCACGGATAGGCGCCCAGGCGCATGGTGCCGCCCTTCTCGGTCACGTCCTCCTGCGAGCTCATCAGATCGATGACGCTAAACGGGCCGTCCGGATCGAACTCGGAGGAGCTGGCGCCGGCAAGGCCGACGACGTTGCGGGCGAACTCGCACACGGCCACCTGCATACCCAGGCAAATGCCCAGATACGGAATCTTGTGCTCACGGGCAAACTCGGCCGCGAGGATCTTGCCCTCCAGGGCGCGCTTGCCAAAGCCGCCGGGGACCAGGATGCCCGAGGCGTCGCCCAGAACCTCGGAGACATTCTGCTCGTCGAGGCTCTCGCCGTCGACCAGCTGGACGTCCACATGGCGATCGTAGAAGACGCCCGCATGGTGCAGGGCCTCGATAACCGACAGGTAAGCATCGGGCAGCTGCGTGTACTTGCCCACGACGGCGATCTTCACCTTGTCGGCGTGATGGTTGGCGTGATTCTGTTTGCGCAGGAACTCGTTCCACTCGCTCATGTCGCGCTCACGCGGGTCCAGACCCAGGCGCTCGCAAATGCGCAGGTCAAAGTCCTGCTCGGCAAGCAGCTGCGGAACATCGTAAATGCTCGCGCAGTCCTCGTTGGTAAAGACGCAATCGGTGTCGACGTCGCAGAAGCTTGCGATCTTTCCGCGGATAGCGTCATCGATATGGTGGTCGGAGCGCAGCACGATAATATCGGGCTGGATGCCAAAGCTGCGGAGCTCCTTGACGGAATGCTGTGTGGGCTTGGTCTTGACCTCGTGGGCGGCGGCGATATAGGGAACGAGCGACACGTGGATGTAGCAGACGTTCTCGGGGCCGGCCTCCTTGCGGTACTGGCGAATAGCCTCGACAAACGGCTGCGACTCGATGTCGCCGATCGTGCCGCCCAGCTCGGTGATGACCACATCGGAGCCGGTCTGCTCCTCAATGCGGCGGAACTTGTCCTTAATGGCATTGGTGACGTGCGGAATCACCTGTACGGTGCCGCCCAAAAAGTCGCCGCGACGCTCGCGGGCGATTAGGCTTTTGTAGATGGCACCGGTCGTAAAGTTGGAATCGCGGGTCAGGTTCTCATCAATAAAGCGCTCGTAATGACCCAGGTCCAGGTCGGACTCGTAACCATCCTCGGTAACGAAGACCTCACCATGCTGGAACGGGCTCATGGTACCGGGGTCGACGTTCAGATACGGGTCGGCCTTCTGCATCGTTACCTTGTAGCCACGCGACTTGAGCAGACGGCCCAGCGAGGCCGCGGTGATACCCTTGCCCAGGGACGAAACCACGCCACCGGTTACGAACACATGCTTGGTCATATTGAGTTACCTGCGCTTCCCGTAGAAGTTGTTTATCCACATCTTACGGGTCTTCATTGTAATACTCGCGCCGCGGACCGTTCGCAATTTTTCTCGCGTGCGATTGCATTTCTCAATCTTGAAACAAAACGCCGCCCGGTTTCCCAGGCGGCGTCGCTATGGCAAGGGTTATATGCTGCTATCGATTAGCAACCGCGTCCTCAAGCATTTCTTGAACGAGCATGCCGGTACGGACGCCCTCAAGATACCATTCGCCACGTTCGGTGAGGCAAATGCCATTTGCAAGCTGACCGCCGTCGTCGCTATAACGCGAGACGACATCAATCATGCCCTCGGAATCCAAGCGATCGATTGCGGCGCGGGCACGATACGGCGAAACCCCCACGCGCTCGGCAAGCGTTTTGCGCGAGAAACCATACGGCCCGCCATTGTCTTCGGCTTGCTGGTCGATCTCCATCAACACCAGCACCTCGACACGCTTCATATCGTTGACACTCGCACGACCCTTGCCCGCCATAGCAGCCTCCTCAAACCGAGCACGAGCATCTAACGCGCCGTGCGCGACCGACACACCTCACGATGGCAGGTAATCTCCATCATGCGGCATCCCGCTAAGGATGAAACAGTTACGATTATTGTATACCGCTCAAATTGTTTCTAGGCAGGTAAACAGCTATTTTTCGTCGAAATAGGCGCTTTATTGATCAAAAAGCCGTACCGGGCGCCAACCCGATACGGCCAAAATGCAATGCAATTACCGCGGTGCTTCAAACTTAGCGGTGGAAGAAACCGCGGCGCTCAAACTTGGGCTCGCAGCACACGTTGATACCCAGTTTGCGCAGTACCGTCTCGTCCGTCGGCGAGATAATCACGCTAAAGAAGGCATCGCAACCGCGCAGCTGCTCCAGGCCCGAAAGGACGCGAGCGGCCGTCTCACTCGTGGCCGAGGTGATCGACAGCGCCATAAGCGTCTCGTCGGTGTGGAGGCGAGGGTTTTTGCTGCCCAGGAAATGCGTCTTGAGCTTGCTGATGGGCTCGATCGCCTCATCGCTAATGACCTCGAGCTCAAGGTCGACGCCCGAGACATGCTTGAGGGCGTTCATAATGAGCGAACTTGCGGCGCCCAGGCGCGTGGAGGTCTTACCGGTCACCACGGAGCCATCGGGCATGACCATGGCACCCACGGGACCACCCGTCAGCTGCTCCCTGGTGAGGGCCGCCGAGCGCGCCGGTGAGTAGTTCTTATCGATGCCGGCTTTCTTCATAATAATCTTGAGACGGTCGACTTGCTCATCGCCCACGCCGGTACGGCGCACATTTTCGACCGCGGTAAAGTAGCGGCGGACGATCTCCATCTTGGAAGCGTCGCGGCAGGCATCGTCATCGGTGATGGCAAAGCCGACCATATTGACGCCCATGTCCGTAGGACTCTGATAGGGGCTCTTGCCCAGGATCTTTTCCATCAGAGCACGGACCACCGGGAAGGCCTCGACGTCGCGGTTGTAGTTGACCGTGGTCTTGTTGTAGGCCTCCAAGTGGAAGGAGTCGATGATATTGGCATCGTCGAGATCGGCCGTTGCTGCCTCATAGGCGATGTTGACCGGATGCGTGAGGGGCAGATTCCAGACCGGGAAAGTCTCGAACTTGGCGTAGCCGGCGGCGGTGCCGTGCTTGTGCTCGTGATAGAGCTGCGAGAGGCAAGTGGCGAGCTTGCCTGAGCCGGGGCCGGGAGCGGTGACCACGACGAGCGGACGCGTGGTCTCGACAAACTCGTTCTTGCCGTAGCCATCGTCGGACACGATCAGATCGACATCGTGCGGATACCCCTCGATGGGATAGTGCAGCTTGGCGGGAATACCGAGCGCGTTCAGGCGGTTGCGGAACACATCAGCAGCAGGCTGGCCAGCGTACTGGGTGATGACCACAGCCGCGACGGCAAAGCCGTTGCCGCGGAACAGGTCAACCAGGCGCAGCACATCCTCGTCATAGGTAATGCCCAGGTCACCACGAGCCTTGTTTTTCTCGATGTGGTTCGCGTTGATCGCGATGATAACCTCGACATCGTCGGCGATGCTCTTGAGCATGCGGAACTTGCTGTCCGGTTCAAAACCCGGTAGCACGCGGCTCGCATGATAGTCATCGAATAGCTTACCGCCAAACTCCAAATAGAGCTTGCCGCCAAACTGCGAGATGCGCTCCTTAATGTGAGCAGCCTGCAGCTCGATATACTTCGCGTTGTCGAAACCCTGGCGCATATATGGCTCCCGTCCCGTTTCCATTTAATGTTCTAGGCGATTATAACGGAGCCCGCCCTCCCCGATACCCAGACCATCAACAGGCACCAACCAAACATCCGTCAAACCTCTTGTCGGACATATTTGGTGCAAACTAACCTGACCCCATTGCACCGCCCCATAACACCAACAATGGCAGCGCCGCAGGTGGAGCAAAAGTCAGCGAAAGCCCGCCAGAGCGAGCAAGGTTACGTGAAAGAGGAGGGCATAGGCCTTTTGGCCATGCCCGACGATTGAACGTAAGATTGCCGCTCTGGCGGGCTTGCAGCGTCGAGTGGTTCCGGCGTTTGGTAAAACGCCGGAACACAAGAGCGCCCCCTCCCGCGCACGGAACGGAAGGGGGCTAAAGGTAGGAGTCTACCGGTGGGTTTACCCCGCCGGACAGACGATGACCAGGTGATCCTCTACAGGATCGTCAAGGTTTCCGTGGGGTACCCGTTGGGTACTTAGATCAACACGCAGGCGACGGTCAGGATGATGGCGCAGACGACGGAGAGCGCGACGATGAGCTTAAGGGCAAACTTGAGCCAGGTCGTCCACTCGATCTTGGCCAGGGCGAGACCGCCCATGATGGCGCCGGAGGTCGGGGTGAATAGGTTCACGACACCGATGGCGGCGGAGAAGATCATGACCATGACCTCAGGCGAGAAGCCGAGCTTAACAGCCAGCGGTCCCATGATGGGCATGGAGACGGTGGCCATACCGGAGGTCGAGGGGATCAGGAAGGACAGGCCGAAGTAGACCAGGAAGCTCATGGGAGCGAAGATCACGCCGGACAGGCCAGCCAGGGCATTGGCGGCAGCGTCGAGGACGAAGACATCGAGGCCGGTGTTAGCCATGAGGACGGAGATACCACGGGCGAGGGCGATGACGAGAACAACGGACATCATGTCGGCAGCGCCGGTGATGAAGGTGTTAACGATCTGCTTCTCGGACAGGCCACCGATGATACCGATCAGGACGGCCATGAGGAAGAACCAGGTGGAAGCCTCGTCGAAGTACCACTGGCCAATGGGCAGGCCGGTGATCAGGGCAGACCAGCCCTGGACGACGGCGTTACCGTCGGCGTCGTAGACAGCGCCAGCGTCGAAGAAGTTGGCGACGCCCTCGTTGAGGTCGGCCAGCGGAATGAAGCCGACGATCATGACGACGAAGGTGAAGGCGAAGGCGATCAGAACACCCTTCTGACGACCGGTGAGCTTGACCTCCTTGTGGACCTCGGAAGCAGCCTTGCCGTGAGCCTCTTCGGCGTCCTTGAGCTCCTGCATCGACAGGATGGTGGAACCCTTGTCAGCCTTGACCTTCTTGGCATAGTTCATCACGAAGAAGATGGACATAGCGGTAGTGACAATCCACAGGACGGCACCGAGGCCGATGATGATGGACTGGTTGACCTCAATGCCAACGCCGGTCAGAGCGTCGACGGCAGCGCCGACGGCGAACGGGTTAACCGTGGAGCCCAGGCAGCCGCAGCCAGCGCCGAGCAGGACGGTAGCGGCACCGACCATGGGGTCGAAGCCAGCAGCCATCATGGTAGCGGCGAGCAGGGCGTAGAAGGGAACGGTCTCCTCGCACATACCATAGGTGGTACCACCGAGGGAGAAGATGAGCATCAGCACGGGAATGAGCATAATCTCGTTGCCCTTAAGCTTCTGCACCAGAACGGCGATGCCGTTGTCCAGGGCGCCGGTCTCGGTCATCATACCGAGGAAGCCGCCCAGGATCATAACGAAGAGGCAGACGGGCAGAGCGTCAGCGAAGCCCTTAATCGGGGCGGTGCAGAAATCGCTCAGACGGGCGGCAGTAACCGCGCCGCCGGACGTGCCGGAGACGATAACGGTAATCACTGCGACAATTGCCAGCAGAGCAAGAAGAATGGTGAACGATGAAGGCATACCGCGCTTTTTCTTAGCGGTCTCAGTCATAGTTCTCATCCCCCCTTCATAAATCATTTACTGATCTCGCCAGAAGCGGCTCTTCCGTGCCGTGCCTGCCGCTTGATGCGAGATTATTACCAGATAAAACCGCTCGGGGTGTCCAGCAATACACCCCGAGCGAGATGCTAGATGCTCTTACTTGAGCGTGGCGTACATGACAGCCTTGATGGTGTGCATGCGGTTCTCGGCCTCGTCGAAGACCTTGGAAGCGGGGCTCTCGAAGACCTCGTCGGTGACCTCCTGCTCGGTGATGCCGAACTGCTCGCACTTCTCGGCGCCAATCGTGGTGTTGGTGTCGTGGAAGCTGGGCAGGCAGTGCAGGAAGATGGCACCCGGGTTGGCCATAGCCATGACCTCGGAGGTAACGCGATACGGGGTGAGCTGAGCGATGCGCTCGGCCCAGACCTCGTCGGGCTCGCCCATGGAGACCCACACATCGGTGTAGATAACGTCGGCACCGGTGACGCCGTCCTTGACGTCAGTGGTCAGCTTGATGGTGCAGCCGTTAGCCTCGGCGATGGGCTTGCAGGCCTCGATGACGTCGTCAGCGGGCATGCACTCCTCGGGGCCGCAGGCCACGAAGTTCATGCCGAGCTTGGAGCAGACGACCATGAGGGAGCGAGCAACGTTGTTCTTGCAGTCGCCCATGAAGACGAGGGTCTTGCCCTTGATGTCGTAGTTGAAGTTCTCCTGAACGGTCAGGATGTCGGCGAGCATCTGGGTGGGGTGCCACTCGGTGGTCAGGCCGTTCCACACGGGCACGCCGGACTTGGCAGCGAGCTCCTCGACGTCGTCCTGCGCAAAGCCACGGAATTCGATGCCGTCATACATGCGGCCGAGAACGCGGGCGGTGTCCTCGATGGACTCCTTCTTGCCCATCTGCGACGAACCGGGATCGAGGTAGGTGACGCCCATGCCCAGATCCATGCCGCCGACCTCGAAGGCGCAGCGGGTACGAGTGGAGGTCTTCTGGAAGAGCAGAACGATGTTCTTGCCCTCGAGATAGCGGTGCGGAACGCCAGCGCGCTTCATGTCCTTGAAGTTCTTGGAAAGCTTGAGCAAGTACTCGATCTCCTCGGTGGAGAGGTCGAGGAGCTTGAGGAAGCTACGGCCGGAGAGGTTAACACCCATGGTTCGTTTCCTTTCGAAAAAATGAATTACGTAAGTATTAGTGTTGCCCGTTTGACGGGCGAAACCGGTGCGGTTGTAGGGGGACCGCACCGGAAACGGAAAGACTTAGAGGTCCTCGCGCCAGAAGGGCATGCTCATGCAGCGCGGGCCGCCGCGGCCGCGGGAGAGCTCGGCGGAGGGCACGACGAGAAGGTCCAGGCCCTCCTTGTACAGCACGTCGTTGGTGACGGTGTTGCGGGCGTAGACG